>JAJYAA010000054.1 GCA_021779755.1 bacterium | reverse complement strand
AAATTATTTCAAAAGAATGTCAAAGTTGTTATATCGGCGCATGTTGTTCCCGACTCTTTTGTTGGGTCATTAGTCTTTGCTAGATTTTGGAAGATCTTCGCTATTTGGTATTTACGTTGGTTTTACAATCAAGCAGACCTGTTGCTAGCCGTCTCTGATCAAACCGCACACGAATTAAAAGAGTTGGGCGTGAAATCTCCGATTGAGGTAATGTACAACAGTATTGATACAAATAAATACAAATCTAGTACGATTTCGCCAACAAAGACACGGGCCGACCTGGGTATTCCTAAGGACGCGTTTGTGGTAATTGGCGCTGGTCAGGTCCAGCCACGTAAGCGCGTCGACTGTTTCATAACGGCGGCTAAGGCCTTGCCTGACGTTCATTTTATTTGGGTCGGAGGCATGCCATTTGGTAAGATTGCTGCCGATAACAGAGCAATGCAGAGAATGATAGACAAGCCACCGATTAATATGCACTTTGCTGGCATTGTACCTTTGGATCAAATGTCTAGTTATTACCATGCGGCCGATATGTTCTGGTTGCCATCGGAACAAGAGACGTTTGGATTAGTTGTGATTGAGGCTGCCGCTAGTGGCTTACCTGTGATGGTTCGCGATATACCAGATTATGATAATACTTTTGGGCATGAGTCGATTCGTGCGAGTGATGACGCAGGTTTTATCAGAGAAATTCAGAAACTAAAGGATGATAAACGATATTTTGCTAAGTATCGGACTTTGTCAAAAAAGATTGCTGACAGGTTTGATAGTAGAAAGTCGGCTGTTCGGCTGGTGGGCCTGTACAGGAAACTGTTATAATGGAATTTAGTTATGCGCATAGGTCTCTTTACAGATAGCTATCACCCCCAAGTGAATGGGATTGTTTTTGTCGTGGATATCACGAAAAAGCATCTTGAGGCTATGGGTCACGAGGTTTTTATTTTTTGTCCGGCCGAAACCGTGCGGTTATCGAAATTGCCGCCAGAGAAAAACGTTATTCGCTTCCGTAGTATCAAGGGTGCCTGGTTTGACGACTATAATATGTCGGTGTACTTTCCGGCACGTGAGATGCTCAAGATTAAGAAGATGAACCTGGATGTCATCCAGTTCTTTACACCAAGCCAGATTGGCTTGCTCGGCGTATACTCGGCTCAAAAAACTGGCGCCGTCCTGGTCGCTCAACATTCAACTGATCTGGCGCAGTTCATTCACCACTACCCTGCTGTAGTACCCGGTATTTTATTAATTGGTCTTGGCCTGCCGGGAACATTTATGCTTAAAGGAAAAGACATTCGTGAGCTCGTAAAGATTTATAAGCCACGCGCCATAATCACTAAATGGGGCCAGGATATTATTGAGGGTTTGTTGCCAATCGTTTATAGCAAATGTGACGCTGTCGTTGTTTTGAGCCGCAAGAGCGAAAAGCAGCTAGCTTCTTGGCGTCGAGAATATTGGTATGACCTAACGACAATTCCGACTGGTGTAGATGCTTTGCCGAAGCCAACCAAGGCCGAGCTGGCATCATTTAAGCGCCATTATGATATCGCCGAAACTGATGAAGTTGTTTTGTATGCTGGTCGTTTGAGTGCCGAGAAGAACTTAGATGTCCTAATACCAGCTATCAAGAACGTCATCAAGAAACGTCCAAATGCGCGGCTACTGCTGGTTGGCGACTGGGAATATCGACCAACACTCGAAGAAGCGGCTTTGGCGTCTGGTGTTGGCGACCGGATTACTTTCACCGGTTCCTTAAGGCGCGAGAAGCTAGGAGTTGCGTATGCTGCTGCTGACTTGTTTGTCTTCCCTTCCCTAACCGACACGCAAGGATTGGTGCTGCACGAAGCGGCGCACGCCGGATTGCCCTTTGTTATTATTGATAAAGAAGTTAGCGAAGTTGTCATCGAGGGTGAAAATGGCTTAATTGCCAAGAACAACGCCAAGAGTGTATCGGAGTGTATCGTAAGAATATTAGATGACAGTAAATTACGTGAGCGCTACGGTAAACGCAGTCATGAATTAGCCTCGCTTTATGGCGAGTTCTCGCAGACGAAAAAACTGGAAGAGATCTATAAAGAAGCGCTTGCTAGGCGCAATAGTAATAAATAGCTTTATTATAAAAACTATTGCAACTAGGGACTTATAGTTGTTAAACTTGGCAACATATGGAAAGAGCAATTGATACAAAGTCCACCGAGCGAGTAAAATTTGGTCCAGGTGAACTATCGACGGTGTCTTTAAATTCTGTGCTCATACTACCTCAGGTGCGTCAAACTTTTTCCAAAGAAGGTATTGATGAGCTGGCCGACTCAATTGTATTAGATAAAACAAGCTACTTGGAGTCGGAAGTCACAAGCGCGGCTTTTAGTCTGAATAATCCTATTATCATAGCTTCATTTACCGATTTATCCCATGCGCATCGTTATATTATGGATCATGCCGATCATTACGATATTGAGCCACAAGTGAGTTTTGATGAGTTAGCCGACAGGTTTACTGGCAATGAGACTAGCCTATCTATTCTAATCGCCGGTAATAGAAGGGTGCTTGCCGTCATGGAGCTTGCTAGTAGATTTGGTATAGACCAGGACACGATAGATTTGTCAGCAGTGGCGCATGAAAATATTAGTTTTGCAGATG
>JAJYAA010000025.1 GCA_021779755.1 bacterium | reverse complement strand
TCGCTGCTGTGACAACCGCAAATGCGCATGCGTTATTCGCACTCTAAAACAGACATATCTTAACAAGCATCAATTTAATCGAGGCCTTACGAGTCATGTCTGCACCAGAGGTAGCATTTCAGATCCCCAACAATGAATGGACCGACAAACCCGCCACCAGCGAGCCTGTTCAGGCAACCTTTGATATTGATAATCAGTATAAGCCTTGGAATGATAGCACGGATTTAACTCGAGGGTCTACGGCGTATGAACGGCGAGCTGTGCGTCTAGCTGAAGAAATTACAGAACGTCAAGTTCGCCAAGAAATTATCGCATTAGGCGACTCGCTTTTTGAACTGCGTCAGGCCGAGATTGAGCGCTTGTTACGGAGACGAGGATGAACCTAGCTAAGCGCGTTCTTGCGATCTTAATCTCTGGTCAATTTAATAATAGGTCAGCTGCGGATGAAGCGCGCCTGAGGGATGAAAAACTTAGACTATTAACTAACCAAGAGAGTGCAATAGGGGCTAGCTTGATCGAAAAGCCACGACAGGTTAGTCGTCAAGAATTCTTTTTATCGCCGCATTCAACACACTCGAATGAATGGTTTTATCACGCTGAATCAATTGATCGGACACAGTCTCGGACGATACGTTATGTCGTAGCGGAGGATGGAGTTTTCAAGAGTATTGATGGCGGACAATATGAAACTGTCGTCGGTGATGAGTTAGATGGTTTTATTAGTCTGACGAAGCGATATTATAAGCACGTTGCCACTAGACTCTACCACGTCTCGCCAACTACTATCGCCAGTAACCAGCAAGTCAGTCAAAAACTCGACCAGTCGCGCTACGATCTGGCTGCTTAGCTGATATAATAAACAAGTGGAAACAGACTTTATTTACCTCGATCATGCCGCTGCGACACCCGTGGACAGTCGTGTGCTTGTCGCTATGCAGCCATACTTTAGCGAGCAGTTTTATAACCCATCTAGCCCATATTCACCGGCTATTTTGGTGCGTCGCAAATACGAAGAAGCGAAGCATTCACTGGCGCAGAATATTGGTGCCAAACCAGACGAAATTGTCATGACGGCTGGGGCAACCGAATCAATTAATTTGGCTTTTGGTAGTATTAGTGGCCATGTCGTCGTGCCCAACATTGAACATCATGCTGTGCTGTCGGCGGCTAAAACTCATGATCATACGATAGTAGCCGCTGATGCTAGGGGTATGATATCGGTTGAAGTTTTGAAGGAAGCGATTACACCGCAAACTCAACTTGTTAGCGTGGCACTTGCTAATAATGAACTCGGCACCGTTCAGCCGCTACGGGATATTGCTCAATTAGTCAAACAAACTCGCCAGGAACGTTTGGCGCTCGGTGATAGCACGCCAATCTATCTGCATACCGATGCGTCACAAGGTATTGGGCAAGTTGATTGCAACGTCGCGCGGCTCGGCGTAGACATGATGACAATGAACGCTGGAAAAATATACGGTCCAAAACAGGTCGGGTTATTATGGGCGGCTAGTCATGTTAGTCTAAGCCCGCAAATTGTTGGTGGCGGCCAAGAACGCGGCCTGCGTAGTGGTACCGAGAATGTTGCCGGCACGGTAGGATTTGCAAAAGCACTAGATCTAGCGTGTGAACACCGTAAATATGAATCAGAACGACTCCAGGAGTTACGTAATTCCTTGCAACACAAGCTGACGTCGGCCTTTCCTGAGGCTGTGGTGTCTGGTAGCCCGAAGCATCGACTGGCTGGCCACTTGCACATCTCATTTCCTAACCTAGATGCTGAGCGTATGGTTTTTGCGCTAGAGGGCCGTAACGTATTAGTGGCGACAGGTAGTGCTTGCGCAGCCAACAAAGGAACGCGGTCGCATGTCCTGACGGCTATTGGACTTGTGCCAGAAGTTGCTGATGGTAGTTTGCGCCTGACATTGGGACACTTGTCTGATAAAGAAAATATAAATTTGGCCGCCGAGATTATCATAGAGGAAGTTAAGCGCGAATATGCGAGGACTGCTCGATGATTCGTACGTTAATTATGCTACCAGTGTTAGTGATAGCCAGCATTATAGGCCTTAGCCTTTATCTGCAACCCGATGACATTAAAAGCTGTAACGAGACGGTTAGTGCGTTGAGCCCGTGCCAGCCTGTTGATGCAATTGTTGCAGTTAGCGGTGGCGATACGAATGCTCGCACCGATGAGGCTATTCAACTTTATAAAAAAGGTTGGTCAAAAATTTTGATCTTTTCTGGTGCGGCGCAGGACAAAAGTGGCCCTAGTAATGCCGCTGCGATGAAGACTAGAGCGGTGTCAGAGGGCGTACCTGGGTCGGCAATTTACCTGGATGAGTATTCCAATACTACTAAGCAAAACGCCGAGAATACCAGGACTATTTTTGATAATTTAAATATCAAGAGCATCATTTTAGTTACATCAGGCTATCATCAAAAGCGCGCAAGTTTGGAATTTCACAAAATAGCGACTGGCGTGACTATACTCAACCATTCGGCGCAAAATGATCGAGACTGGTCGATGTGGTGGTGGACTAATCCGCGCGGTTGGACTTTGGCAGTTAGTGAAGTATTTAGAATTATGATGTTCTATGTAGGTATCGGCCAGTGACCAAAGTTTATGTAGGTATGAGCGGCGGCGTCGACTCATCATTAACGGCCGCACTATTAGTCGAACAGGGTTACGATGTTACTGGCGTGTATATGAAAAACTGGACCCAGGACCTGCCTGGTATGAAGTGTCCGTGGGCTGATGACTTGGCTGATGCTAAGAGGGTTGCCGTGCAGTTGGGTATCGACTTTAAAGTTTTTGATTTCGAGAATGAATACAAACACAGAGTGGTCGATTACATGATCGATGAATACAAAAACGGTCGTACGCCCAATCCAGATATTATGTGTAACCAAGAGGTGAAATTTAAGCTATTTCTAGCCGCTTCTCTAGAGGATGGCGCTGACATGATTGCCACCGGACATTATGCCCGGGTTAAAGACGGCACCCTAATGCAAGCAGTCGATGCCAATAAAGACCAAACCTATTTCTTGTACCGCGTTACGGGCGAGGCGCTTGGCAAGACGTTATTTCCGCTTGGTGAACTGACTAAACCGGAGGTTCGTATTATGGCCCAAGAACGCGGACTTTATACGGCCGCCAAAAAAGATAGTCAGGGAATTTGTTTTGTGGGTCAGGTTGGAATACGCGAGTTTTTAAATAACTATGTCCAGCAAAAGCCAGGCGATATTATCGACAAATCAAGTGGTAAACTGCTGGGACGCCATGATGGTGCTATCTTTTACACATTAGGTCAGCGCCATGGTTTAGATGTCGGCGGCGGCTTGCCTTACTACGTGGTTGGAAAAAACATGGACAAGAACGAGGTCTATGTTACGACCGACCTAAATGACGCTTCTCTATGGAAAACAGAGATTAATCTGAGCAATATCCATTGGATTAATAACGCGCCGGCAAATGGCAAATACCAGATTCGCGTGCGCCACCGCGCCAAATTAGTAGAAGCAGAACTTAGTCACGAGGCAGGTAATGTCCATTTGGTGTTAGTTAATACCGAACGAGCAATCACACCTGGTCAATCAGTTGTTATTTATGATAATGAAATCTGTTTAGGCGGCGGAATAGTAGTTTAGGCTTCTATGTAGATGAAAAACCGCGCAAGCCTCCGCCTTACCCGGATTGGTAAGCGGAGGCTTGCGCGGACGTACTACTCATCGCTCTGTGACGGGTAGCTGATTGCCTGGAGCCGCCTTGCGTCTACGACGACAAGGCAGCTGATAGTGACCAGCGTCGCGTAGGCGACAGCGCACCAGACGATGAGAGTGGAGATCGCCATGTGCTTCGTGAACGTGAAGTCACTTGCGAGTCCAAACAGGGCGAGGAGGGCTACCTCCAATATCACCCAGACCAGCAACCTTAGTTGTGTGGCGCTCTTCTGTGTCATGTCAATCCAATCCATGTTGTCGGAGTAGACGTGTATAAATTATACAACTAAACTGTAATACGTCAATGTAGTGGCAAAAACTATAGAAGCTGATACAATAACAGAGATGAACGCTCAACAAATCCGCAATGCATATCTGAAATTCTTTGAAGAACGTGGCCATGTCACGATTAAACGCGCCCCGCTAGTCCTATTAGACGATCCAACGACACTATTTACCGGCAGTGGTATGCAGCCGATGATTCCGTATTTACTCGGTCAGCCGCACCCTGATGGGCAGCGCATCGCCGATTCTCAGACCTGTCTGCGCGCCCAAGATATTGACGACATTGGCGATAACCGTCATACGACTTTCTTTGAAATGCTAGGTAACTGGAGTATGGGCGATTACTTTAAAAAGCAGCAAATTGAATGGATGTTTGAGTTCTTGAGTGAAGTGGTCGGCCTCGACATGAGCCGCTTATATGTCACTTGCTATATCGGTGATGAGCGTTATGGAATTCCCAAAGACACCGAGGCTGCCAGTGTTTGGAAGGGTCTGTTTGAAACTGCTGGACTTAGCTCTGGTGAGGCAGAGATCGGTTCCGAAGAGGACGGCTACGCACGTGGAGTGAAGGAAGGCGAGCGGATCTTTTACTACGATGGCAGCAAAAACTGGTGGAGCCGTAACGGTTCACCTGAAACAACACCGATTGGCGACCCTTGCGGACCGGACAGTGAAATGTTTTATGATTTCGGTACGCAACACAACCCAGAATTTGGCGAATTTTGCCATCCCAATTGTGATTGTGGACGTTTTATGGAAATCGGTAACAACGTCTTTATGGCTTATAAAAAAGTGTCAGAGGGTGAGTTCGTACCGCTTGAAAAGCCAAATATTGACCATGGTTCAGGCCTGGAGCGCATCGCCGCTGCCAAACTTGGCGACCCGGATGTCTTCAAGATCAGCCTGATGTTGCCAATTATCGAAAAGCTCGAGAAGTTAAGCGGTAAGCGCTACGACAGCCATACCGAAAGTATGCGTGTTATCGCTGACCATCTGCGCGCCGCGACATTCCTGGCGGTTGATGGCTGCGTGCCAAACAACAAGGAGCAAGGCTATGTCATGCGTCGCCTGATTCGCCGCGCCGTTCGCTTCGCATTTGATTTGGGCATTGAGCAGAACTTTATGGAACAAATTGTGCCGGTAATTGCCGATTTATATCACGACGACTTTCCGGAAGTTGCCGAAAACCGTGACAATATTATTGCAGTACTAGTCAAAGAAGAAAAAGCTTTCCGCCAGACACTACGTAAGGGGTTGAAAGAGTTTGAGAAGCTGTTCCTTCAAACGAATTTGCCAACAGAACTCTCAGACACGGCTTCGCTCCAGGTTCCGAATGGGGCCCCGGCGCCCGTCGAAACTTGGGCTGCAGATGTTTCCTCAAGTTCATCGACAAATTCCTTTGATGCCGGTGCGGCCCTATTTACACTCTACGATACCTATGGTTTCCCGGTAGAGCTATCGACCGAAGAAGCTTTTAAGCAGGGAATTGAACTACCAGATAATTGGCGCGCGCAATTTGATGCCAGGATGGAAGAGCAGCGCAATCGTTCCAGGACGGCTACGAAAGGTGAGTTCAAAGGTGGCCTGGGTGGTCAGGACGATATTCACAAAAAATATCACACCGCTACGCACTTATTGCAATCGGCTTTACGTGAATTATTCGGTCCCGAACTTCGTCAGCACGGCAGTAATATTAACGAAGAGCGTTTACGGTTCGACTTTAATCACGATAGTAAAATGACTGCTGATGAAATCAAGAAAGCCGAAGATTTAGTCAACGGCTGGATTGAGGCGGATTTACCGGTTACATTTACGGAATACCCAACTCAGACAGCCCTAGATATGGGCGCTATCGGACCGTTTGGCGAGCGTTACGGCGACACCGTCAGGGTTTATCAGATGGGCGAGGGCGATCACGTGGCTTCACTCGAAATCTGTGGTGGTCCGCACGTCGATCACACCGGACACCTAGCTGAAGGTGGCAAAAAGTTCAAAATCGTCAAAGAAGAATCCAGCAGCGCTGGAATTAGGCGAATCAAAGCCATACTGGTTTAGTCGTTTTCAGGTGCTGCTATTTTTTCTAGCTCACTCTGGGGGACCTCTTCGATACTAATAACCCGCTTATTAGCAGGATCTTTTAACAAGTTATTTTTAATTTCCCTGATAACCCTTCGTACGATTGCATAATCCTTTTGAGTAGGAAAGACATTGGTGTTATCGGTTTCTGCGGCGACATCCATCCTCTTGAATTTTATATCAAGTCCTTCGCTCATGTTGACATGAACGGATAGTTTGTTCATGTCCCAGTCTCTATAGAATAGATCTACGGACAATAGCTTTGTTGAACCGCTCATCGGCCTACTGAAGTTAAAATACAGAATTCTGTCATCATCTAGCTGATATTCATATGTCTTGAATGTTCCGACGGCACAATCACTAAGTGCGTCAACCATATTCTCGCCAATAACTAGTTCCTCTTGTTCTTCATCACTCGCTAGACGACTAAGTTCAGGCGCCTGACCCCGTCGGGTGAGGCTAAATAGGAAGTCATTGATTTGTGGGTTCGAAATCCTAGGTAAGTTTTGCGCCACTCCGTTGTTTCCAATAATAACATCGCTGTTATCAGGGTTAATAAACTCCGTCTGAAGACACTTCGATAAATACTCACTCTTCAGCGCATCTTGCAAATCATCGGTTTTACTCCGTGTGCTTCTTGATATGTATATAACACCGAAGCTGCCAAAAATTTCTATGGTAGTAGATACGGCTTTGTGGTTTTCGCTTACTAAAGTAATATGAATTGCGCTTGGATCTTCGCTGCCTGGTATCCAGGATATATCCTCTGGCATTTTACGTAGTTCATTAACTCCACCCAGTAATTCAAACTGAGTCGATGTCCGGCTTGGCGCCTCGTATCTCTCTAGTACGTCGACTAGATTGCTTAAGTCCTCCATAAATGCAAATTCATGCTCGAAGTATTCCGCGCCTTGACTCGGTCTGCTTTCTTCAGTACCGAGCCGCCTGTGCATAGGCCTCGGTTCGCGGGGATTGTCCATCTTTCTATTATATCACAAAACGTAATAAAATACAACCTTTGTGACCATAAGCACCTTTGGTATATAATGGAGATTAACTATGGTATTCGAAAAACTACGATCAAGCCGCAAAGCCGATATATCAAACGATTATATTGTCGCCCTCGACATCGGAACGGAGTTTGTAAAAGCGTTAATTGCTAAAATTGATGACGATAAATTAAATATTGTAGGTGTTGGACGTGCTCGTCAGGAATTAAGTGACATGCACTCGGGTGCAATTGCTGATATTGCCGGTGTTGTTCGCAACTGCGAAGATGCTCTGAGTGAAGCCGAAGAACAAGCTGGTTTGCAAGCTAAGCGTGTCGTTATCGGTATTGCTGGTGAGCTGGTAAAAGGCGTCACTAACACGATTCGCTACCGTCGGCCACAGCCCGATCGACCACTTGATACCGCCGAAATGGAATTTATTATCGAGAAGGTTCAGGAGCGTGCTCAAAACAAAGCTCAAAAGCAAATCGCCCTAGAAACCGGTAACGAAGATGTTGAAGTTAAACTGGTCAACAGCGCCCTAGTCAGTATTCATATCGATGGTTACAAGATAAGCAACCCAATAGGATTTCAAGGCAAAGATGTCGCTGTCCAGATCTATACGGCTTTTGCGCCAATGGTGCATATCGGTGCCCTGGAGCGCGTTGCCGATGAATTATCGCTTGAATTGTTGGCAGTTGCTGCCGAACCGTTTGCGGTTAGTCGCAGTGTTCTGGGCAATGACGCTAGTAGTAACTTCACGGCAATCCTAGCCGATGTTGGTGGTGGTACGACGGATATCGCGGTTGTAAACGATGGAGGTGTCGAAGGAACCAAGATGTTCGGTATTGGCGGTCGCAGCTTTACGAGTACGATTGCTAGTGAAATGGAGCTTTCGTACAAAGATGCCGAGAAGTTAAAGGTTAACATCGATAATAGCCAGATTAAACCGGCCGTTGCCAAAGAAGTGAATGCGGCGATTGACAAGACGCTCGAGGTTTGGGTAGCTGGTGTTGAATTGGCGCTCAGTGAGTTCGATTCGGTTGACCATTTGCCAAACCGCATTTTGCTATGTGGTGGTGGTGCGAGCTTGACCAAGCTGGTAGAGGCCTTGAAACGCGAAGATTGGCACAAAGAATTACCATTTACCAAAAAGTTGACTGTTCAGTACATCCAGCCCTCAGAAGTGATTGGTGTGACCGATACAACAGGTGGGACACTGGATCATACGTACATTACCGCCATGGGTCTACTACGGGTTGGCTATGATACAATAATGGGTAGTGGAGACGGCGATTCAATTAAAGAAAAACTGAATCGGATACTTAGAATATAGTTATGAATAAAGACGTTATTTACATTGATGTCGAAGACGATATCACGGCAATTATCGGCAAGATAAAGGCCTGTAAGGAGAACATTGTTGCTCTCGTGCCGCCTAAGCATGTTGGTATTTTGCAGAGTGCGGTGAATTTGCGTCTGCTGGATCGCATGGCCAGTACTAGCCACAAGCGACTTGTGCTGATTACCAACAACCAGGCGCTTATTGCATTATCATCTGTTGCTGGTATACCTGTTGCAAAAAACTTGCAAAGCAAACCAGAAATGGCTGAGGTTTCAGCTCTGAGTCTGGATGACGCAGATGATATCATCGATGGATCTCAATTATCGGTTGGTGAGCTGGCAAAAACAGCCGATGTCGTCAGTGATAAAAACGAGCCATCTGAAAAAGAGATTAGTGCGATCAAGATTGACGACAAGTCTATGTCGGTTGCCGCTCTTGGCGATGCTATTAAAAAGCCTGTTAAATCAAAAAGTGGTGTCAAGGTACCGAACTTTAACACCTTTCGCAAGAAGTTATTCATCGGTATTAGCTTGGGAGTTTTGTTGACGGCATTTTTGGTGTGGGCAATCGGATTCGCGCCGGCCGCTACGGTTGTTATCACGGCTCGCACGATCCCAGAACCGGTCAGTACAACGGTCACATTGGGCGGCACGACGGCATCTGACGTTACCAATGGTACAATTCAGTCCGAAACACAGCAGATTAAAAAAGATGTCAGCATCTCATTTGACGCCACGGGTCAAAAAGACCTGGGCGTTAAGGCTACTGGGACAATGAAAATTACGCGTACCTCAGTCTCTAGTTCGCCATTGACCGTGCCGACCGGTACGACGTTTACAGACGGCACTTATGTTTTTGTTAGCACTCAGGCGGCAACCCTGCAAGGGACACAGGTCGGCACGAATGGTTTTATCCAAGACTCTGCGACTGTTGCTGTTGAGGCCGAGAATCCAGGTGAAGCGTACAACCTATCGGCTAGGTCTTATCAGTCTGACTTTAGCGGCATTAGCGCTGACGGTAGTGCTATGACCGGTGGTACGTCGAGGATCGCTACCGTTGTAACAGCTGACGATATCCAAAAAGCCACTACTCAGCTGTCGCAGCAGTCGACCGATAGTATTAAACAGCAGCTGATCAAACAGTTCACAAACGGCGAAACTGTGATTGGCGATAGCTTTACGGTCAACATGGCAACGCCAGTCTCGGTACCGGCTGTTGATGCCGAGGCTGCTAACGGCAAGGCGCAGTTGACTGCTTCGGTGACCTATTCAATCATCGGTATTGCCAAGTCTGATTTGGAACTTTTTCTAAAGGCAAGTCTGAACAAGCAATTGTCTGGTACGCAGAACCAAAGGCTTTACGACGACGGCATTAGTAACGTTAAGTTATCGGACTACACGACCAATAACGGAGTTAGCACGGTCAAGATAACTAGCACAGGACAGATTGGACCACAGATCGACGCATCCCAGATCAAAGAGCAGGTTAAGGGTAAGATATTTGGAGATGTTCAAGCGAGCCTGAGTGCCATTCCGGGTGTTAATAACGTCGATGTTCATTTCTCTTACTTCTGGGTTAGTACCGTGCCGACAGATGTAAATAAGATTTCGGTTGAATTCAAACTCCAAAATGGGTAGTCAAAACATCGTATGTTTAGACGTTGGTGAAAAGCGTATTGGCGTCGCCGTAGCTGACAGCGCGGTGCGTATTGCCGTGCCATTCGACACGGTCGATGTTGACGGCGATGAATTGGCTAGTCTAGCAAAGATAATTATTGACCAGGATGCTAAGGTTATTGTTATAGGATATCCACGTAATCAATCAGGTGAACCAACTGCTCAGACACACTACGTTGAAGATTTTGCCAAAACTCTCCAAGACATTGCGCCCGATATTGTGTTTCAGGACGAATCATTAACTAGTGTATTAGCGGAACAGCGGTTAGCGAGCCACAATAGGCCATATACCAAGTCCGATATTGACGCCCAGGCGGCGGCTATTATACTTCAGGATTACCTGGAGGCGAGTGGTGTTTAATTGGTGGCCAATTCGACACCGGACGACTCACCAGAAGGCCGATATAAACCCGTCGTCAATCATTGGCGATAAGCTGGGTGTTATCAAGCAACAGCCCATTAATGGGCAGGCTACTGGCCTGCGTTACACAAAGAAGCGTTCCCGTCGGGCTGTCGTGCAAATACTGGCTGGCGCAGTACTGTTATTGGTTGGTTTAGGCGTTTGGTATGGTTTTCAGCTTAAGCCACTGATTAGTGATAAATCCCACCTAGTGGCCGTCAAAGTTGAGCCGGGTATGACCCCTAGCGCAATTGGCCAACTACTGGCTGATAAAGCAATTATACGTAGCTCCCTAGCCTTTGACATATACACGCGTCTATCAGGCGAGAGGGGTAGCTTGCAGGCTGGTAGCTACCGGCTGTCGCCGGCGGAGTCAACTCCAGAGATAGTCAAACACTTAGTTAACGGTAGAGTTGATACTTTCAATATGACCTTTTTGCCTGGTGCAACGCTGTCCCAGGACCGTAAGGTTTTACTTAGCGCTGGTTTTAGCACGCATGATGTCGATACGGCACTTGCGCAAACGTATGATTCGCCGCTATTTGACGGCAAACCGGCTAGCGCGGACCTCGAGGGATATATTTATGGTCAGACTTACCAATTTAATGTAGGTGCGACGGTGCAGGACATATTACGGTATACCTTTAAGCAGTTTTATGCTGACTTGGTAGATAATAATTTGATAGCCGGCATCAAGCAACATGGTCTGACGCTGTTTCAAGGTATTACATTAGCTTCGATTATACAAAAAGAGGCTTCAGACAAGACCGATCAAGCGCAAGTTGCTCAAGTGTTCTACAGCCGATTACAGATTGGCA
>JAJYAA010000024.1 GCA_021779755.1 bacterium | reverse complement strand
CTTGCGCTAGCTCGGTATCAATACTAAGTTCCTCCGCCAGTAACTCCGTGAAGCTTTTATAGCCGTCTCTGTTTTTCAAAAGAAGAACATCGCCTATGTCGACAAGTAGCCACTTAATCATAAATCTATCATAGCAAACAAAAACACCATGGCAGAATCATAGTGCTTATGCTTGGCTCGCACTAGCGGACACGTTGCGAACCGATAGTATCAGTTTCGACAAAGATAAACTGACCTTAATCAGAGAATTGCTAACTTAAACATCCCAACTATTCTTTCTACAGATTCATGAGGTAATGATTCTGAGGTGTTGATTTTCAAGGAATCAACAAAAGGAATACTATAGATACTCATATCTTTGAGTTTTTGACCAATGAAGCATTCAATCCTGGTTTGTTGGGATGGGCACAGCTACTGTACTTAGCCGTTGTTGTACGGCCACAAAACCAGCCTAGATATCAGCCTGAAGCCAACTACTACTGCGCAATTGCACCGCAATATCATCAACGAAGAGACCAGCTTTGAACCGTAAAAGTATATAGTCAATGAGCTGTAGATTATTCATGGGTTTTATATAGAAGATGAATGTCGTTCATCTTCTATACCCCCCTGGAGTAGCTCGCAGTAATCTTGTATCTTGCTAAGTAAGATTAATGATATTGCCGTAAATATCTTTTGTAGTTTCGTCAATCTCGATTTTCATTAAGGGGAAGGGGGTGCCTTCTCGTGCCGAAACACCTTCTAGTGACCAGAATATACGTTCACTATAGCCAAGTCCACACGCGGGCGGCATGCCGTACTCAAGCGCTTCCACAAAATCAATATCAAGCATTTGGGCTTCGTCATCACCTGAATCACGCATTTTCTGTTGTTCGGCAAACCGCTCTAATTGATCAATTGGGTCATTTAACTCGCTAAATGCTTTACACATTTCACTACCGCCAAACACCAAGTTAAATTGCTCAGTCAGACGGGTATCGGCCGGGTTTGTCTTAGCAAGTGGTTGCATGAACACAGGAATATCAACCAGGAAAACTGGTCCAGCGATTGTCTTGCGGTGCTTCTTCCAAAGTTTATCCAGACTACGAATACGGTTATCGACTTTTTCAACTTCTAATTTTTCATCTCTCAGTTTGGCTTGAATCTCTTCCATAGAAGATTCAAATACATCAATGCCGTACTGCGTCTTCAGTACATCTAAAAAGCTAATACGCGGGAAATGCTCGCCATCTTTTCCAAAATCGACTTCCTGCCCATCGGCCAATGTAAAGGTTCGCCTTCGCCATGTCTTATCAGCGATATAACGAATCATCTCCTCGGTCAAGGCCATGCCCATCTCCCAATCTGCAGATGCCCAGTACCACTCCATTGCGTTGTGCTCCGGTAGATGCTCGTCACTGTAGTTTTCATTACGAAAACGTGGGCCAATCTCAAACACTTTTTCAAAGCCCGCAACCAAGAGACGCTTCAGAGGCAGCTCATGACTAATACGAAGGTAAAAATCTTGATCAAGTGCATCCATATGCGTCACAAACGGGCTGGCGTCGGCACCTCCAGCAGTTGATTCAAGGACGTTATTGTTAACCTCAATAAATCCCTTTTCTATCAAGAAAGCACGTGTAGCTTGCCAAAATTGAGAACGTCGAACAAACCTATCTCTTACTCCAAGATTTACATTCATATCAACATACCGGCGACGGAGACGCTCCTCTTTGTCAGTAAAGTTCTCATGGTCCAATGGCATCGGACGCAGCGATTTAGTGATAATACTCAAACTTGTTGTTTCGAGAGAGACCTCACCTGTTTTAGTTTTAATTACCTTTCCTGTCGCTTCAATAAAATCACCTGTATCTAAAAGGTTTAAGTCTTCGATACCCACCAGGCCTTCGCCCGGTTGTGATGGCTGGAGTATTTGTGATTGCAAGAAGAGTTGAAGTGAACCAGAAAAATCTCTAACAACAATAAAAGCAATCTTTCCAAACTTACGAATCGATTTGATTCTTCCGAACACCGTGACGGTTTTTTCTTCATAGTTCACAAAATTATCGGAAATATCGGCGGCCATAGCGGTTCGGTTCGCCTTAGCAGGATACGGGTCGTACCCTAAGCTTCGCAGTTTTTCTAATTTTCTTATTCGCTCATCGCGAAACTCTTTTAAAGTAGACATGTGGCTATTATATCAGAGGTATAGTATATTATTGTTTTTTTAAAGTGGCAGTGCGGAAGACGTCAACGGAAATGCCATAATATCACTTGTCCTCGTCACACCTAGGAGCACTGCAAGCACACGATTGATATTGAAGCCAAGGCCTGCCATAGGTGGGCAACCGTACCCAAGCGAAACAAGTAAGTCATCATGTTTGAATGTACGCCCGTTACCAACCGCCCTATCTTCCTGCGACTGGAACTTAATAAGTTGTTCCTGATAATCACTTGACTCTTCAACAACTTCGAATAAACGTTGACCCTTAAAGAACCCATATCCCCTATCTGCTTCGCCCGTTCCGTCATGGAAGCCTTTTGCGAGGGGAGAGATAACATCCGGAAACCTACCGACAAAGGTAGGGGCAACAAATTCTTTTGATAGTTTTCGTTTAATAATATCGTAGCCGAACTTGGCCAACTCATACTCATGATTGTCGGAGTGGCCAAAACTATACCCCTCTTTTTTTGTCAAAACTGAAAGCTTCTCCATATCAAACTGTCGAATATCGCTACCAAAATATTCCTCTAGAACTCCCCAAAAACTTTTTACTTCTATCTTCTGAGAAAACGCCTGCTTCATATCCCTGTCAACCAGTTCATCGGGTAATCGTTCACATAATATTGTAATAAGGCTTTGTATCAGAGCAAGCATCTGTTCACTTCTAGCATATGCCCATGTCGCCTCAAGCATCGTAAATTCAATTAATGCTGGTGATTCGTTCCGAAAACAATCACCAATTTCAAATACTTTCTCAAAGCCAGCAACAACCAGTTGTTTCAGGTAATCTTCGAGTGTGCCACGAAGATACAGGTTCCGTTCTAATGTTCGACTTTTTGTTTCAAAGATATTTGCAGTTCCGGCAAAATGTGAATATGATAGGGTTGGTGTATCTACTTCCATAAATCCATTTACAATAAAGTGTTCGCGAATCAAGGCGTGAAACAGTGATCGCGCCTTCACCATTTTCTTTAAATCCTCATCGACCATCAATCGCAACGATCGCTCACTGTGTGTTTCTTTTGCGCTATTTATTGCTTTGTTTTTATACGCATTAGCTACATCACTATTACCCGGAGCTAGTGTTTCGATAAGGTGACACTCAACCGATAGTTGACCAGATTTTGTGAGTGTCGAGGAACCTTTCACGAGAATGACATCGCCCACCACAGGGACTGTTATATCATCACCGGCTGGAATGATACCCTGTATTTTTCCCGATGCATCAGCAACATCAATAAAAGAATAGCTTTTCATCCGTCGCACCGCCACAACACGGCCAGCCAGTACCACATTTTGTTGTGATTCGCTAATTTCTGCAATAAGGATTCTATCTTCCATACCTACTCAGCTTCTAACGATTCGTAAATTCGCTTTTTTAATTTTAACGTAACACTTTCGGATGCACCAGTAGTCTGATTCAGTTTTTCGTCCATGACTACCACCATCGGGCTATTTGATACGACAATAATTCGATCGGCTAACATCAGTGCCTCATCAATGTCGTGTGTAACAAAAATGGTAGTCACTTGTTGCTCTTTGCATATCTTTTTCAACAATTCTCGAGTTTTTGTTGCTGTCAGTGCATCAAGTGCAGTAAATGGCTCATCCATTAAAATAACCTCAGGGCTACATACTAGTGCACGCGCAATCCCAACACGCTGCTTAAGGCCGCCGCTCAAGGAACGAGGATAGTCATCTAAATACGCGGTGAGCCCCAGCTTCTCAGCTACTACTTCCACCTGCGTATTCTTACTATCATAATCTTCTTTCAATGAAACAAGCCCAAACATAATATTTTGCCTAGTTGTCTTCCACGGAAAAATATTATGGTCTTGAAAAATGTACCCTATCCGAGCATTCGGTTCATTTATTGTTCCGCTCGTCACTACTTGTAAATCGGCAATCGCATTCAGAAGTGTCGTCTTGCCACAACCTGATGGTCCTATAATGCAGGTGAATTCCGCGTCGTTGAGTGTTAAGTTAAAGTCGTCCGCAACGTGTCGCTCACCAAACCGGATAGTTACATTGTCGAATTGAATCACGCCTCCGTCTCCCAGCGAGCAAAGAAATGGCTCAACCAAGACAATAATAGATCAGCTAAGAATGCGATAAATCCCAAAAATAATATCATAGCAACCATCACACTTGTTTGAAATAATTGGTAACTATAGACTATGCGAAAAGCAATACCCGAAGATGCAGCGAACATTTCACTTGCCGCAAGCGCAAACAACCCAGTAGAAACGGCTATACGCAACCCACTCACAATATAAGGTAGCGAGCTGGGTATCCAGATATCAAAAACACGCCGCAAAGTAGGGGCCTCAAAGACAGCTGCAGCTTTCAAATACTCGGAAGGGACATGGCGAATACCCAATTGAGTACTGAGCCACACCGGGAAGAAACAGGCCCAGGCCACAAGACCTATCTTACCCATGTCACCAATCCCAAATAGAACGATTGAAAAAGGCACGAGAGCAACGGGCGGAATTGAACGAAAATAGTGGAAAAGAGGACTTGTTACCGTGCGTGTTGTATGAAAGATACCCGACGCAACGCCTACGATAATGCCTAGGCTACCACCAATCAGAAACCCGGGCACATACCGCTTCATACTAGCTACAAAATCACCGAGTAGTGTCCCGGATTGTGCAAGTTTTATCAACGCACTAAATGAAACGCTTGGTGGTGGCAAAATCGTCGCATCGTAAACACCAGTATCTGCTGCAATCTCCCATGCAACTCCTAACAGGACAAATGCACCTATACCGATAAGCAAAGGCTTAATTTTCAAAGTTAATAATTCCCACCCACACTCATTTTATTCACATTCAGTAGAGGGATAGGATTTATAAGCTGTTTAGTAGACGTTGTTGATAATCCAGTCTGGCTTGCGGCAATCCACGATGCTTCGTCATTTAATATATTAGTCAATCCATTATCGAGCTCTAATTTATAGACATACTCACCCCACAATGCATCCAGTGCACCACTTGTCATTTGCGTTCGTGCCATAACGATTTTTTTTGCATCAGCAGGATTATTCATTATGTAGGTCTCGGCCTTCTGTATTCCCTTTAATACCTGTTCTGCAGTTTGAGTATGGGCGTTCAGATACGAATCATTCATGACTATCGTTGTACGACCATGGTATATCGTCGTTGGCCAGCTCGTAGCAAGGTTGGGAATCTTTGAAACAGCATTATAATTATACGGTTCCCAGGCAAACATCGCATCAATATCTCCTTGAACGAACGCTTGCGCCAGTGCACCTGCGCTCAGGGGTACTATTTGAACATCGCTCGTTTTGATATTATTCGCCTCAAGCCACCGGTACATATAATAGTCAGAGTTTGTTCCCGTTACTGTCCCAATTTTCTTTCCTTTCAAGTCTGAAGGCTTACTAATACGATCCGTGCGAACACTTAGCTTAGCTTCCTGGTGTTCTGTCATGGTGCCAATAATGCTGATCTTCGCGCCGGAAAGGTAAGCTCTCAGAGGAGGCGTCTCAGAGACCGACATCACCTCGGCATCATTTGCTAATAAAGCGTTAAGTGCGTCTTTTCCTGAACTGAAATAGGAAACTTTGACGTTGATACCTGCATCCGCCCAGAAGCCTTTAGTATCAGCTACATACAATGGTGCTGCAGCTATCGTCAGGGGCGCCGCATAACGGACTGTTACTACTTCTTTCTGTTTATTTTGCAGAGCAACTATGGTGATAATTCCGCCAATAATTAATGCGACAATCACAAGTACAAATATAATACCAAAGATACGCTTATTATGTGTCTTTTTCATAGATACTCCTTAATTGCCAAGACTACCTATAGCATACGGGTTCCATCTCATAATTTCAACAAAACGATAGTACGATTTCTTTAAAATTACATGATAAAATAATACTTGTAGTTTTTTCTTACTTTTTGTTATATAGCCGCAACCTTGCATCACTCCGCTCTGCGGTTTCTGAACCCAGTCGAACATCGGAGCCATGAAAAAAAGAGCCACAAGGACTCTTCTTTTCATGGCTCCGACGGCTGGACTCGAACCAGCAACCTCGAAGTTAACAGCTTCTTGCTCCACCATTGAGCTACGTCGGAATACAGATGATATTATACCCTTACCTCGGTAGGTGCGTCAACGCCTATCCTAGATAATCTTTAAATGTAACTATTGTGCGCGCAGGGCTTCGATTTGACTTGTCAAATCAGCAATATTCGACCAACTGGAGCCGTCAGTCATAATGACCAAAACATATGTACCGCTGGGTGAATAAACAATTGCAGCATCATGTAATAGGTTGTCTAGAAAACCAACCTTATCGGCCACCACGCCACTGGATCCGGCCGGTATACCTTGTCTGTAAATATTACGCTTCATGGCATTAATTAATACGTCGCGACTGGATTGCTGCTTTAAAATTTGCCCAGACTGCAACTCTGCCAAAAACAGTGCCAAGTCCTGGGGGGTAGTCTTGATGCCATCATTACCCATAAACGAAGTATCCACGCAGCCAATATCATGAGCCTCATTAGTTATTGTTGTAAAACCAATTTTTGTCAGTAGCGCACTACCACAGTCATTATCGGACACAACAATCATGTCATCAAAGCACTTCGCCAAGTCGCGCCCACCTTGAATCTGGTCTGACCAGCTCCAGGCGCCCGACTCAACACGCAGCAAAGTGCTGTAGGCTACAAATAGCTTATAGGTACTGGCTGTCGTAAAGATAGTGCCAGCATTATAGGCGGCACGACGATATTGGCCCGACAGCTCGATTAACGACACGCCATAAGTGCCGGCATGAGTCTGCGCATAATTACTCATCAGAGCCGATAGTCCTGTATCAGTCGCGCTGTAGCTACGCGTATACTTAATAACCGGTGCAACTTTAGTTGTTGCAACATTAGCAACAGTACTAGACCCATCAATAAAACCTTTAATATTCGCTAGTGTACCAGCTATGTCCAGCGTCTCACCACTTGGACCCGTTTGACGCGAAGTTTCAACAAAATCCCGAGTCGACACTGTAGTTATACCAGCCGTAACAGATACCGTGTCGGCGAAAGTCTGCGTCAGATAAGCACCAGCTCGATCCGCGCTAAAACTATAGGTCAGCTTTCCACCGGCAACATTAAAGTCGAGCCAATTAATTAGCTGAGCAGCAGGAATTGTAATATCCGTATTGCCAACTTTCACAGGAATACCATTAGAGATTTTGCTATCAATCTGATTAAGGAGCTTCTGCGCATCAATATCACGTACAGTAGCCGGCACAGCCTCGGACGATATAGTAACATTATTGACAGCAGTAATAGTTGGATTGACGGTTAGTAATGCTTTGCGGAGGTCATCAATACTACAAGTGCCACCCGGTGAACTATGCTGAAGAACTAACGTACCATCGGTTACTTTGATACTAGCTTCAACGGGCGATACTTTACATGAATCACCAAATTCACTTTTAATATAGTTGTCAACCGACACGCTATCACTTGCGTAAGTTGGTGCCGTGTGCGGACCGGCAACCAAAGAACCCCACAGTAACGATCCTGGTAATATACGAATATACCACGGGTAAGTCATGTCGTTAATGCGCGTGGTGTTATCTATAACCAAACCAATATCTGCCGAACTAGGGCTGCGATAGGCCTTTTTGCTATGTCCGAAATACAAGTTGATTTGAGCTTGCTGATATTTACTATTCAAAGCGGTTATTGCATCTGACTTAATCCAGCCGCTCAGCGATAGACCATCAACATAAGTTAGCGGCAACATCCGATCACCAGGATATAACAGCTGCGCGGCAATCAGGATAACTACAAACCCACCCCCGCCAAATATCAGAACCCGCCTACGGTGAAGCTTGAGCCAGTCGTAGAGCCTGGTAAACCACCTGTTAATCATCTAACTGTATTATAGCGTATTACACATAGCGGCTATGCTTTTAGATTTGTTCGGTATAAACCAGCACCCGCTGCGATAGAGTTTTGCCGTTCTGGACCCATGTGCCAGCGCAGGTCATTAAATTAAGAGCCCTTAGTGCTTTGCCATATGGCAGCAGCATAGATTTCATATCAACCTTATCTTTATCAACAACCTCGGTATGCACGACTTTATATGTCAAGCGCGTTCCATCACCCTTCTCGATTTGCAGCGTATCACCAACCGTAAGTTTGTAAAGATTACCGAATAAGCCAAAGTGGGTCGGCCCAGAGGCGTGCCCATCAATAAATACAGCGCCAACCTGTCCTGGCTGAACGCTACCGCTATACCAACCAGAGTCATATATATTAAGTGGCGCCTGCACACTACCATCAGGATTAACACCCATCGGTAGAACACGCGCGGCAATACCCAACTTGCTAATATATAGGGCTCGCGGCAGACTTGCAGCAACGTGATAGTCTTTTAGCGACGTATCTGGCAGTGGCTTTTCGTCAGTACCCTCGGCGGCTTGGTGCGCTTGAGGATTGGTAGTTGCCTGCGTTAGCGCGCTAGCAGTCTGTGTTAGCTGACGCGTAGCGTGATTGTTAGTCTGCCATGTGTCAAACCCTACATATCCGGTAGCCGCCAGTACTACTACAGCCAAGACTCCAAAAAGCAAGCGACCAGCGGAGCGCAATTTGGACTTTGGAGCCGTTTGACTAACGACATGATCGCGCAGCCCACTACTGGCCACCGCTCTAGACAAGACGTCTGCTCGCCTAGCTGTCTTTGCAAAGCTATAGCGTAGAGACACGCTAACTATCTTGACTACTGGCTGCGGCGCTTGTACTACGATGTCGTCAATACGTCTACTTCCGTCGAGTGGCGTTGCCATCCCATGGTCTGAATTAATAACCGCACTATACTGATTGAAGTTAGAGTGACGGCGGATATACACAACTTCACGCGCAACAAAAGGCACCCTTGGTTCAGAGCGTATTCGGCCTCTAGTTGTCGTAAAGTCATTTTTCATTTTTGTTGTTGTTTTTGTTTAATACATATAACAAGCGAGCACCATGACGGTCCCGCTCGTTATATGTAGGTTATTTTAAGTTACGTTATTAATTATTAAATCGGCGTCGAGCAAGTGTCAATAGTATACCGGCTGCCATGATACCCAGGCCAATCAGAACAACTGGATTAGCAAGCTTTAATGGCTCAGCACCGGTGTTTGGTATAACTGGTGCCGCACCAGCACTTAGGGATGTTAACACGACATCGTTACCATCACCACCGACATAACTAATACTAAATGTTATGCCGCCAACCGTGAACTGAGTGCCTTCGGACAAGTTAGCAAATGTTCCTTGTACCTTTTGCGTACTTGGCTGTAGGTTGTTGATGATGGTAAATTGATCACCTTTTTTGATGTTATAGCCAGGATAGAGCGATACGTCCAAAACGGCCGTTGGGTCAATCTGGACATCGTTTCCAGTTGTTCGGCTTGGGTCGCTAACCTGAATCTGGTCATAGCCACCAGCAGTTGCAGTCTGCAGTTGAGCTTGATAGGTCGAGCCAGCTCCAAGATATAATGTCTGGGTTACCGTTAGTTTTCCCGGCGAGTGTCCAGGTGCGATAATACCACCGTTATAAATATAGGCATTTGCGGCAGTTCCGTCACCCATCAAGATACCGCCATCTGCTACGTCAACACGCCCTCTTTCACCGTCCAACGTAGTCGTGTCGTTATGGCCAACCGTTATATCAACCGTTGGCTGACTGTCTGAATATTTGTTCGTTGTTACTGGCGCCTGAACGGCACCGGTGGGCAGCGTCAGCGTACCAGCTACGCCATTGTCAACCGTAAATGTATGCGAGTTACTCGTGTAGGTACCGGTGATGTTCATGTTATCAGCGCCCCACATACCGGTTGCACTACCGTACTTAAAGTCACTCTGTAAGGCTACTGGTCCAGTGAGAGTTGCCGTGTCAGTACCTGAACCTGGTACGCCCATGCAACCGTTAGAAGTTCCACTCTCCGCCACAATATAGCCGCTACCGCCCAGGTTAAACGGCTCAGCCCAACTACTATTTGCTGTTTCATGAAGGTTAAGACTACCAGTACCCGTAATTGTAGTAGTACCTGATGCGTCACCAAGTGCACCCGGCTGTGAGGCATACACGACACCTGAACTTATATTAATTGCTCCCGAAAAACTAGGACTCGGCTGGCTAAGCCCAAATGAAGCATTAGTGCCACTGATGTCTAAACTACCACCACCAACCAATTGAGGTAGAGAGCTACAACCAGAAGCAGATGCACTCAGCGCATAGCCAGCCGTATCAATAGTCTGACCCGTGTTATAGGCATAGCCAACGTCTTGGCTGGAAATATTAGCAGCCAACACTAAGTTAGTTCCAATAGTATTCGATATAGCATATGTTTTACCGGAACTTGTAAAAGACGCTGTATTTATGATAGACCCAGTAAGTGTGACGGTGTTACCGGTAATCGTGTATGAATAAGCATTAGTATTAGTACCGCTAAAATTAATTCCAGCCAGCGACAGGCCTGTTATGTCATTATTAATTGTCGCGCTTGCTGTTAATGACGTGTCGTCAAAAGCCAATACGTCGCCGTTGACTGGCGCAACACCGCCCTGCCAGTTAGTAGCTGTACTAAACTTGCCGTCACCGGCCGTTCCGGTCCATGTATCAGTCGTTGCGGCATGTGCAAACTGCACTCCTGAAAACTGTGTTGCCATCATTGCAACCGCAAATACAAATACGCCTCCCAGGCGTTTTAGTCGGACAATAGGTCGTCTCATCTCTGTTTCTCCATCTTTTTTTGTTTTTTATAAAGTCGTACTGCTCGTTAGTTTAAGCTTCGTCAAAGCATAAGTCAATTGTACTACGTTGTTGTAATTACATCACTACTAGTGTATTTGTTTTTTGACGTCTTTGAGGCGAGCTTTCATAGCCAGATGCGCATCATTGAGACCTAGGACCTTAAGTGCTCCAATGAGGACGTATAGCTCGTCCATAATATTTTCTTCGTACGTCAGGCCTAGCTGATCGAATCGTTCCGTGACGGCATTGATTAGCCACTTTTCTTGCGCTGGAGTTGGGCCTTTTTTAACAGGAGAGCTA
This sequence comes from bacterium, assembly GCA_021779755.1. Taxonomy (GTDB): domain Bacteria; phylum Patescibacteriota; class Saccharimonadia; order Saccharimonadales; family Saccharimonadaceae; genus UBA1547. Next base: position 145 of record JAJYAA010000024.1, on the reverse strand, counting down.
TCCAGACGAACAGTTATGACTTCGAGCGACCGGGCTGAATTATCGCGCTTACGCAGGTAGCCTTTGTTGATCAACCCATCAATATGAATCGCAACTGTTGATACTGATTTATAGCCTAGGGCACGCATAATTTCACGATAGCTCG
>JAJYAA010000023.1 GCA_021779755.1 bacterium | reverse complement strand
ACAACAGGTAATGCACGCCCAAGTTACATCGGCGCCTCTGCTCTACTATTTTTGTTCGTGCCCCTTCGGGGTCAACGAGCTAAAGAGCCGTATTGGTTACCTCTATTATTTTACTAGAGATAACCAATTTCAACAAGGATTACTTGTTGATTAGCTTGCTAAATGTATCTGTTAACTCGGCTGGCAGGACAAATAGAGTCTTTTGGCTAGGTTCAACAGCGATTTTTTCGAGAGTTTGCAGTGTACGAATGCTAATTCCACCCGCTGCTTTGGTCAAAATGCCCGCAGCAGCTGCTACGGCCGTTGCTGCGGCCTTTTCGCCCTCAGCTGTGATAATGACTGCTCGGCGCTCACGCTCAGCCTCAGCCTGCTTAGCCATGGCACGCTTCATATCCTGTGGCAGCTCAATATTCTGGATTTTGACACTTTCGACGTCAATCCCCCACTTTTCGGTCTGAACATCGACGATTTCTTTGATCTGAGCACTAACTTCGTCACGTTTACCTAGTAGCGAGTCAAGTTCGACATTACCGGTAACGTCACGTAGAGCCGCCTGGGCAAACTGGCTGCTAGCATAAATGTAATTGCCAACCTCTAGTACAGCCTTTTCAGAGTTCGATACACGGAAGTAAACAACCGCATCGACATTAACAGTCACGTTGTCCTTGGTAATAACCTCTTGCTTAGGAATGTCGATAGTATTTGTACGCGTATCGACGCGAATCATGCGCTGAAAAATCGGCACAATAATCTGCAGACCTGGCTGACGAAGACCCGTAAACTTACCGAGTGTCAGGACAACACCCCGTTCGTATTGGTTGACGACCTTTAACATGCCCAGAACCAGCACGACAGCGATACTTATTAAATAAATAGCCAGAATTGACATATAATTACCTTCTTTCTAAGCTCTATTATAGTCCAAATTCAAGATTATTGATGCAGTGCTGCATCAATCAGCGCATCGATCAGGCCGCTATAGTCCAGGCCCTGGGCGCGCCATAGCTTCGGATACATACTGATGTTAGTAAACCCAGGCAACGTATTAACCTCGTTAACATAAATCTGGTTGTCGGCCGACAAAAAGAAGTCGATGCGCGCCAGACCGGCGCAGCCCAGCACTGCATAAACGCGGCTGGCAATAGCCGTAATTTCATCTCGCACTGTTTCGGGAATATCGGCCGGAATGACAACTTTTGTTTGACTCGCGCCGTCATATTTAGAATCGAAATCATAGAATTCGCGATCCGGAATGATCTCGCCCACTCCACTGACTCGCGCATTGTGGCCATTGCCTAACATGCCAACCTCAAGCTCACGCGCAGCGACCGCTTGTTCAATCAAGACTTTGGTATCGTGTTGATGCGCATCTGTCAGCGCAGTACTGAGTTCTGAATCATTGCGCACCTTGCTAACCCCGACCGAACTGCCGCTACGAGCTGGTTTCACAAATAAAGTCTCGCCAAGTTTTGACGATAACTGGCTAAAGCTCGGTAATGGTTCACCGTTCAGATGGACGGCATATGGCACTACTTTGATATCGGCATGTTCAAGCAGCTGTTTAGTGACGACTTTATCCATGCAAATTGCCGATGATTCCATGTCGCAACCGACAATCGGGATATGCATCAGGCGCGCCAGCCCCTGCACCGTGCCGTCTTCACCGTTAGCGCCGTGCAGGATTGGCAATATCACATCAGGGGCAAACAAGTCGCTGCTTGGAACCGTCATAAAGTTACCAGACCCCATGAGTGGCAAAATCTGCGGAACCTCGGCAGTATCAATCTGATCACTCAGATCATCGAGCAAATACCACTTGCCGCCTTCGTCGATATAACAAAGTATAATATCGTATTTCGTGTCATCGAGCGCAGCGTAAACGTTGCGCGCCGAAGAGATAGAGACCGAGTGCTCCGACGATTCACCACCGAATAGTAACATAATCGTGATTCGCTGCATCCTACATAACACTATACGGGTTATAATGAGACTATGCAACGAATTCCCCTCGCCGAACGCATGCGTCCAACTACACTGAGTGAGGTTATTGGCCAATCACATCTGTTAGGTGACGGTGAGATTCTGCGTCAAATCGTCAAGAATAAAGAGCCGGTTAGCCTCATCCTATGGGGACCTCCCGGCAGCGGTAAAACAACTTTGGCACGCATTATTGCTAGCGAAGTCAAAGCTGAATTTATCGAATTATCGGCAGTCACTAGCGGCAAAAAAGACGTCGAAAAAGTTATCGAGCACGCCCGGCAAAACTGGAACCTACAGCTGCGAACAATCCTGTTCGTTGACGAGATTCATCGTTTTAACAAAGCCCAGCAAGATGCCTTTTTGCCGCATGTCGAATCGGGGCTAATCACGCTAATCGGCGCCACGACCGAAAATCCTAGCTTTGAAATTATCAATCCACTACTATCGCGAAGCCGTGTTCTGGTATTAGAACCGCTCACAAAAGCTGAGATTATAACTATCCTCAAACACGCGCTAAAGATCGAGAAAGCCACCAAGATGGTGACCGCAGCTGCACTAGACTATTTGGCTGAATTATCAGGCGGCGATGCCCGCGTGGCACTCGGCAACTTGGAGTTAGCGCTCAGTATGAAGGAAAAAGTGACGCCCGAAATCGTCAAAGTCGCGGCCCAGAGGCGCGTGCCGGGCTATGACAAAAAGGGTGACATGCACTACAACGTCATCAGTGCCTTTATCAAAAGCATGCGCGGCAGTAATGTTGATGCTACCCTGTATTACCTAGCCCGTATGATTGACGCCGGCGAGGACGCAAAATTCATCGCCAGGCGCATGGTCATATTCGCCAGTGAAGATATCGGCCTGGCTGGTAACGGTGCTCTGGGGCTAGCTCTGAACGCCTTTCAGGCAGTTGAAAGAGTCGGCATGCCCGAAAGCAGCTACATTCTGTTTCACGTTGCCGCCGCTCTAGCAAAAAGCGAAAAGTCACGCCAAACGACCGATGCCATGAATCGCGCCCAGGCCCTAGCTAGACAATACCCCGACTCACCAGTGCCGCTACATCTGCGTAACGCTCCGACTAAATTAATGCAAGACATTGGATATGGCAAAGATTACAAATGGGACACAGACTTTAAACATCCAGGCGGATATCTGCCGGACGACTTGAGGGACCAAAAAATCTTCTAGATAGTCGACTTGGTTGCCAGCATATAACGACTCAGAGTTAAACATATATTTGACTCTGCACCGCTGTTATAATGCACGCCCCATGAGTCGATACCATCATAACAGCGCATATCCGCGGGATCATACATCGGCTCGTCGGCAACATTATCGCCCTCAAACCACCCCATCCATTCCTTGGCCTTACTTAAATCCGACTCATTACTGGATAATCGATACGCAGTTAGCCACGCCCATATCATATAGGCAGTATCGATTGGCTGTTGAGAGTAGGTCGGGGCCGTCTCATCCCCTTTGCTCATCCAACCATCATTACCAATTGGACCCCGACGTCTGTTATGGGTGCATTTGTCTTCGACAAAGTTCAGAACCCTTAACCCTAGCTCTAGCGCATCCTTATCTTTATATATCAAAGCATATCTTAAAAAAGCATACGCCATAATGCCGTTACCATAAGTCATTGTTGGCTCCGGCCAGACCCAATCATCATCGACATCATCAAAGAAAGCACGTAATTTGACATAATAATCACGCGCCATATTGCTGTCGATATAAACCGCGCCAAGTAGCGCATAAGCAAATCCGCGCATATATTTGGTTGTGTCTAAATACTTAGCAGCATGATCCACTAACTGTCGCGCTACCTCGACCCGAAAACCTCTTGATATGGCATACCCCGCGGCCCATATAACCTGCCCAGTTGCATCACTTGACGCAATACCGGGCAGAAACTGACGCGATTCATCTGCAAATCCATAAAAACCATTTTGCGCTCGTGATTGTTCGATATAAGAAAATAGCGTTTCCGATTGCTGCATTTGATCACGGGCTAATGTCAGCAACAAGCCTCGTGCCGCGTCATCAAGTGCATAACCCTCTTCTCGTAAGATCTTGCGGCCGTCTGTATGCTGCCATATACCAAAATCATCAATCAAACTATCAAAGTACGGTGATAGTAGCGGTTTTGTCATGTGCATACTCCGAGATAACTTTGTCTTCTGTTATGACCTCTTGGAATAGTCGCAAATAGGCTTCAGCTACTATCGGCCAGCTCATCATATCACCATACTTCATTGCTTTTTTCCTGGTCTGTTGTCGAAGCTTGGTATTTTCGATTAATTCGTTAGCCTGTTTGACGATTGCCTCATGTGAATTAAATGGCACTAAAAAACCGCGGCCATCAGCAAGTACTTCTCTGGCATAACGATATGGCGTGGATATAGCCGCCAATCCACAGCCTAGCGCATAAGCAAGCGTACCCGAAGCTGATTGCTCTGGGTCACTGTGAATAGTTAGATAGATATCGGCAATCGTAAAGTAATCAACGAGCCGCTCGGTCGGTAAGTATTCATTAACAAATTGCAGAGCATTACTAACTCCAAGCTCCTCTGCTAACCTAAGCAAACCTTCCCGGTATGCTTCGCCAGCCGATGCCAGAATATCTGGATGTGTCTGGCCGACGACTAACAGTGTTACTTGTGGGTGCTTTGATAGAATCTTCGGCAACGCTCTGATAACGACATCTATGCCTTTATTTGGACCAATTAGACCAGTAATTAGCATATAAAATCGATCCTCTCGTAGGCCTAGCTTTTCGAGAATCACCCTGCGGTCCTGTTTATCGGCCTGTGGTACGCCGTGGGGGATCACCGCAACGTGTGACCCTTTAATACCGTAATCTTGGCCTAGTACATCGCGAGTATCGTTCGTCATTGCAACAAACTTCGATGTCCTTTTGTCGATTTGGTTAATGGTTCGTCTGCGAGCATCACCGGGGTCAGTCAATACTGTGTGTAAGGTGGTAATGACCGGCGCCGTCAATCGGTTAATTAGCTCAAGCACATAATTACCCGTCGGAACATGGAAGTCGATACCGTCTTTTTTGAAGTCCGACCACTCACCTCCGTACAGGCCGTACTCATGTTCAAGTAAAATAACATCTGGACGCCATGCGTTCAAAGACTTGGCGGCCACATGATAGGATTCAAGACTATCCTTTTTAATAACTGCGAGCGCCCTATCGCCATAATCATGTGACTCACTAGGGTCTTCGGCGGCGACAACCCGCCAATCAAAGTCACCCCGATCATTCATTGCCTCTATTAGATCTCGGCTATACGTCGCTATGCCACACTTTTTGGGCACATATGAACTAATTAAACCTACGCGTAATACTCTTTTTTTCATGAGTGTACTGCTTCTAACTGACGCCTAATGATTAAGGCTTCATATAACGAAATTAATAATTTATTATATGCTACTAAGCTATAATAGCATAAGATGACCTCAACGTACGACTCAACAGATAACGTTCAATGCAAGCGTCTAGGTAACAAACCTCTCGTTACACCCGACATGTCCCTTAGCTGGCAACGGGGTGGTGTTTTTGCGCCAGCAGTAATCCATAAGCACGGCCAATGGAAAATGTTATTCCGAGCCTATGGTGATGATGCCATATCTAGGTTGGGTTATGCAGAGAGTAAAGACGGTATTAAATGGTTGGTCGACAAACAACCTAGAGTTACGCCCGACACGTCACGTTACGAATACAGTGGCGTTGAAGATCCGCGCGCGGTTAATATAGACAATCTGTTTTATGTAACCTACACCGCCTTCGCAGCCAAAGCATGGCCCGCTGCAACGCGTATTCGGATCCTGGCGACTAGCGACTTTTTAAAATTTCGACGAATTACACCACACCTCAATAACTTCTTGCGAAAGAATGACAAAGACGGTGTTTTGTTTCCAGAGAAAATCAACAACCGTTACTTCATGTTTCGCCGCATTAATGAGAGTATTGAGCTCAGTTCTTCGAAAAGCTTAAAAATATGGCGTGAGCACGGCGTGGTCTTGAAGCCAACAAGACACGACTGGGAAGATTGGAAGATTGGCGCTGGTGCGCCACCGATCAAAACTCAATTAGGTTGGCTGTTGTTTTATCACGGGGTAAGCTTGGAAAAAAGATACTGTATGGGAGTAGCGATACTCGACCCTCATCGGCCTAATAAAGTTCTATACAGGCTACCCTACCCGATCCTGTCACCCGAGGCTGATTATGAGAAGACCGGAGTAGTGCCTAACGTTGTATTTGGCACATCAGCTGTCGAAACAGCCGAAGAATACAGGCTATACTATGGTGCGGCTGACAATGTTATCGCCGCCGCTTCGATCAATAAACATGCCCTACTAAATGCATTGTTACGCCACCCAGTCGACTAATCCTCTGACAGTAGCGCCACTAGGACACCGTTCGTCCAACCAAAACCGTCTTGTAACGGATACTCACCACCGGTTCCTAGGCTGTGAGTTTGAACAACATTATACTTCTCGACCAGGCGATGTTGTGACCGATAAACTTTTAAATTAGTCGTAATCCACGCTTGCTTAATTTTGTCAGCCAGTTCATCATAGCCATAATTACGTAATCCTTGAATCGCTATCCAGTGCAGCGGCGCCCAACCGTTTGGCGCGTCCCATTGCTGTAAGCTATTTGTTAATGTCGTAACCAGTCCGCCGTCTTTTAGAAAGCTGTCCTCGATCATTATTGCTACGCGCGCCGCTTGCTCGTTAGTGGCAATTTTGGCATACATTGGATAGACTCCAGCCAAGCTGAGACGTCCGGTCGAACGTTTGTGATGGAAGTTATAGTCCGTAAAAAAGCCGGTTTCTTCATCCCAGCAATAATTTTGAATTGCTTGCATGCGTTTGTCGGCCAACTTTTTAAATTTACGTACCAAAAGTGGCTGCTTGATTACGCGATAAGCATCGGCAATTGTCGTTTCGAGTTGATATAGTAGCGAATTCAAATCAATCGGAATAATATCCGCGGTATGGATAGTTTTGATATCATGTGGATCCGTAAACCAGCGCGAGCTAAAGTCCCAACCAGACTCCGCCCCGGCCCGCAGGTGTAAAAACAAACGTTCGGCGTCACGGCTATCGGCCGATTTAGCCGTCGATGTATCTTCGTCGAGTGATTCTGGCCTAGGTGCCATTTTGTTGTCATAATACCTGTTCATAAGCAAACCATTGTCCATTTGAACTAAGCGCGCAAACGCACGGTGCTCTTGCTTGGCTAATTTCCAACTACCCTTCATCCAGAAATTATATTCCTTGATGAGGTATGGCAAATATTCAACAAGAGTTGACTGGCCCTTGTGATCAGCTAGCAAGCGAATCATGTGCGATAAAAATGGTGGCTGCGAGCGGCTCAAGAAGTACGTCCGGTTAGCCGTCGGGATAAAACCAAAGCGATTCAACATGTAAACAAAGTTTTTGATCATGCCTTCGATAATCTCCCATTTGCCTTCCACCGCCAAGCCCAACATGATGAAGTAGCTGTCCCAATAAAACTGTTCGTTGAACCGGCCGCCAGGTACAACATAAGTGTATGGTAGCGATATTAGCGATCCGCGATCCAAGCGATTGCGGCGTTCGAGGTGCGTCCACAAAGCGCTAATATGTTCTGATACCGTTAAGTTTGGGTTGGTCGCAAAAGTCTCGCTTGCCTTGTCGGTGTCGAGTTTATAAAAGTGGCGTGATATGAACTCGCGCAAATCAAAATGTGGGTCTTGTTTTGCTAGTAAATATTCTTGTTTGATCTGCTTGTTGCTGAGGCGCGGCACCAAATCCGCAAAAGTCTTGCCATCATCATAAATATGCTCTTTTTGAACTTCGCTGAACAAATCACCCAGCGATTCATCTGGGCTTTTAGCCACAGGCGCCAGACGTACAGCCGCGAGCACCATAGAGGTTTTGATTTTGTCTTTGTTTATCAGTTTTTCGATCATGTCTGCATTCAGTATAAAGCCGTCAGCGAATAGGTACAATCAAAATAACCTCGTTTTTTAGGCGAGATTATTTTAATTTAGTTTTTTGCAGCGCGTTTGCGTTGGTTGGGATCGAGGAAGCGCTTACGTAAACGAATATTTTTTGGCGTTACCTCAAGTAGTTCATCGTCTTCGATAAAGTCGATTGACTGCTCCAGGCTTAGATCAGTATAAGGCGTCAACTGAATTGCGCCGTCACTTGATGATGTACGCATATTTGTCAGTTGCTTGCCGCGACAAACGTTCAGGTCTAAATCACCCTGACGATTATAAACACCGACAATCATACCCTGATAGACAGTTGTGCCAGGACCGACGAATAGTTCACCGCGTGCAGCGGCTGCATCAAGTGCATAGGCAGTCGTTGAGCCAGCTTCGGTAGCAATCAGAGCCCCGTTACGAGTCTGTTGTAATTTGGCGCCAAGTGGCTGATAACCGTGTGGCAGGCTGTTCATAATAACAGTTCCCTTAGTGGCGGTTAGTAGCAAATTGCGCAGACCAATCATTGCGCGAGTTGGAATGATGTAAGTCGATCGAGTTGTACCGCTGCTGGTCTGTTCTTGGCGAATTGGAGTCGCACGACGTATACCAAGTTCTTGGCTGACCGCACCCAGGAATTCTGCCGATACTTCGATTAACAATTCTTCGACAGGTTCTTTGATAACGCCATCTTCTTCGATTGTGACAGCCTGTGGTCGTCCAACTTCAAATTCGAAGTCCTCACGGCGTAAGGTTTCAATCAAGACAGATAGATGCAGCTCACCGCGACCAGATACAACGAAACCAATCCCCTCGTCACGTACACGCAGAGAAACGTTGGTTTCAAGTTCTTGCTTCAGGCGATCGCCAATTTGACGGCTGGTATTATATTTAGCCTCTCGGCCTTTGAGCGGGCTAGTGTTCGGACCTAGATACATACTAATCGTCGGTGCCTCAATATCAATCACAGGTAGAGCCTCTGGATTATCCTTGTCGGCAATAGTTTCACCAATATGGGCATCTGCCACACCGGTCAGGGCAACGATATCACCAGCACTAGCTTCATCAGTCTCTTCACGATTAAGTCCGCGGTATCCAAAAACTTTATCAATCTTGGCATTTACTAGTGCGCCGTCACGTTTCATCAAGACAACTTGCTGAGATTTTTTAACAGAACCGCGGGTAATACGACCAATCGCATACTTACCCAGGAAAGAATCGTACTGCAACGATGTCACGAGCATCTGGAATGGCTTGTCGGTTTCGACGGTTGGAGCTGGAATATCATTAATGATAGCTTCAAAGATAGGCGTTAAGTCGGTGTGCTCGGCCGGATTATCCGGTAGTTCATGCCAAGCTTTGCCTTCACGACCGATGGCATAATATACAGGATAGTGCAGCTGACTGTCATCAACAGCAAGCTCTAGGAACAAGTCAGACACCTCATCAACAACCTCATCAATACGACGCGATGGCTTATCGATCTTGTTAATAATCACGACTGGCTTTAAGCCCAGCTCGAGAGCCTTGGATAGTACAAACTTGGTCTGCGGCATTGGGCCTTCTTGGGCATCAACAATTAACAAAACACCATCGGCCATATTAAGAGTGCGCTCAACCTCGCCACTAAAGTCAGCGTGCCCTGGAGTATCGATAATGTTAATCTTGTAATCACCGTGATAGATTGAAGTTTGCTTGGCAGTAATCGTAATGCCCCGCTCGTGCTCCTGGTCACCACTGTCCATAATCAGCTCTTGGGCCATCTCAGCCTGATTTGACCGAAAGGTGTGACTTTGTTTCAATAGACCATCAACCAACGTTGTCTTGCCGTGGTCGACGTGCGCAATAATAGCGATATTCCGAATAAATTTTGGGTCTTTCATAAAAATATACCCGTATTCGGGCTTCCTTATCTGTAATTATAGCAGAATTATAAAAGTTATTCAACCCATCAACAACTCTGGTCCAATTAAAAAACCGACGCTAAGACGTCGGTCCTTTAATTGGTGGGCGCTGAGGGGCTCGAACCCCCGACCCCCTCGGTGTAAACGAGGTGCTCTAGCCAACTGAGCTAAGCGCCCACGCATAGTGAACAGATAGTATTATACCATAGAACATTAATAGTGAACCGTTATTTTTGTTAACAAAAAGGACTAGCTCCGCGAGCTTCATTAAACGGCGTATCAATGTTATAATCTGTGATAATGCGCGCGTGCTGTAATTGGTAGCCAGGCTAGCTTGAGGTGCTAGTGTTCGCAAGGACGTGGAGGTTCAAGTCCTCTCGCGCGCACCAAATAATGAGTTCAAGGTAATGCCTTGAATTTTTTGTTTGTATAGCCTAGCGCTTTTGTTCAAGAGCGGCTTTCAGGAGTTTTGTGCCTTGTCGTGTTGGTAGGGGCGAGTGCGGAACTTTGGGCACAACCAAGATTGGAATGTCACCTAGGCCGCATGTCTGAAGGGCTTTTTGAATTTCTTTAGGTGGAAATAGTGCATCTTTCTCGCCACAGACAATACGCACATCAATCCCACGTTTGCGGGCAACCATTAGATCGTCAAGCGCACTGTGCGAGAGGCCGGCGGCGTACTGCGCATTTACCTGCTGCTTGTTGTGCGCAACGAGCTTATATATCTGCATGTAATTATATCGAAGGCTTTTATTGGTCAGAAAATAGGGCAGCTGATGGAGACTGTTTAGTGAAACCCGTTTTTGAAACAACGCTACACTACTGGGCTGGTAAGAAAGGTACGTGGCCATATTCATACCAAGCGGTTGAATAAGAATAATGCGTCGAATTAGTGCCGCGTATTCTTTTTTAAGAGCAGCCTTTAAAATGAACGGTGCCGATTGCGAGTCTGCTATAACTGTAATACCTTTCTCGGAGAAGCGTGACGCAAGCTTACTTATAGCGTCTGCCCCAAACCGGTACACGAAGTCGGTTGTATCGCTCCCGTCGGGATTAGCGAGCCAGTGAGGGGCACCCTGCACGACGATTGTGCGAGGGGGGCAGAGGCGTGCTACCCATTCGGTGATTCTCCCAACCTGGACGGTACCAAGGAACAATACTGTTGAAGCGGCACTTGAGCTCGTCGTCCATACGTCATAAGGAATAGATCTGTTTTTGTACTGAAATTTGAACTCTAGCTTTTGCATATGTATGTATTATATCGTAAAAATACCTCCCACATTTCGTGGCCGCTATAATGCAGGACTACGCTGCTGATTTATGGTCGACAATGTGTTTTTGTGTGCAGGTTTGCTCGCATGGCATACAATAGAACGTTACGGTGTTTTGTAAACGGGCCTTGAATCAACCGACCAGTACAAAACATCAGAATAACGATCGAGTGACGATACAAAAACATCATTACTACTATACGTTTCGTCGTTGACGCTATATACATACTGCACGACAGATTGATATAAACCGATCGCCGGAGCATCGGCGAGCCACTGACGAGCAAACGTCAGATATTTGGCATTGCGCAGCGCCGGCTCTAAACGAGAGCGTGCGCTAGACAAAGCATCGTCGGCAATTGGATTAGAGTAATTCGACAAATTAAAGCCTAGAGAGTTGGCTTGCGATGAGTGCCAGTAGGCGTAAACATCTGGATCAACTCCAATCGTTAATTGATAAATCAACACGTCATACCCACGAGCCTGCAAAGTTTCTTGGGTTGCGTTCTGTGTCGGGTCAGACGAATCTATCACAGTCGTCGAAACATCGATCCCTAGTGACCTCCACTGTCCCGCTAGCGATTCAAGCGCTCTCTCGTAATCGTTGTCCTTAATCGTAACAACTGACAGCGTTAATGGTACGCCATCTTTTTTACGGACGCCACCGTCCATACGCCATCCAGCATTATCCAGGATTTGCGCTGCAAGGGCTGGATTGTACGCTGGTGCTTTTGGCACGTCGCCGCTAAGTTGTCCATTAATGAACGGGAGGTCAAGTGCTGGTGTGGCGGTCAGTAATTGATGGCGGACAGCCGCGGTGTCTGTGCCCACTTGCAAGGCCTGCCGCACCGCCTTGTCTTTTAAAACACCTCTAGTGGTATTAAAGAGCGCGTACACACCGCTCTTGATCGGAGTTACATTGATCTTGTAATGCTTGGTATTAACTTGCTTGACATCAGATGAAGATAGGTCGGCTGCGGCATTTACTTCACCTGTCGATAGGGCTTTGATAATCTGATCGCGCGTCTTGTAGACATTTAGTTGCAACAAGTCGAGCTTGCTCTTACCGCCGTAGTAGTCATTATTACGCTCGAGATGTATGACCCGCAAACCATTGGCAATATCAATGTCCTGTAGTAGGCGCAACTTGAATGGTCCACTACCGATTGGCGAATTACTGAAATCGTTCTCGCGGATGGCCGTTGGCGACACTTTCGACAAAATATGCTCCGGTACAATTGGAAACGTCAGCGCATACGGAAATGCCGCAATCACAGCCGGCAGCGTAAATACCAGGGTCGTATCA
>JAJYAA010000022.1 GCA_021779755.1 bacterium | reverse complement strand
TTCCGATCTCTTCGAACAAGACGATGAATCACGCACAGCTATGCAGAAACACGCTGATGCTTACTTAATCAAAGCCGAGATAACACCAAAAAAGCTTATTGAAATCATCCATCAACTCGACGCGGTATAGACATCACTAGGGTTATTTGATAGAGTTATACGAGTTCAACTATTTAGCTGAATGTAGGTATCATATGGATCCTTCGGACCATATTGATCCCAAATTTTTCGGAAATGGTCAAATATGTAAACACATTTGCTTCATTTCACTCAAAATTTGGTCTCATCGTCTAACGGTTAGGACACCAGGTTCTCATCCTGGCAATCCGGGTTCGATTCCCGGTGAGATCACCAAATTAAGAACGTCACATCATGTGGCGTTTTTGATTTGGTGAATTCTACGACGGGTTGAAGCAGAATACCAGCGGCGACAAGCATTGAATAATATTCCAGCAAACAATTTTGCACACCGCAGAGCTACCACGGAGCTAAACCACTTATGCTACTATAAAGGCATACTTAATCGGAGTTATGGACCGCCATGGCAACCAAAAAACAAAAAAACAACATCGCTCAACAAAAAATAACCATAATTTTCGGCTATAGCTTGTTCATCGTGGCTATTATCACCACGATCGTATCTACTGTCATACCGTGGTCAATGCTGCTGCTCAACGCGGCCGTCAATCACCTTAACGTCATAATGATACTACTGTCATTTATAGCTGCTGCAATGGTGCCGTTCTTGGTTGCTTATGTCGTCGGCGACAAGATAACGCGTACCAAAAATAAGGTCACTCACCACTATAATGGCGTTTTATTTGGAGTTTTGGCATACTGGCTATCTATGTTTTTCAGCTACGTCGGATCGTCAACCGTCATGGCAACCAGGAGGGCGATTCCTCAAGTATGGCTGGCTGAGATTGTCGTTTCGTGGCCAATTCTTGCAACTATTACGGTCATTGCGGTTATTGCCATGCGTTATCATGCCCGCATCCCAAAGGCAGGGGAGTCGGTCATAAACTATAAGCCGTATCAAGCACTCCTCCTGACGTCCGTCGTTGCACTGCTAGCTTTAATGCAGTTATCTGCAAGTGATGGCTATCAACTGTATGCCATGTTGTACGTTGGCATTTTTGCTTTGTTTATAGGTATCACATATTCAGTATTCAAGAAAGTCCATCCGCTAAAGTCTATTAGATTGACCGGTGCTATTGTCGCCTTTAGCTTCGGTATTATCGCGATGGGGTTTGTCGGACAGCTGATGCCGACCGTCAACTACGCCATACCTGTCACTATTGCGATTACGAGCCTCGGCTTCTTAGTGACATGGAGTTTATATATATGGCTCATCGCGCGTCTTGCGAATAGGGTACGATAAAAATTACCACTAGCGGCATAATACACTACTGCTAGCGTGCCGACGCTACCTGTAGCGTGTTGTGGCTGTTATAATCAAATTATGAAAACAATCTTAGTCGACGCAATCAACGGATTAATACTAGAAGACGGCACCGTTTTTAAGGCTATGTATGAACTCTTTGAAACATATCCAAACCGTAAAATCGTCCTAACGGGCGCGAACGACGAGCAATTCCAGAAATTTAACCTGGATAAATCTCCGTATGAAGTATTTACACTTAGACACAACCCGGAAAAAACCGACCCAGAATATTACCGTATATTGCTCGAAAAATACGGGCTACAAGCCGAAGATACCGTATATTTCGAACATAATGCCGAAGCTGTCACTAGCGCGCAATCTGTTGGCATACCAACTTACTTCTACGACCACACAAAAGAAGATTTGGGTGCACTAAAAGAATTTATCGACGCTAATTTATAATTAGTTTGACAGCCCTAGGCACACCAGAGTATAACTACTTACCAAGCACCGACGAGAGAATGGACTCTTGTCTTTGGCGAAAGCCAAAAGGTGCCGGACAAAGGACACAGGAATGACCTTGTCGTGCAACGCTGTAATCGCACAAGCCGAACGTGCCGACTGCCTCCCCAAGAGAAAGGACCGGTCGCACGCAAAGAAAGATCATGAGAAGGCGACGACTCGCCAGGTGCCACGGGCACCACTGGCGCCGCAGCCCACCGTGACGACACTCGTCAAGACCTACGCTGTCGATACGGCAGCCGGCCCCATCGCCGTAGACCACATTTGGGAGCGATGCCGAGGAGGCATCCTCAAGATGAAGGTACTCGTGAGATGTGCAGCCGCAGGCTGAAACCCTGATCCTGATCCACCGATGGGGTGCGTGAGAACGAGTAGAGGCGACCCCTCATAATGCTCAGACTCCGCACCCCATCGGTGCCCCACAACTTGAACTTAATTTAATATCACCCCAATACTCTTGCATAAATAAACCATAATCGTCATAATAACCCCTAGATAAACGCCATAAAGTAGGGGGCAATATTCAACCAGTCGCGTTAACTCGTTTTTGGCACCGTCGCATCTGTGAAGCGACTCTTTTTGTGGCGACATCAATCATTATTTTGTACTTTTTGCCATTTTTTAGCAGCCAGCCTGTTAGTGAATCGGTCATTGTCAAGCAGCCGATTTTGATTATCGCCAGCATCACGGCAGTGTTTAGCGTCATTTCGTATATCTGGCTACCAAAGAAGCAATCTACCTTTCCTTCATCATTGGTAATATACCTGCTATTAACGGCTTGTGTCTCGGGTTTGATTGTCACGACGGGCAGCGCCAGCTCGCCGTTTATTGCCCTATGGATGCTAGTAGCCGTCTTTGCAGGCCTATTTGGTGTCTGGGGACTACTGCCAATGCTAGCCGGTATCGGGGCATTTGTTGCGGCTGAATACCTCAAGGGTAACTTCACGCCAGAGCTAATCGTCCTAGTGAGCTTTGTTGGCATCCTACCACTAGTCGCCAGTTTTATTATCTGGCACAGCAAATCCGGCAAGGCCGATGACGGCAGCGACCGTGCCTATAAGGACCTGGCCCATGAACTTTCCCAAGTGGCCACTCAGTCAGAAGTTGTGATTAACGCTATCGGTGACGGCGTTATGGCAGTTGACGGCAAGGGCACAATTCAACTCATCAACCCAGCCGCCCAGCGCATCCTGGGATGGGGCAAGCAGGACGCCTTGGCCCTCAGTTACAAATCAGTCCTACAGTTAGTTGACCATACAGGCAAAGCGCTTGATCCGACAATTGATCCTGTTCAGCAAGTTCTAAATACCAACCAGCAAGTTCGCAACAATGATTTAACTATCGCCTCAAAAACCGGCAAAAAAATGATGACATCGCTGGTCGTTTCACCTGTCGGCGACATGGGGTCGGGCGTTATTATCGTCTTTCGTGATATTACCAAAGAAAAGGCCGAGGAGCGCGAACAAGCCGAATTTATCAGCACCGCCAGTCACGAAATGCGCACACCAGTAGCCTCTATTGAAGGTTACTTAGGCCTAGCGCTCAATCCAAATACTGCTCAAATCGACGACAAGGCGCGCGACTTTATCCTAAAAGCACACGAAGCCGCCCAGCACCTAGGACGCCTCTTCCAGGACCTCCTAGACGTCTCAAAGGCCGATGATAGGCGACTAGCCAACAATCCAAAGGTAATCGACATGGTAGCCTTTACACACGACATCGTCCAGGGCTTCCAGCAAAAGGCAGCCGACAAAGGACTCAGTCTGACGTTCAAACCAAATCCAGACGACGGTGCTCGTCACGTAGCGCCAGTTTATAATGTCAACCTGGATAACGATCATATTCGTGAAATTATCGATAACCTGACCGAAAACGCCATTAAATACACGCCAACAGGCAACGTCATTGTCGACGTTACCGGTACTGAAGATAAGGTCATAGTCAGCATTAAGGACAGCGGAATCGGCATCCCTAATGAAGACATGCCTCACTTATTCCAGAAATTTTATCGCGTAGACAACGTCGACACCCGAGAGATCGGTGGCACAGGACTTGGTCTCTACTTGTGCCGCCGTCTAGCCGAAACTATGGGCGGCCGTATTTGGGCTGAAAGTGAATATAAAAAGGGTAGTACTTTCTTTGTTGAGCTGCCGCGCATTAGTTCCCAAGAGGCAGCTCAGCTGGTTGAACAGCAAAACTTGGCTGCCCAGGCAGCATCGAACCAGGAAGCCGCACAGACGGCTGGACTAGCTACTTTTGACCCCAACCAACCACAAGTCACCGCTGCAGCGCCATCAGAAACCCCAATTGTAACAGCAACACCCACCGCGGCACAGCCAGCCACGACCGTACCGCGCGGTGAAAGCCTGACACCAGAACAAATCGCCGCGCACGTGGCGCAACTAAAGGCCATGATCAAAGAGCAGGAGACGACCACACCACCAAATCCAACAGCGCCTCAACCGGCCAACACTCCAGTAGCACCAGTGGCTCCACCGCGAACACCGTCAGTAGCGATTCCAGCTAGAGACCAGGCCCAGCCGCCTCAATAAGCACAAGAAGTATAGTATTTTTAACAGCCCTCGGGTACAATAAAGGTAATTATGACAAAGATCCTGTTAGTAGAAGATGACAAAAGCTTACGCGAAATTTACGGCGTCCGACTTTTAGCCGAGGGTTACGATATAGTATCCGCCGGTGACGGCGAAGAAGCCCTAGCCATGGCCATCAAAGAACGCCCACAATTAATCGTTAGTGACGTTATGATGCCAAAGATTAGCGGTTTTGACATGTTAGATATTCTACGTAGCACTAGTGAAACCAAAGACATCAAAGTTATTATGATGACCGCTCTGTCAAGCGAGGACCAACGCGCACGCGGTGAATCACTAGGCGCCGATCGTTACCTTGTCAAATCACAAGTTGGTATCGAAGATGTCGTTAGAACTGTTCATGATGTTCTGGGCGATAGTTTAGCGCCAGCGCCAACCCCGGCTCAAACATTTGGCACACCATCACCATCTGCGGTCGCTCGACCTACCGCAATCCCAGTACCTACGCGGTCTGATGCGCCAGCTCCAGCGCCAGTGCAACCCATGCAAGCACCAGCGCCAGAGCCTATTCAACCAGCAGCAGCGCCCGTCTATAACCCACCAGTTAGTGACCCGGCAGCGCCAGCACAGCCACAGCCAGCAATGCCACAACCAGTCATCAACACACCTCCAGCTGATGTCGCGGTGCCTATACAGCCAATGCAGCCAACAGCTAGCCCATTGCCTCAACCAACGGCACCGTTTGGTTCACAACGACCAGCCTCGCTGGGCGATAGGGTAATACACCCACTGACTGATCAGCCGCCAGCCGTCGATGTCGGCAGCCTCATTAATCAAGAATTAAACGCCGCCGCTCAACCTCAAATGCCAGCCATCCCGCAGCCACCAGTTTCACCAGCGCCAACCGACTACCAAACTCCGCCTCTTCAGCAACCATAATTAACACCTTTGCTGTTATACTATTAACTAATGTCTCCCGAAGCCCTACTACGACTCAACAAGCACCTCGCTTTGCAGCTGGGTATTTCGCGTCGTGAAGCCGATAACCTGATCGACAAAGGGGTTGTAACGATTAACGGCCAAACAGCCACATTAGGCGCCCGTTTTAGCGAAGGTGACGCCATTGTCGTTGACGGCAAACTACTTGAAGGTAATACGGCCTACGAGTATCTGGCCTTTAATAAACCTGTCGGTTATGTCTGTTCGCGCCGCCAACAAGGTGATAATCCGACAATTTACGACCTTATACCAGCTAAATACCACCACTTAAAGCCAGTTGGGCGCCTGGACCGCGACAGCAGTGGGCTAATTCTACTGAGTAATGACGGTAACTTCGCCTTTGCGATGACACACCCTAAATTTGCCAAAACCAAGATCTATGAAGTCCGCCTAGAAAGCGACTTGGCACCTCTACATCAACAGATGATCAGCGACCACGGTATCGACCTCGAGGATGGCCCTAGCCAATTACAGCTAGAACGCATGAATGATACCGACCGCAAAAACTGGATTGTCACTATGAAAGAGGGTCGTAACCGTCAAATTCGTCGGACATTTGGAGCGCTTGGCTACACAGTAACAGATCTACATCGCACAAACTTTGGTAATTATACGCTGGGTGATATAAAGCCCGGCGAACTAAAAGTCGTCGATATTCAGTAGGTGATATACTGCACTTGAAAACCGCTTATGCTCGTAAAGTTTCGCCGCCTCTGTTATAATTACCTCTAGTTATGGCTTCAAAACTCCCTACAGTTGCGATTATTGGTCAAGCGAACGTCGGTAAGAGTTCGCTTTTTAATCGTCTCGTGCGTTCCCAGCAAGCCGTTGTTGCCCGTGAAGCCGGCACAACCCGTGATAACGTCCTGGGCCGCGTCGAACATAAACACCACCAATTCTGGCTAGTTGATACTGCTGGACTAAAAGACCCGAACGACGAGTTCGAAGCTTCAATTCAAGAGCAGATTACAGAGGCTGCCGAAACTGCCGACGTCATCCTAGTGATGGTGGATAGTAGCCAATATGTAAGCGACCAAGACCGCACAGTTGCCAAAAAAGCCCTGCGCAGCAAAAAGCCAGTCCTATTAATTGCCAACAAATCTGACCTCAAAGAAAGCCTACCTAGCGACGAGTTTAAACGACTCGGTATCAAAGATATCATCCGGACCAGCGCCGAACACAACCAAGGCGTTAATGACGTCCTGGACATGATCGTGGACCTAATTCCAGCTAAAAGTGAAGAGATTCCTGACGACATCCTGCGCGTTTCACTCATTGGTCGACCAAATGTCGGTAAAAGCTTTTTATTTAACACACTCGCCGGCAAACAGCAGGCAATTGTCGCTAATATCGCTGGCACAACCCGCGACGTTAACCACATCTCGGTGCGTTATGGCGCCCGTGACATCGAAATCCTTGATACCGCCGGTATGCGCAAGCCCGGTAAACAAGAGGTTGGAATCGAGAAGTTCAGCGTTCTGCGCACTCTGCAGGCCATCGAAGAAAGCGATATTTGCTTCCTGCTTATGGATGTCAACGAGCTAAATACTCAACTCGATCAGCGCCTGGCGGGCATCATCGACGAGGCTGGCAAAGGTATGGTTATCGTGATTAGTAAATGGGACAGTGTGCAGGACAAAGATGCTTACACTCGCGACGCACTTGCACCAAAGATTTCTAATACTTTCAAGTTCACACCATGGGCACCGCTTATCTTTACCAGCAGCGTAACTGGTCAGAACGTCACTAAATTATTCGACCTCGCCCTGGACATCGACGCCAGGCGTAAACAAGAGCTAAAAACACGCCAATTAAATGATTTGCTACAAAAGCTAATTCAGCGTCACCCGCCAGCCGGGCTCAAAAACACCCATCCAAAGCTTCGATATATTGTCCAGACCGACGTATCGCCGCCATGGTTCGTTATTTACGGCAGCAACCTGAAGTACATCCACTGGAGCTATAAACGCTACCTAGAGCGCCATGTACGCGAAACTTTCAACTTTGCCGGCACGCCAATTCGCTTTAGCTTCCGCGACGAAAAGCAAATCAAAGCCAACAAAGAGCGCATCGCCCAAGGCAAAGAACCCGTCACCAAAAAGTACAAAGCCGACAAAGAAGCCTCGAGATTGACTAGCCAGAAGTCGAACGAAATCAACACCTAATAAGCACGTCTCTAATTGACATCATCATTTGAAAGTGTTAAAATATATAGCTGTGCCGTCGAAATTCGGCGGCCTATGACAGAACGGAAAATCGTGACACTTGCAACATCTGACATGCTACTGGTTGCACCCGCGGCTGCACGCTCGTACGTAGACCAGGTTTCATACGAGATCCGGCAGCACGGCGGCGTACATTCAGCGGTGATCGTCAGGCTGTCCGCGCGGTCCCCGGAAGAGTGGGACGTCCTGCAGTTCAGATTTATGGCCTTTCCAAAGGCCAATGAACTGCGGGAGGATGTCATCGACCCCAGCAAGATCCTGGCCGAGTGCATGCACTTGCGACCAGTGGGCTTTGCTGTTGAGGATGGAGGACGTACCCTCGTGGTACTTTATGCCGCCATATGCTCTCCTCGAGACAACAGCCTGGAGAGCGCTGAGCACAGAGACGTCCTGGCGGACGCCTCGCGACGGGTTCGCGCTGCAGTCGAGGCAATCTGCGCGGAGGCCAATAGCAGATTCAAGCTTGAGCGCTGGACCAACAAGATAGTCGCACGATAGACGCAAGTCTATCGATGCCCGACCCGGAGGTGACCGTCTCCGGGTCGGGCACGACTAGCGGTTCAACTCCGTTCTGTCACACTCAAAGTATTAAATCTACTCCCTGCAAGGGGAGTATTATTTTTTCCTGCTATAATCATCCTATGAAGTTAATCCTTGCTCAAGGAAATCCTGGAACTAGTTACGATAGAACTCGGCACAATGTCGGATTCTTAGTACTGGATAAGTTTGCCGAACAACATGGTTTGGTGTGGGCTGAAAAGTCAAAATTTAACGCTTTAGTAACAGAGGTGACTTTACAAGGTGAAAAAGTCATTCTAGTCAAACCAACGACATTCTATAACGAAACCGGCAACAGTGCCCGCAAACTAATCGACTTTTATAACCTTGATCCAGCCAACGATTTACTCGTCATTCACGATGACTTAGCCTTACCGTTTGGTACCACCCGCACTCGCCGACAGGGGAGTGATGGTGGTAATAACGGTATTAAATCTCTCAACAGTCACCTCGGACCGGATTATCACCGTATTCGCATCGGTATCTGGAACGAACTGCGCGACCGCATGGACGACGCCGACTTTGTACTTAGTCGCTTCAGCGCCGACGAGTCAAAAGCGCTCGATGACATCATCAAAAAAGCTACCGATATTATCGATAGCTTTATCGCCGGCTCTATAGACATTACGACTACAAACTAGGGTTATAATTCCAATAAAAAAGCGCTCACAGTAAGGGTGGGCATCACTGTGAGCGCCATTTTACCCTTTAACCCACCCGAGGGGCAAGCGTAACGATCTCGATCAAAGCGCAGATGTTCGCTGGTTAAAGGGATTAGTATACACGCAATGTTTAATGTTACCTAAGTGGAGGGTAGTTACTTGGGGTAACGCATTGCATGTAACCTAACGTTTACGGCCTGTAACATTGAATATTACTAGGCCGCTGTTAGAATAGGGGGTATAAGGTGCTTTTGGTTAATCTCGCAATATAACCAATCGTTCCTGATATTAGCACGTCTTTGACATAATGTCAATAGGTTTTGACACAAATTGTATGAAAATCAAGAGTGTATCACCCCTTAAGCATAAGTATCTACAGATAGTAGATACTATTGCCAGCAAGCCAGAAAGATTATACTTTAGAGGAATCTTGCCTGAATCACGCGTTCCAACAGTGGCGATTGTCGGCTCGCGCAAACCAACCGCTTACGGCAGAGAAGTGAGCTACAAGCTAAGCTACGACTTGGCTAAATATGGCGTAGTTATAGTTAGCGGCCTTGCCCTGGGCATAGACGCCATCGTTCATCGCGCTGCGCTCGACGCCGGTGGCACAACTATTGCAGTACTGGCAAACGGTGTCGACAAGATCCGTCCAGCTACCAATAACAGCCTAGGTGAAGACATGTTGGCGCATGGTGGCGCAATTATTAGTGAGTACGAACCAGGTATAGAAGGCCGTGCTTATCAGTTTCTAGCACGCAACCGCATCGTCAGCGGTTTATCAGACGCCGTTATTGTCACCGAAGCCGCGATCCGCAGCGGCACTATGTCAACCGTCGCGTCGGCCCTTGAACAGGGCAGGGAAGTCTTCGTCGTACCGGGTAATATCACCAGTCCGCTATCAGCCGGTTGCAACGCCCTGATAAAGCAAGGTGCGCAGCCGATTACTTGTGCCGAAGATGTTTTAGAGATAATAGCGCCCGAGTTATTACAGTCGCAGCAAAGCCTAACCCTAGGCGATAATCCAATCGAGACTATGATTATTAAATTAATTAAGTCCGGTATTAGAAATGGCGACGAGCTACTAAAAACATCAGGGTTGTCTGTTAGCGAATTTTCACAAGCCCTGACACTCCTAGAGATCGCTGGTTCGATCCGAGCCCTTGGCGGCAATCAGTGGACGCTAAGGTAGAAGGTAGAAGTTAGAATATAGGAGGTAGGATATAGCTGTTAGCAAAGTTGGGTTTACAAATAACCAAAAGTTGCGTATAACTAAGCCTTGTGTTTAGCTAACAAGCAAGCACAACCAATATATGAAAAACTTAGTAATTGTAGAGTCTCCAGCCAAAGCCAAAACTATCGAGAAGTATCTCGGTAGTGATTTTAAAGTGCTATCAAGCGTTGGTCATATTCGCTCAATCGCCAAAAAGACAAAGGACGGTACGCCGCCAATTGATGTCAAAAACGGCTTCAAAACAACTTACGAAATTGATAGTGAAAAGAAAAAGACCGTTGCCGAGCTACGCAAAGCTGTTAAAGCTGCCGAAACAGTTTGGCTAGCAACCGATGAAGACCGTGAAGGTGAAGCGATCGCCTGGCACCTGTGTGAGGTCCTCAAGCTTGACCCAAAAGAGACGAAACGGATAGTTTTTCACGAAATCACCAAAGATGCCATTACAGAAGCCGTAAAACACCCACGTACCGTCGATATGAACCTCGTTCAAGCTCAACAAGCCCGTCAAATTTTGGACCGGATTGTTGGATTTGAACTCTCGCCAGTTGTCTGGCAAAAAGTTCCTGGCGGTAAGTCGGCCGGTCGCGTTCAGTCACCAGCCGTCCGCCTTTTGGTCGAACGTGAGCGTGAGATCGAAGAGTTTGAAGGCTCGGCTGAGTTCAAGGTCAGCGCTGAATTCACCGCTGCCGGCATGCCAATGAAGGCCGAACTGCCGAAGCGTTTTGCGACCGAACAGGAAGCGACCGAGTTCCTAGAATCATTAATACAGGCTAGTTTTAAGGTCAGCAAGATCGTCACCAGCCCAAGTACCCGCAACCCAGGAGCACCATTTACCACCAGCACCCTACAGCAAGAAGCCAACAGCCGCCTCGGCTTTAGCGCTCGCGCCACTATGTCATCGGCACAAAAGCTTTACCAAGAAGGTAAGATTACCTATATGCGTACCGACTCAGTTAATTTGAGTGGCCAGGCTTTGTCGCAAATGAGTCAATATATAAAGAGTGAGTTTGGCGACAACTATCACCAAATCAGAACCTTTAAGACCAAGTCGAGTAGCGCCCAAGAAGCTCACGAAGCTATCCGCCCTACTAATGTTGCCCTGGAGCACGGTAGTAGTAATGAGTATGACCAGAAGTTATATGATCTCATTCGCCGCCGTACACTAGCCAGCCAAATGGCTGCCGCTAAGCTTGAAAAGACCGTTGTGACGATCGATATTTCAACTTCTACCGAAAAGTTCGAGACCAAGGGTGAGGTCGTTATTTTTGACGGTTTCTTAAAGGTTTACGGTGGTAGCAAGAAAGATGCCGAAATTCTACCAGCCGTTGCAGCAAATGACGCCCTGCCGCTAGTTTCAGCTGGAGCTCGCCAAATCTTTGCACGTCCACCTAGTCGCTACAGCGAAGGAAGCCTAGTTAAGAAACTTGAAGACCTTGGCATTGGACGTCCGTCAACTTACGCTACTATTATCAATACCGTGCAAGTCAGAGGCTACGCCGAAAAAGGCGAGGGCGAAGGTACGCCGCGCGATGTTATTACATTGGTGCTCCAAAACGATGCCATCAAGCGCGATATTATTCAGGAAAAAACCGGTTCCGACAGAGGTAAACTAGTACCGACGCCAAGTGGCGAAGTGGTTAGTGATTTCTTGACCAAGAACTTTACTCAGGTTGTTGATTACGACTTTACAGCTCGTGTCGAGGAAGAATTTGACTTGATTGCCAGTCACAAAATAGAGCGCAACAGTATGCTACAAGAGTTCTATACACCTTTTCACCAACTAATCGAGCAATCAGGTGAAATTAAGCGATCCGATACCGCTAAGGTGCGAGAGCTGGGTGTCGACCCAAAGACTAGCAAGCCTGTCTTTGCGCGCTTTGGTCGTTTTGGGCCAATGTTACAACTCGGTTCAAACGAAGAGAAAGAAGACAAGCCGCAATTTGCACCCATGCCAGCTGGTAAAAAGATCGAAACCGTCACGCTCGAAGAAGCCCTGCACGCCTTTAAATTACCACGCGTTGTTGGACAGACGGCAGAGGGTAGCGACATAAAAGCCAACGTGGGTCGCTTTGGTCCATATATCCAAATCGATAAAACTTTCGTCAGCATCAAACCGCTCGATCCACACACAATCACCCTCGACGAGGCCCTCGAACTATACGCTGCTAAACAGAAGAGCGATGCCGAAAAGAATATTGCCGACTTTGGCGATGGCATTAGGATATTAAAGGGACGTTTTGGCCCTTATGTGACCGACGGCACTAAAAACGCCAAGATTCCAAAAGACACCGATCCGGCAACGATCACGCATGAACAGGCCAAAGAGATGATTGCAAAAGCACCAGCCAGCAAAAGGCGTCCAGCCAAGAAACCAGTCCGTAAAACAGCCACCAAAAAACGCACTACTACCAAAAAATAGCCCTATTAGGTGCAGTTTACTCGTGACTTTCATCACTATGCAACATCGTCGATATATATAAAGTCCCACAACACTGTTTACAAGGCGTGTCTATTTCATGCTATAATGATTTTAAGTAGATAAAGTGTTGACATTATATATAATATCTTATATAATCACATGCAGATACGTTATAAAATAATTCTAAATCTGAGGTGCGGCCGAGAGGAAAGAGCTAACAATGAGCGGAAAAATTGACGGAGAAGCAACAATAGACCTAAAAGCTGGCGTAAACGAAATTTTATCGATTAT
>JAJYAA010000021.1 GCA_021779755.1 bacterium | reverse complement strand
ACTGTGAGTATAAGCTGTTTTGATATTAATTTCCTGCAAGTACGTTGATAGATCCTCGGCCATGCGCTTGGTTAGGGTTGTCACAAGGACACGTTGATTCTTGGCAGTCCGATCACGGATTTCGGCGACCAAATCATCAATCTGGCCCTTGGTTGGCCTGATAATAATCTCGGGGTCAATCAAACCGGTCGGTCTAATAACCTGCTCGGCTGGCGCTGGACTATGTGCCAGTTCGTACTCACCAGGTGTCGCCGAAACATAAATCGCCTTATTGATATGGTGATCAAATTCAGCAAAGGTCAGCGGACGGTTGTCGAGCGCCGATGGCATCCTAAAACCATGTTCCACTAACACCTCTTTACGCGCCCGATCGCCATTATACATACCCCGAACCTGAGGCAGCGTCATGTGACTCTCATCAACCAATAGCAAGAAATCGTCTGGAAAATAGTCCATCAACGTTGCTGGTTGCTCGCCGGGTTCACGATTCGTTAGATATCGACTGTAGTTTTCAATACCTTTTACAAACCCCGTTTCTTCTAGCATCTCAATATCATATTTGGTGCGTTGAGCCAGGCGCTGCGCCTCAAGTAATTTGTCATGCTTTTCGAACCATTCCAAGCGCTCACTAAACTCAGCTTTAATCTTTTCAATTGCAGCTGCCAGTTTCTCTTTTGGAGTAACGTAGTGACTACTTGGAAAGATACTAACCTCGGTTGGTTCAGCCAGAATTTCGCCTGTCAGTGGATCAATCCTGGTTATGCGCTCAACCTGGTCGCCATAAAAAGCAATTCGATAAGCCACATCACTACCGGCCGGAAAAACATCAACAACATCGCCCTTAACTCGAAAGGTTCCGCGATGAAAATCGATGTCATTACGTTGGTATTGAATGTCTGTGAGCAAGCGCACAAACTTATCCTGCTGGCGACGTTCATTGAGTTTAACGGTAATAGACATAGTCGAATAATCATCTGGGGAGCCAATGCCGTAAATACAACTTACGCTAGCCACAATAATCGTATCCCGGCGCGTTAATAATGCTGTCGTTGCAGCGTGACGCAACCGATCAATTTCGTCATTGATTTTGCTATCTTTCTCGATATACGTGTCGCTACTGGCCATATATGCCTCTGGCTGATAATAGTCGAAATAGCTCACAAAGTAATGAACTTCGTTGTCTGGAAAAAAGGCCTTAAATTCACTATACAGCTGCGCGGCCAGCGTTTTGTTGTGCGCCAAGATTAGAGTTGGCACTTGGCGATCAACAATGATATTAGCCATCGTAAACGTCTTGCCGCTACCAGTAACACCAAGCAACGTCTGTTCGCGCACGCCGGCGTCAAGACCAGCAAGAAGCTGCTTAATAGCCGCCGGCTGGTCACCGGTGGGCTGATAGGGTGTTTGTAGGCGAAACTTTTGGCTCATCACCATTCATTATAACCTCTCCTAGGTCGAAGAGACTAAAAAGAGACTAGCCGCGACCAGATCGGTTTGCGGAAATGTGACGATCATCGGGATAATATTCAAATCCAGCGTTCTTGGCATCGAGGGCGGCAATCACTTTATCGACCAAGCGCTCCGGATCCGTGTCGAAAATAACTTCCTTTGCACCTGGTGCGTCAATATTGTCGAGTAATGTAGGAATATAGTCGGCCAAGCCACCACTGCCCAGCAGAACACCACACACTTTTTTGCTTTCCAGTGCTGTCGAAAACTCATGTAAACTGCCCATACGACCACCAACAGTAATTACAGCGTCGCTACTACGCACCAAATGAACATCACGACCGACGTATTCCATGCTAGTAAAGTTAATATAATCAAATTCAACAGTCGGCAGCTTATAGACTGTTACGTGTTCACGAAACGAGCTGGCCGGCGAAAAACCAACCGACAGTCCTCGTTTACCATCAACACTAAATGCACCCTTAGCGGCATACCAAGGCAAGCCAATCGTTGCTCCGGTCATTAGCGTCTTGCCTCGCACAGCAATCGCTTTGCCTAAATCAAACGCCAGTTGATGCGCGGCCTGTACAGTATCGCCGGATGCGGCGCCTGATATGCAAATCTGGTATCTCATGTATTAAACTCCTTAGCTTTATAATCGTCTGGTGCGGACTCAAGGTATTGTTCCACTTCACTCCTAGGTAATAAACCAGCCTGCGCGCCAAGCTTTTGTACGACACTCATCGAATTGATCGGTGCCCAAGCTAGGGCCGTTTCTAATGTCTCACCTAGCGCCAGCGCCGCTACAACGGTTGAGGCAAAAGCATCGCCCGCACCAGTTCGATCCAATGGTGGAGCTGGGTCTGGGTAATTTGGCATTACACTAATCTTGTTGCCGTCCGAAGCATATGCCCCATCTGGACCGTCTGTGATAATCGCAATCTCTGGACCAAGTGCGTGTAAGCCATTAATTAGATCGGGTATCGACTCATGGTCTTTGCCAGTCACAAGTACTGCCTCTTCTCGGTTCATAACTACAATGTAGCTGCGCTCATAAATGGGACGCAATTTCTCAACCCCCCAGTCAAAGTGGAACGTACCTGGTTGAAATGCCAATTTAATATCCGGATGAGCCTTCAGATACCCTAGCAAGTCTTCATGCAACGGCCACGCTGACGCGCTAATGAGTGATAAGTACACCCAATCTGGCACACTTGCAGGTTCGCGCCATACGTAGTCGTAATCTTCATTTTTAACCAGTATGGTGCGGTCGGCCCCGTAGCGTAAAACGTAATAGTAGTTTGACTTCGTGTCGGGCTTAACCGACATAATACTAGTATCGACCCCCTCATTTTTGAGGTAAGCTAATGAATCTTTGCCAGGCTGATCGTCACCCAGGTATGCCAACAAGCTAACCTGCAAACCAAGCCGGCTAAAGGAAACCGCTGCATTAGGCGATGGACCGACAGCCTGGACTATATCGACTCTCTCGTATGGTGGTTTTGAACCAAACTCCATACTCAGCCTCTTGCTACCGTCTGGGTCGATATCAATACGCGCCTTGTCTTCGCGCAGTTTAATAAAAGCATCCGTAAAGATATCGCCAATTGCCAGTACGTATGGAGTATCGGGCGCGTATTCCTTAATGGCCGCCTCAGTTTCTTTATATAACCTGTCAGACTCTGGTAAGAGGCCTGTTTCAGTAGCGACATCGAGCGCCATAGTCTCATTAACACTAGCGTGCTGTAGGTAGCGTTGCACAATTTCACCCCTCAAGCTACGCTGTCCGTGACTAACGATCCTTTGTTCAAACGTCAGTTCATGATGCGCGTTCTCGATCACGTCAATCAAGTTAAACGACACCGGCTCACCGACAAATGACATCATCACATAATCAGCACCGATTAATAATTTCTCAAACGTACCACGTTTGACACTACTGTTAAGAGCTTGGTATAACTCTCGACCCGTACTGTCAGCCGGATCTAACCCGAGACGTCGCATAATATCATGAGCCTTGTGGGTAATATCAGCAATCAGGCGCGTATCAACCCCACTCGACCCTGTCGCTTTTTCAAGCTGACGAATGCCGATACTAAACATCGGTTCGTTAATTTTTAGCAATTGTTGTAAGAATTTTGCCATAGTGTTAATTAAAAGTCCTTCTCTGTTATTGGCATATCATGCAAAGTCGTGCCTCGGTGCAAAATACCGGCCTTGGCCCCAACCTGACCAACGACCGATGTTGAATTGGCGCTGGCAAATATAATTGAATCTTTTAATGACTGTCCCTGAGAGAAATAACTCAAGAAGCCAGACCCAAAAGCATCGCCTCCACCGGTGCGATCAACAACCGGCACGTTATCATACATACCGGCCGTTACAACAGTCCGACTATCGGTTGCCACAGCTCCATTTGGTCCATCAGATACAATTACAACCGGACAGTAGTTAGTTGCATGCCTGGCGAGCTCTTCAAGTGTTTGACCCTCGACAATCTGCCGAGCCTCCTCTTTGTTAACAATTAGCACTTCGACGTCCTCGAGCAAGGTTTTTAGCTTGTCCATCTCACGGAGCTCTGATCCAGCGGGATTAAGCATAATTTTGACACTGTGCTCGATGCAGTGACTAACGATTAACTCGAGGAGCGTCATATCACCAAGTCCCGATAAGTAAACCCAATCAGCCGATGCCAGAGCCGACATATCGATCAAGTGACCGTCGTCCGGCAGGGCGGTGCCATGATAATTCAATATCGTACGCTCACCGCTACTAGCTAACAAGATCACAGAATAGCTTGAACGGTAGCTTTCGTCCTGCACAACACTACTAGTATCAATGCCTTCTGTGTCCAGGTCATCTAGGATTGTCTGGCTCGCGACATCGGTGCCTATTGCCCAGATATATTTACTGTGAAGTCCTTGGCGTGCAAATGTGACAGCCGCATTCGTGACATTACCGCCAGTCGTGAATATGACCTCGTCTAGGTCTAGCTTTTGGCCAAGCGGCAGCTGTTCATACAATACGCCTTTGTGTTCATGCGGTTCAAATGATTTTGAGCTCAACAAAAAAACATCTTGAGTTGCTTTGCCGATTGTAACAATAACCGGTACCGACATGTTAGACAACTGCCTTACCGGCACTGCCAAAGGCCGCGATTTTTTCTTCAACAACACCCTGTACTGCCTGATAAACTGCTGGCATCAATTTAACAACAGCGTACTCGTCTGGATTTGCCTTTAACACTTCTTCGAGCTTAGTCCGAAAAGCGTAGCGCATATCACTATTAATGTTAATCTTGCTGACACCGATTTTGGCAGCCTCTTCAAAGTAATGCAGGGGCGTACCGCTACCACCATGCAAGCTGATTTGACAGGCTATTGCGTCGCGAATACGCTGCAGTAGCTCCAAATCAAGTTCTTTGGGAACAGGATATTTACCGTGCAAATTACCGATCGCAGCCGCATAGGTATCGATACCAGTAGCCTCAACAAAGCCACTAGCCCCCTCTGGAGTACTAAAGGTTTTTTTGATCTCTTCATAGTCAATCGTCTCGGTGTGGAGGTTTGATGATCCGCCAAAGTAATGTGGCTCACTCTCAACCAAAGCACCCGTAAACTGTGCGTAATCAACTACTTCCTTGGTTCTAGCGATAATATCATCAGTTGTCGCCTCGTGATCAGCCTGCGAAATGTCGATATGAATAAACTCGAAACCAGCATCGATCGCCCGTTTGCAATCCTCGACTGTTGGACTGTGGTCAAGGTTAATATACATCTCAACGCCATACTCTTGTTTGTAGTTGTCAACCAGGTCGCGAATGTTCTCGAGGCCCATGGCTTTGACTTCACCATTACTAACCTCAACAAGTACTGGTGCATTAAGTTTCTGGGCAGCGCGCGCAACAGCAATTAAGGTCTCTTGGTTGTCGATGTTAAATGCACCAACTGCAAAATGCTGCGCACGACTACGTTGCATCAAATGACGCGCGCGCGTCGTATTCTGTCTAATTTGATTAATTGTTAAGCCCATAAATACCCCCTTAATATTCCCGATGATATTGCGGCGTATCACGCACAAATTTAGCAATATTATCAATCATTTTCTCGGCCGTTAGTCCAAAGTAGTCCAACAGTTCGTTAGGTGCGCCACTTTCACCAAACCTATCTTGCATACCGATACGTTTCAACGGCGTCGGCAATTGTTCGGATAACAGCTCGGCTATCGCACCACCAAATCCGCCCTTTATTTGCGCCTCTTCGGCCGTTACAACACGACCAGTCTTGCGTACACTCGCCAAAATCACCGATTCATCAAGTGGCTTGACTGTCGGCACATGCACAACTTCAGCATCAACGCCCATCTCGGCGAGCAAACTAGCGGCTTTTAGTAATTGATAGCTCATTGCACCGGTTCCAAGCAAACTAACATCGTGGCCTTCGCGCAAAACATAAGCTGTGCCAATTTCAAATGGCGATTCTTCGGTACTAAAAACAGGTGACTTCTCGCGCGCTAGTCTGAGGTAGCTTGGTTGGCCATTTTCGGCGATTGCTCTAGTTGCCTTTTCGGCTTCAACACTGTCACCCGGAACAATCACGACCATGTTTGGCAGAACTCTCATCAAGGCAATATCCTCTAACATCTGATGAGTTGCACCGTCTGGACCGACACTAACGCCCGCATGACTGCCAATGACCTTCACTGGCTGATTATTCAGGGCAATTGTAGTCCGTATCTGTTCCCAGTTACGCCCTGGGCTAAAAGCCGCATAGCTACTGACAAACGGAGTTTTGCCTGCACGGGCCAGGCCAGAAGCAACCGTTACGAGGTTTTGTTCGGCAATCCCAATTTCGATAAAGCGATCTGGAAATTCATCCCTGAATAAATGCATTTGAGTACTTTCGGTCAAATCAGCACACAGCGCTACGATTTTGTCGTTAGTTGCACCAGCCGCTTTGAGGCCACGCCCAAAGCCGGCCCGAATTGGTTCAAGTTTTGGATTTGTTAATGCATTGTGGTCAATTTGGTAACTCATTCTACGCCAGCTCCTTCAAAGGTAATCTTGCCATCAAGGGTTCGAAGTTTCTTCAGGGCCTCTTTGGCTTGATCACTGTTTGGCGCAATACCGTGCCATTTATAGTCATACTCCATGAAGTCAACGCCCTTGCCTGGAATCGTATGAGCAATAATCACACTCGGACGATTGGTGATGGCGCGCGCCATACTAGCCGCATCGATGACACTTTCGATATTATGACCGTCGACTTCAATAACATGCCAACCAAATGCCTCCCATTTGCCACGTAAGTCCTCTAGCGGCATAACATCTTCGGTACTACCATCAATCTGAATATTGTTACGATCAATAATAGCAATGAGTTGTGATAGTTTGTATTTGCCGGCGAACATAGCTGCTTCCCAGATATTACCCTCGTCCAACTCGCCGTCGCCCATCACAACATACACAAAACGATGTTTAATATGATCTAGGTATTGCAGAGAGTAAGCGTAGCCCGAGGCTTGCGACAAGCCGCTCCCTAATGGACCACTGGTGTTTTCGAGCCCCGGTAGGCGCTCACGCTCCGGGTGACCCTGCAAACGACTGCCTAATTTACGCAGCGTTAATAATTCCTCTTTATCGAAATAGCCAGCCTCGGCCATGGCCGCGTACTGCACGGGAATCGTGTGACCGTTACTCAGTAACATGATGTCGCGGTCTTCCCAATCTGGGTTTTTTGGGTCAAGATTCAAAATGTTAAAGTAAAGTGCTGCAAAAATGTCAGCCAAACCCAACGATCCGGCGCTGTGACCGCTCCCGGCGGCTTCTAACATACGAATAATGTCCTCGCGGATATCATTTGCTTTTTGTTCAAGTTGCGTAATCGTCAGTTGCCCACTCACCTAAATTACTCCGTGTTTGTTTATCTCTTTCACTAGTGTAGCATAAGCTAAAGCAGGATCGGTAGCTGTTGCAATCGCACCGCCCGTATTAAGCACGTCGACTCCACCCTGTGTCAACGTATAAGCATTGTCGATATTGACACCACCATCCCAGCCAATTTCGACATTAGGATTAATAGCCTTGATTAAACGCACCTTTTCGAGCTGCATCAAGCTTGCCGTACCGCCATAATGTCCCAGATCACCACTAAAGACCATGACGTGGTCGGCGGCTTTTATCATCTCGCTCACCGTTGAGGGAACTGTTGTTTTCAGCAGAGCAATGCCAGCCTTGATACCAGCCTGTTTAATTTGTGTCATTAATGGCAGCAGATTGATGCCAGTCTCAACATGAAAAGTAATTAGGTGCGGTTTCAATTTAATTAAAGCTTCGACGTGTTCAGCTGGGCGCGCCACCATAGCGTGAATATCAACCATCCACTCCTTTGGCCACCATACTTGCGACTCACCAATCAGAAAGGTTGGGGCAAATTCACCATCACTAATATCAACATGAACGCGCTGAGCAAAGGGATGAATACGTTCGACGGCGGCTTTGTAGTCTTCGGCTGTTTCGACAGTAATACAAGGTGCAATGATACTCATTTATATCTCGTCAATCTGCGCGTTGCGCCTCTTGTAGCGAACAGCTGTCGCAAACGGCGTACTGAGCCAGGTTTCTAAAATACCCTGCCAGGCCTTGTCTTCACCCTCGAGGACACGCGCCGGTAAGCACAATACATTACTGTCGTTGTCATTGCGGGTCATCTTTGCTTCATAAGCGTCCCAGATAACACTTGCCCTGATGCCACGAAAGCGATTAGCTGCCATCGCCATACCTTGACCACCGCCGCATAGCAGAATCGCTCGCGGGTCTTTGTCCTCACTACCGATAACCTGCAAGGCTGCGGCCTGGGCAAACTCCGGGAAGTCATCATTCGGATCAAGCACTTCGTCGCCCACGTCCTCGACGTCATACCCATGTTTGGCTAAATATGCAAAAACTTCCTGCTTCAAATGAAAACCCTGATGGTCAGCGCCTAGATATATCTTCATAATTTAAGTATAAGCATTTCGTTCGTTATCTGCAAATCGTTCACTCCTATTGACTTTTGATGTATTTAGTGCTATAATTGATGTAGCTTTTCGCCATACCTCATCACAACGACAGAGGTGCGGAAGCGCACCTCAGACTGGAGCTATCGTGAGCATTGCCACCTATGGGGTCCTCGACCTCACGGCCAAGACCATCGGCATCATCGCCATCGTGGCCGTCATCACGGCATTGATCACTGGAATGCTGTTCTACATCGACGCACTGATCGCTGGTGCAGTCACCTATGTCATCAGCTCAACTGCTGCGGTGATAGGCCTGGTGACGTACTGGACAAGCGTCGACTGGAGCGGCGATGGCGGATTGGACGGCCTTGGTATCACCTTCCTGTCAGCAGTCGTTCTAATCGTCTGGCTGGTCATGCCCGCAACGATGCTTGACGAGCGCATCAAGGCGAGACGCCAGCACTCCGACGACAGTATTAACTGAGACGTGCGGGGCGGGGAGTTCACACTCCCCGCCCCAACTCAACATCTAAAAAAGTATTGTTTAGCCCAAACGGGCTTTTTGAATATCCAAAAATTAGACTTTGAGAGTGCGCCCGATGTCGGCGACTAGTTCGACCAAGCGGTTACTATATCCCCATTCGTTATCGTACCAGACCATGACTTTTGCTAGATTGCCACCAACAACTTTAGTGAGTAACAAATCGACAGTTCCCGAATGGCTATTACCGATATAATCACGACTAACGAGCGGCTCTTCACTTACACCTAAGATACCCTGGTAAAACGGCTCTTTGGCGGCTTTTTTAAAGACTTCGTTGATTTCCTCTACCGTCGTATCGCGGCCCAGCAGCACCGTAACATCGCTAATTGAGACAACTGGCGTCGGAACGCGGATACTGAGGCCATCAAACTTGTCGACTAATTGCGGCAGGGTTTTTGTAACGGCGATTGCTGCACCAGTAGTTGTTGGCACCATGTTCTCGGCAGCGTTACGACCTTCGCGTAGGTCCTTACTTGGTGCATCCTGCAAGGCTTGACTAGCAGTGTAGCTGTGAACTGTCGTTAGCAGCGACTTTTGAACGCCAAATTCAGCATCCAGAATAGCCATCACTACGCCCAGTGAGTTTGTCGTACAGCTAGCGTTACTAATTACTTCACTCGAACCCTCAATAGCGTCTTCGTTGGCACCCAGGACGATCGTATCAACACCATCGCTCTTACTTGGACCACTAATTACCACGCGCTTTGCGCCGGCCCTAATATGCATTTCTGAACCTTCTTTGGTAGTAAAGCGACCGGTTGATTCGATAACAATACCGACCGACAATTCACCCCATGGCAGCGCTGACGGGTCTTTTTCGGCAAGAACCTTAATGTGAACATCGTTAACGATAATACCGTCGTCGTCGTAGCCGACGTCGTATTTGTAAGCACCATAGTTGCTGTCGTGTTTTAGCAAATATGCTAAAGTC
Source organism: bacterium (assembly GCA_021779755.1). Lineage (GTDB taxonomy): Bacteria > Patescibacteriota > Saccharimonadia > Saccharimonadales > Saccharimonadaceae > UBA1547. The sequence continues at coordinate 4,331 of JAJYAA010000021.1, read as the reverse complement.
TTCGTGTCTGTTAAATCATTAATTGCGACAATTTCAAGGTCACTTCTCTCGAAGGCAATCTTGAATGCATTTCGGCCGATGCGACCAAATCCATTAATGCCAATTTTTGCTCGGCCCATAAAATACCACTCCTTTTTTAAGCATTAGTATATTAGTTATAGTATATAACGCCCATGCCATAATGTACAAAAACTATCGTATACTTATATATACAATGAACAAGAAAAAGTTGCTAGAAAAAGCTGCGCCCTACTACGAGGAAGATCAGTTACTCGAGCTTGATCATGCTATCGACTTTGCGACTAACGCCCACAAAGGCCAAAAGCGTAAAAGCGGTGACCCTTATATCTCGCACCCACTGGCGACAGCCGATTCATTAATTCAGTGGGGTATGGATATCGATAGCGTGCTTGCCGGTGTACTGCACGACACAGTCGAGGACACCGATGCAACACTGGAGCAAATCGAATCACTGTTCGGCCATGATGTCGCCTTTTTAGTCGACGGCGTCACCAAAGTATCGCAGGCCCGGGCTGGCATGAAAGACCTAGCCGATTACCTGCCACAGACCAAAGACAACCTATCGAAATTACTCATCGCCGTCGGCCAAGATGTTCGCGTTATCATCATCAAGCTCGCCGATCGCTTGCATAACCTATCGACCCTGCAACACATGCCAGCCGACAAACAAGTCAAAATCGCCCGGGAGTCGCTCGAGGTCTTTGCGCCGATGGCGGATCGCCTAGGTATGGGGCGCGTCAGATTGCAAATCGAAGAGATGGCCTTTAACTACCTCGATCCAAAAGAATACAACAAGCTAAAAAATCTAATGAAAAAGCGGCTTGGTAAAAGTACGCGTAAGCTCGGCATAGTACGCGCCGAAGTCGTCAAAGAGCTTGACAAACACGGTATAAAAGCTGAAATTAATGGCCGCGTCAAAAGCCTTTATAGTCTTCACAAGAAACTCAAAAAAGTCGACGGTAACATCGACGATATTTATGACCTCATGGCGCTACGTGTCATCGTTGAGACCAAAGAAGACTGTTACCGGGTTCTCGGGCTACTTCATACAATCTATCAACCGATGATCAGCCGCATCAAGGACTACATCGCTATCCCTAAACCTAACGGCTATCAAAGCCTGCACACGACCGTAATTACGCCGTCTAAACAGATTGTTGAATTTCAAATCAGAACCTACTTTATGCACGAATACGCTGAACGCGGACTAGCCGCTGGGTTTCACTACCACGAACAGAAATCGTCAAAGGATTACATCAAAAAACGCAAAGGATCTACACTGCCAAGTCACCTCCAGTGGATCACTCAGTTACAAGACATCGCTATGCGCCTACGCAATAACGAAGATATATCCAAAGAACAACTCAACATTGACGTATTTGGCGACCGTATATTTGTCTATTCACCAAAGGGCGATATTTATAACTTGCCAGAAGGTGCGCTGCCACTTGACTTTGCCTACACAGTCCACAGTGATGTCGCCAAGCACGCATATAGTTTTAGGGTTAACGGTAATATCCATCCATTTGATAAGCCGCTTAGTAACGGCGATGTCGTAGAAGTCGTCACTAGAAAACTATCAACCCCTAAACAAGCCTGGATGGATATGGTTACTACAACCCACGCCAAACACAAACTACGTATGCAACTCAAACAATTGGGCGTGATCGAGACAATTACCGGAGCAGCTAATATAATTCGTCAAAAGACTATACGCAAAAAGGATAAATCATGAATATTATCGTTGCTACGTCGACGACCAATGATGGCAATATGGCCATAAAACAAGACCTAAGCAACAGAGACCAGGTTATTAAGAACCGCACCACCTTTTTAACGTCTCTTGGTATCAATATCCAGGATGCAACCAGGGTAATGATAGTTTACGAAGGCAATAATTACCTGCGTTATCGCGAGGTAGACGACAGCAACAAGGCCGAAGGAATGTTTAATGGCGACGGAGCCGCGGCCGATGCTTTAGTGACGCGTACTCCTGGCCAGGCCCTATTTTTACCTCTAGCCGATTGCGTCGGCGCCACAATTTATGATCCCAGCCAGAACGTCCTTATGCTGTCGCACGTTGGGCGCCACAGCCTAGAACAGTTTGGCGCTCGAGCCTCGGTTGAGTTTTTAATCGATAATTACGGCTGTCACCCAGAAGACCTAATGGTCTGGCTCACGCCAGCACCCGGGCAGGAGCGTTATCCGCTGTACGCATTCGATAACCGATCATTTAAAGACGTTGTATTTGAACAGCTACAGTCCGCTGGCATTAAGCGCGAACATATCACAGACGATCCAACCGATACCACTAACAATCCTCTATACTATTCGCACAGCGAGTTCTTGGCAGGCCGTCAAACCGATGATGGACGCTATGCCATGGTGGCTATGATGCAGCCATAGCACGGCGCGATAGTTATAATTTAGCGATTATTCCAGCGCTCAACAGCAAGCTTAATAATAGACTTGGCCTCGTCAATATCACCCCAACCCTTAACAATAGTTGAACCAGGTTTTTTGAGGTCTTTGTAGTGGTTGAAGTGGTGTTCAATTTGCTTCTTTAGCTGGTCATTTAAATCATCGAGGCTATTAATCGCATCACCCGTCTGACGATCGTCAGCTGGCACAACAACAACCTTGTCATCGACCTCACCATCATCCTCAAATTTCAAGACACCGATTACCTTCGCTTCCAGAAAAATACCTGTAGCTAGCGGCTGGTTGGTAATAACCAAAGCATCGAGTTCATCGCCGTCCTCATCAAGAGTCTGTGGTATAAAACCGTAGTTTGTTGGCTTAGCAAAAATAACTGGCTCAACCCTGTCGAGCTGAAAAGCTGCCTTGTTACGATTCCATTCGATCTTGTGGTTACTGCCGGCTGGTATCTCGATTACTACGTTGATAATGCCACCGTCCACATCGCCGGGCGTCAAAATCTGATTAAAATCTGCCATTATGGTCTCCTTTTGGTTTATTCTTTGCTCTTATTTTATCAGTTTTTACCTTTACAAGATATAATTGTAGTATTATGCTGTCTGATCCCCAATTACTCCTGCCTGTTAACTATGTACAAGACGCAGCCGATGCAATTCGCGGAGCACAGTCACGCGTCTGCCTGCTGTCTATGGTTATCGCTGACGATCATTCTACTGATGATATTGTTGACGCACTCTGCGAAGCCGCCGAACGTGGTATTAATGTTGAAGTTGCTGCCGATGTCTTTACTTACGGCGAGCTTGGCGGCTTCTTCCTTCCAACTAGGTATCGCTCCAAACAGTCGCGTTTAACAAACAGCATGAGTAGGCGCTTCAAAACAAGTGGCGTCAAGTTTACCTGGTTGGGGCGTTCACACACGACAATATTCAGTGGTCGTACCCATAGCAAGCTATGTATTGTCGATAATATAGTTTACTCATTCGGCGGCGTTAACCTCTATCAACTTGGGATTCGCAATAACGATTATATGTTCAAGGTTCGTGACGATGAGCTAGCCGATAAACTCATCGACGAATACCATCGCTTAGTGCGCGCCGATGCAGGCGACTACGCCTATCCCAGTCACTCAATTGACCACGGTGACGACCAAATACTGATTGATGGTGGATTTTTTGGCGACTCAATCATCTACCGCCAAGCGTGTTTGCTCACACGCGAGGCCAGCAGCGTCACGTTAGTGTCGCAGTATTGCCCAACCGGTCGACTCAGCAGGTTGATCAAACAGACATCGTCAAAACTGTATTTTAACCCGCCAGAACGCGCCTCGAGCCTCAGCCGGCTAGTTATTAGAGTTGGCCTACTATTTAGCAACAACCACACCCTATATACAAAATCCCAGTATTTACATGCCAAGTTTATGATATTTTACATGCCCGATGGCCGGAAGGTGGCTATTACCGGGTCGCATAATTTTGTAAATGGCGGCGTTCTCCTTGGAACCCGCGAGATTGCCCTCAAAACCGCAAATCCTCTAGTCATCAATCAACTAGAGGAATTCTTGAATAATAACGTAATATAGCTATTTCTGTTCGTCTATATATTCACGAATCGAAAGAGCAGCCGTTGCGCCTTCTCCGACTGCACTTGCAATCTGCATGGTCGCACCACTTCGGACGTCACCACTAGCAAAAATACCGGCGATATTCGTCTGCAATTTATCGTCAGTCTTGATTAGGCCTTGGTGATCCAGTTCGATACCGCTACCGGCTAGGAACTGCGTATTAGGCTTCAGGCCAACAAACACAAAGACGCCATCGACATCGATAGTTGTCTCTTTACCATTTTCATGAACCCTAACTGATGTAACCTTA
>JAJYAA010000020.1 GCA_021779755.1 bacterium | reverse complement strand
CGTTGTAATGAGTGGTCGCGACTCGGCCAGGATCTTGCGCACCAGTGGCGTTTTTAGTCCCTTGATAGCGCGATAAATTGGTAAAACCCTATCGGTCTGAACAGGCATGGCGCTCATTAACTCGGCGCTAGGATTTGTTAATTGGTAGCGATTGTAATTAAACTCAAACTCTCCCGAAAAGTAGAATTCCTCGCCAGACTTCAGCTGTGTCTCGCGGTAGGGCTGATTAAACCAAACAGCCTGTAGCTTGCCGCTATCATCGGCCAAAGTTGCCGTCGTAATGCGTAACCCTCGACGGACCGGTCGTGTGGCAATCTTTTCACAACGCGCCTTAATCGTAGCCTTGCCTGGCGCAATGTCTATGATTCTGGTCACATGTGAAAAATCTTCGTGTGACCTAGGTAAAAAGTTAATCAAATCATCAACCGTCGTCAGGCCAGCATCACTAAACTGCTCGGCAACCTTTGGCCCAACACCCTTAACCTTCTCCAACGATGACAGCAAGTTCATGTAGTTATCATAGCAAGATTAAGACAGATACGTTTAGCTTTTGACCTACAAGCACCTTTTATACCGTAAGAGATTAACCCTTCGTGGTTCAGAATACTTAGAGTAAACCGTCAAGATTGGATCATAAGCTTCAGCAACCAGAACTATTCATTTTCATAAATCACTCTGGTTGTTGCCCGAGGATTGTACGCTCTCGGGCAGGGGCGTTGTCACGACTTGGAGTCGTTGAGTTTTTTCAGACCTTCGCGGGCTTCCATGTACTCTCCGGACTCTTGTACTGCGCCTCCAATCGCAGTACCTGTGAAGAAATAATACACCGTGAGCAGGATCCAAGTAATCGCAGACTTGTTCTGAGCCGAGAAGTACGGCAACACAACAGGCCACAGCGCAATTGCTATGCCAGCGATCAAGCAATACGCGAGGAATAAATTCCTCGCCAGTCGCTTTTTAGCGACGAGCGCTGACCTTTCGGTAGAGACATTGCTGGACATATAGCCCTCCAAGTTGTGAGGCCAGTCAAGAGCAGGATTGCTCAATTGATCTGGTGGCACTCATCGAGTTAAACTCGTTGAGTAATTACATTGTATCATAAATGTGCATAAATGTCAATATAAACCTGGTTGTTGAACGAGGTTATATATTTATTAAATAGATACGCTTATTTAATTAGAATAAAGCTATTCTTGCCTTTTTTGACCAAACTGCGGGATTCGATGGTTTGGTCAGTGCTGACTTTGTCGCCATTAATCGACACGGCGCCGGATTCAATCAAGCGACGGGCTTCACCATTCGACGAGGCGAAGCCAGCTTCGACAAGTGATTCAATAATAGTTTTACCGACAGATACGGTTGGAATTTCGGCAGCTAGAGCCTCTATGTCGTCATTATTGAGATCGCCAAACGATGACCCACCGAATAGTACGCCAGTCACGCGTTCGACTGACTCGCGCCGGGCGGTACCGTGAACCAAGTCAGTCACGGCGACAGCCAGGGCTTTTTGGGCTTCGCGAGCACTTGGGTTAGCGGCTTGACGAGCGGCAATTGCTTCGATTTCGTCCTTTGACATTAATGAATAGATCTTTAAGTAGTCGATTACACCGATATCATCGGTATTTAGCCAGAATTGGTAGAACTTGTAAACACTGGTCTTGGCTGGATCCAACCAAACAGCGCCGTCTTCGGACTTGCCAAACTTGACACCTGTCGATTTGTTTATAACAAGAGGTGTCGAGTACACATGTGCCTCACGGCCATCTAGGCGACGTATCAAATCAACACCAGCGACAGAATTACCCCATTGATCAGCCCCGCAGAGCTGCAAGATAACGTCATGTTCGCGGTTCAGGTGTAAAAAGTCGTAGCCTTGTATTAATGAGTAGCTGAACTCGGCGTAGCTAATACCAGATCCATCCTCACCCAGGCGAGCCTGCACGAAATCGCGACCCAACATCTGTGACAGTGGCACGTTTTTACCAACCGTACGCAAAAAGTCGATATAGTTTATATCCTTGAACCAGTCATAATTGTCGACAAGCGTAAAATCTTGACCAGCAAAAACTGTCGAGTATTGTGCAGCAATGCCAGCTTTGTTCCGATTAACCTCTTCGATTGTCTTTAATTTGCGCTCTTCGGACTTGCCGTCTGGGTCGCCACCGATAATACCGGTTGCTCCACCAACCAATAAGTATGCCTTGTGGCCGGCATCAATAAAATGGCGCACCATCATGGCCGAAGCGAGGTTGCCAATTGTCATACTGTCGGCACTTGGATCAACTCCAAAATAGAATGAGATTGGCTGACCGTCTAGCAGTGATAAATCTTTGATGGTGGTCTGGTTGATAAAACCGCGCCAGGCGAGTTCTTCGGAAAGTTTCATTCTATCTCCTTAGCTGATATTTCTCTGGTAGTATAACAAAAGTTTAGGCTTTACGCATCCTAATTGGTGCTATAATAAGTAGTAATATTGCTTATGGGAAATATATAACTGTGGCCAAAAAACCATTACATTCACGTACACTAAGTGTGTATTCAAACCTGTCTCACCGTCGCAAGACCAAAAAAGACGCCGAGTCACGCAAGCGTGCCCAGTATCTGGCAAGTTTACCGAAGAGTCCGGTTAAGCGATTTATCTACCGCATGCACCCAAAGCGCGTGTTTGCCTATTGGTTTAGTAAGCGCGGCGCTATTATGGCGCTCAAGATTACTGGTGTTGGAGTGCTCATTCTGGGTCTTATGGTAGGTGGTCTGTTCGCCTACTTCCGTAAAGACCTCGATAGCATTCAGCCTAGCGAACTTGCCAAGCGCGTACAATCAACCGTCACAACCTATACCGACCGCAACGGCAATGTGCTATGGGAAGATAAAGGCGACGGCAATTACAAACTGGTTGTTAGTAGTTCTGACCTGAGCAACTACCTCAAGGAAGCTACGGTGGCTATCGAAGACCGTAATTTCTATAATCACGGTGGTGTTAGTCCGACTGGTCTGTTGCGAGCTGCTATCAATAACGTGATGGGTGGATCAACCCAAGGTGGATCAACGCTAACACAACAGCTAGTCAAACAGGTATTCCTGTCCAACGAAGCCCAGGACCGCGGTATCGGTGGTATTCCTCGCAAGATTAAAGAAGTGATTCTGTCAATTGAAGTCGAGCGTATGTATAGCAAGGATCAGATATTAACTTTGTACCTCAACGAGTCGCCTTACGGTGGTCGCCGCAACGGTGCCGAGTCTGGAGCGCAGACCTACTTCGGCAAATCTGCGAAAGACCTGACTATACCAGAGGCTGCGCTGCTAGCTGCTATACCGCAGGATCCAACTCTGTTTGATCCGTACAATATCAGCGGACATGACGCGCTAATTGCCAGACAGCATACCGTAATTGACGATATGGTTGAGCAAGGTTACATTACAAAAGCCGAAGGTGATGCGGCAAAAGCTTATCCTATCCTCGACCATATAGTACCGCAAGCGAGTCAGTACACAGACATTAAAGCCCCTCACTTCGTGCAAATGGTCCGCAGTGAACTAGAAGCAGAACTCGGCAAAGCAACCGTTGGCCAAGGTGGACTAACCGTCAAAACAACGCTTGACCTTAATATCCAGAACAAGCTCGAAGAGGCCATGAACGCCGAATTTAACAGTAGCGCACCAGCGAGATACGGCTTCTCTAATGGAGCAGCAACTGTTGAAGACACGCAGACTGGTCAAATTATTGCTATGATGGGTAGTCGTAAATATGATTATCCAGGTTTTGGACAAGTTAATGCTGCAACAGCTTATATCCAGCCAGGATCGACGATTAAGCCTCTAGTTTACGCTCAACTCTTCCAGCAAAAAGCAGCTGGCGCCGCCAACTTTGGAAGTGGTTCAAAGCTTATCAATAACAGCATTCCAGGCATCTACGGAGCACCCCTAGCCAATGCAAACGGTGACCCCGAAAACAGCGGCGCCACAACTATCCGTACTGGCCTCGCCAATTCCTGGAACATCCCGGCCGTTGAGGCGATGGCAATTAGCGGAGTTCAGCCTTCGATCAAGACAATCCATGAGCTAGGCGGTACCAGTTACTGTACAGTCGGCAACGATACAACCGTACAGCTTGCTGCCGCAATCGGTGGGTGTGGCATTAAACAGCTCGACCTAGTAAACGCCTACGCCTCACTCGGACGCGGCGGTGTCTATAAACCACAATCAGACATCCTAAAGGTTACAAATAATAATGGTGATGTCCTAAAGCAGTGGTCAGACCCTGCCGGCACACAGGTTGTCAGCCCTCAAGCTGCCTACGTCGTAAGTGACATCCTGCACGATGACAATGCGCGAACTTTCGTCGGCACACATCGTACCGGTATGTACATTCCAGGGGTTGACTCGGCCGCAAAGACAGGTACATCCAACGCTGCTAATGCCGCCGGATCACCAAAGGATATCTGGATGGTTAATTACTCACAAACCCTAACTATGGCTGTATGGCTCGGTAACCCAGATACAACGCCTTTGTATAACAACGCGACATCAATCGTACCAGGACAAATGCTCGATACCGTTCTGCAATATGCTTATAAAACCGAATATCAAAACGCTGGTAAATGGAAACCTGGTGACTGGATCAGCCAACCAGCCGGTATTCAACGAATTGGTTGTAGAACAGGCAACACATTACAAGTAGTAGCTGGCCGTCCTGACCAGGGTTGTGGTGAGGTCTATCCAAGTTATTGGAACGCCAACCAAGGCATAACTAACGTCGACTTTGATAGTGCAACCAAGAAACTAGCAACCACTTGTACGCCAAGTAGCCTAAAAGTTACTCAACCGGTTGTTAAGATTCCGCTAGCTTCATCAGTTACCCCTAACCAAGCACTGTACATCGATCCAAAGGGAACATACACTCTCGCGGGCAGTCTGATGGACAGCACCCAAGATTGTACAGACGGTACCAATACCATTAATGCGCAACCACCAACCATAGGAACGCCAACCTATAGCGCTGCAGCCGGCGATACCGGTGGCACAGGAAGCACTGGTAATAGTAGCTATACAGTTAGCGTAACGGCAAGCGCAAATGGCTCAAATACTATTCAAAATGTCACGTTCACTATCGATGGAAAGACCTACACGGGTATCGACAATGGTTCCGGCACCTACACGGCAACTGTTCCAACTAAACCGACTGCTGGCACTGACTACGCAACTGCCACTGACTCATCGTCACATTCAACAGCCGCCAAGTTCTAACTCTATTTAGAGAACTTGCAAGTGTAGCCAGTTAGCCCCTGCGTTAAGCCTGGTACTAAAATAGCCCAAATGCGATTGGGCTATTTTTCTAATTAAATTATTGAGTAGTCAATTATTCCGGGTTATTAAGCATGCGAATCAAATCATCCTCATTCTGAGCCGACGTACGAGGCTTTTTGACAGTATGCTTATATGGAGTGTTTGCGTTACTTACCGGCTTCTGGCGAGGCTGATAGGACTTACGAGGCGTATTTGATTTGTTAGCTAACCGTTGATCATTATTATCACTATGATAGGCTACAGGCGTTAAAACTGGAGTAGGCTCTATTACGGCCTCCGGTTTACTATACGCCTTTTTAGCTAGGCGAGGCGTTTTGTCCTTCTTGCTAAACGAATGGTCCGTTGGCTTGTTGTGTTCGACTAGTTTCGCAAACATCATTTTACCAGCGGCCGTTTGCAAACTACGGATAAATTCAATTTCGGCCGTTTGGCCAATAAGTTTATTGGCACGCTCAACAACTACCATTGTCCCGTCGGCCAGATGACCGACGGCCTGGTGGCTATCCTGGCCTTTCTGCGTTAATTCAAGTAGCATCTTTTCACCAGGTAGATATGCCATACGCAAGCTCATCGCTAAATCATTAACATTTAGGACCACGATGTCTTCTACCTGAGCGACTTTATTTAAGTTGTAATCAATTGTACAAACAGCACCACTGTACTGCTTGGCAAGTTTCAACAAACGCTCATCGACACCTTCGGCCGCCTTGCTGCCATCTTGAAAAATTTCAACTTTTACATTCGGCATTTTTTGTAGTTCTGTGACGATATCTAATCCATGACGAGCACGACCACGCTTTTCGGCGTCGGCATTATCAGCTAGATATTGCAATTCACCGATGACGCTGCGCGGTATAAACAATGTGTCGCTACCGATGAAGCCAGATTGAGCAACAGCAATAATGCGTCCGTCAATCAGAACCGAAGTATCAACGAAGATCGGTCGACCAGCCTTTTTACTAACAGATTTCTTTGTATTGATGGCAACCAAATAGGTTACCTCGGCCGCAATAACGAGCAGCAAAGCGATTGATAATATTTCCATAATTTTTCCTTACTTTTGTAAATAGTCGATCAGTGCTGTTCGCAAATCACCGACTCCTTTAATAAATGAGTTCTTGCTGTGGGTTTTAGGCGCAATCGCCTTTGTAAAACCAAGCTTTTTTGCTTCTTGAACGCGTCGATCCGCTGACTGTGCCGAGCGCAATTCGCCACCTAACCCGACCTCGCCAAAGACGACCACTCCATCGTCAATCCTGCGGCCAGCAGCAGCGCTAGCGATAGCCATACATATTGCCAGGTCGGCTGCTTGGTCATTCAGTTTAATACCACCGACAACATTGATATAAATATCTTTGTCTGATAAATTCAATTTTGTTCGTCGCTCCAAGACAGCGATGAGAAGATTGAGGCGGTTCAAATCAAAACCAGATGCAGTACGCTTAGGATAACCGAAGTTAGTCGGATTTACAAGCGCCTGAATCTCAACTAGTAATGGTCTATTGCCCTCAAGCGTCGCTAGAACAACCGAGCCATCGGCGTTTTGACGCTCCGCCAGTAGCGCCGCCGAAGGGTTCTCGACCAGGCGCAAACCCTCTTCGTACATTTCAAATATCGCCGCTTCGCTGGTTGACCCGAACCTATTCTTAATTGCCCGAACTACCTTGAAGCCGCCATAACGATCACCTTCAAATTGTAAAACAACGTCAACTAAGTGCTCCAGGACTTTTGGCCCGGCAATACTTCCCTCTTTCGTAACATGTCCAACTAACACGACCGCCGCGCCAGCTTCTTTGGCGGCTCTAATTATAACGTTACTACTGTTTGTAATTTGACTCACCGTACCAGGAGCAGAGGTAATCTCGTCTAGCGACAGGGTTTGAATTGAGTCAATAATAACAAATTTATACTGGCCAGACCGAATCGTTGCCGCAATGTCGTCGGCGCTAGTACTGGCGACAAAGCTGAGTTGTTCACTTTTTTCAGCGCCCAAGCGCTCAGCTCTAAGCTTGACTTGACTAGCGGACTCTTCTCCGCTTGCATACAGCACCGATGTACTCTGAGCGACGTACGCACTCACCTGTAGCAGGAGTGTACTCTTGCCAATACCAGGCTGGCCAGCCATCAAAATCACACCTCCAGGCAAAACGCCACCACCTAAAACCTCATCCAAGTCCCCGAACCCAGTTTTCAAGCGTTCAACTTTGTCCTCGGCACTAATAGAGCGCATCGTCTGTGGGTCTAACACCCGACCCGAAGCCGCACTCCTAGCTACTGCCGATTTGCCAACGCTGATAGCTACTTGTTCAACAAGCGTATTCCATTCACCGCAGTTTTCACATTTGCCCGTCCATTTACCGTATGAAGCACCGCAGTTTTGACAGACAAATTGTGATTTAGTTTTTGCCATTACTTAAGTAGTATAACGCAGGTTATAGACATATAGTAGCACTACAAACTAGGTGCTGGCGTAAGCGTACTGTCGATACTGGCCGTCAGCTCATTAGAGTGTATGATCAATTGGTTATATTGTGCTAGCTTGGTTTTATAATCGGCCGTCTCAGCATCAATCGCCGAGCGTGTCGCATTGAGTTGATCAGCGCGTGCCAATAACTCAGCACGTTTGGCATTATAGGCATTAACTTCTGTCCAACTCGTACGATCAACCGAGCTCGCACTGGCGTTTAGAGCATCTATTTCTTGACTGAGAGCTGTGACAGCGGCATTATACTGAGCAACATCGGTGTTGATTTTGTTAACTAGAGCGTTCAGCTCACTAGCCAGAGCCTTTGACTGTGTGTCAAGTGAGGTAAAGACCGCACTATAGGCGGCGTGCAGCGACGTAACCTTTTGTCGGTCAGTAAAGTACTTAGAGTAATATTTTTCTAGGTCAGGGCTAAGATTGGGAAATTCTGTCCCCAAAATAGAATGTAATTCGTTAAGTCGCTCACCTGGTTCATTTTTGCTATAATACGCCATCCTAGCTGCTAGATCTGGTGTAACGATCTTTGGATATTCAGCATCAAGCATCGCTCCTACCGTGGCCTTTTCGCTATCACTTAACCTGTCCCAGGCGGCATGTAACATTTCGTGGGCCGCCGTAACCTCTTCTATGCCATTCAGTTCACTATTATTAACGTCATAGATATATATTTTTCGATTAGCATAACATCCGAGAATGGCATTGTTGGCTTCTAGCCTGGCACACTTACTGTTAAAGGTCTGGGCAGTGTCAATCGAAGCATCGCTCGTATATAAATAGAACTTACCTGTATCAGACAGGCCAGCTTCACTACTGATATTAGCAATTGCGGCCGTTGGCTTATATTGCCAGACATTCCATTGATCATACAGGTATTGACGGTTCAGAATAACAGCCGCAGACAAACCAAGCAAAAGAATACTAATAATCGATGATACGATAATACCGCCGCGGCTATTAGGCTTCGTTTTCAACCTGAACCTCAATCGAACCGCTCTTTGCGCTAATAGTTAGGACGGTGCCTTTTTCGTACTCACCGGACAATATACCGTCGGCTATCCTATGTTCGAGCAGATCCTGAATTGTACGCCTGAGCGGTCGGGCACCAAACTTTTCATCGTAACCGCGGTCAATCAACAAGCGCTTGGCTGTCGGCTTGATCACCAAGTGTATGCCCTTGTGTATTAACCTATCCTGGAGTTCATTAACGAGGTTGTCGAATATTCTGCCGATTTCTTTGCGAGTGAGCGCCCGGAATGTAACAATTGCATCAAAGCGGTTGATAAGCTCTGGACGCATCAATTTCGACAGAGCTTCTTTGGTTGCCGCGGCGTTTTCATCGTGGATATCATCTAGTGCTTTCTGGTCAGATTGTGACTTAGCGTGAAAGCCTAGGCTCGACTCTTTCATTAAACGATCAGCTCCAATATTGCTTGTCAGGATAATAATCGCATTACTAAAGTCGACTTTGTGGCCCTTGGCATCGGTTAATGTGCCATCCTCTAGTATCTGCAATAGTAAGTTAAAGACGTCACGGTGTGCTTTTTCAATCTCGTCAAACAATACGACACTATACGGTTGTCGCTTAATTTTGTCAGTCAATTGACCACCGTCGTCATAGCCCACATAGCCTGCCGGAGCACCGAGCAAACGGCTGGTGTTGTGACGCTCGCCAAACTCACTCATGTCGATCTTTATCAGAGAGTCCTCGCTCCCAAATACTTCACGTGCTAGAACTTTTGCTAACTCAGTTTTACCAACTCCAGTGGGCCCCATAAAGATAAACGAACCGATTGGCCGATTGCTACTGGCGACCCCGCTGCGACTGCGGCGAATTGCACTAGCGACTTTTTCGACAGCCTCTTTTTGACCAATAATATATTTGCCAAGGTGTTTTTCGAGGTGACGCAGCAGTTTTGCCTCTGACTTGCGTACGCGACTAACTGGAATACCCGTCATCGAGGCGATAGCATGCGCAACATCATCGTCGGTCAGAACAATTGGTGTTTTTTTGTCAAATTCTTGTCGTGTTTCCTCGAGCTTTTCCGTCAGTTGGCTAATGCGCGTCTTGTATAGTGCGGCACGTTCGTAATCCTCACTGACTGCCGCCTCTTCCATTTTTTCATTGAGATTCTTGAGTTGTTTCATGTAGTCGCGAATTTTGCTTGGCTTTTGGCCAGACTTCACGCGGACCAGGGCCGCAGCTTCATCAATCACATCTATTGCTTTGTCGGGCATAAAGCGCTCGCTGACATAGCGGTCAGCCATATAAACAGCATTCTCGAGCACCTCATCGGTCATACTGACACCATGATGGCGTTCGTAGTGCGACCTAAGTCCTTTAACAATTGCTATCGTGTCTTTCATCTTAGGCTCAGCTACCACAATTGCCTGTAAACGTCGCTCTAGCGCTGTATCCTTCTCGATGTGCTTTCTATACTCTTCAAGTGTTGTTGCTCCAATAAGCTGAAGCTTACCGCGAGCAAGAACTGGTTTTAAGATATTAGCCGCATCCAGCGCACCCTCGGCGGCACCAGCACCGACTAACAAATGTAGCTCATCAATAAAGACGATGACATTCTTTTGCTCTTGCAATTCAGTAATGACGTTTTTGAGGCGCTCTTCAAACTCACCGCGATATTTGGTACCGGCAATCATACCGGCCAGGTCCAGCTGAACCAAGCGTTTGTCTAGTAAGTGATCTGGAACATCTTCGTGTATGATGCGCTGCGCCAAGCCTTCGACAATGGCTGTCTTGCCAACGCCCGGCTCACCAATCAGCACTGGGTTGTTTTTGGTACGGCGGCTCAGAATTGTCACCATCCGCTCTTGTTCTGTGTCGCGACCAATGACCGGATCAAGTTTGCCTGATTTAGCAAGCGCCGTTAAGTCAGTGCCATAAATCTCGAGGGCACCCTTGCGCCTAGGTTGTTTTTTGGTTTTAGTCTGCATATCACCATCTGCGTCCTGATATAGATCACTTTGACGGTCAAAAAATTCTTCCAAATCGGCAGTTAATTCGGCTATGTCGACGTTCATATCGCGCAGTAGCACAGTAGCACGTGCGTTCTTTTGCGTCAAAATACTATATATTATGTGCTCGGTACCGAGGTAATCTTGGCGAAACTCTTGGGCAATTTCCCATCCTAATTTGAGCGTCAACTTGGCTGTCTCGCTCAAGCCCTTGGCTCCAACACTAATAACCGTCGTAACCGGCACCAAATTAAGTGCTACCTGTGCCCTATCTAGGGTCACACCAGCATCAGCCAGCAACTTCGCACCAACCGATGAACCTTGCGCTAAAACACCTAGTAACAAGTGTTCGGTGCCTATATAAGGACTGTTGTAACTCTGCGCAATCAAGTTGGCGTGATGCAGACTAGTCCGAGCATTATCGGTCAGATGCGATACAAATTCTGCGAAATCGTCAGACATAATATTATTATCTATCCTCCCATAGTAAAAGCGCAAGCAAATTTTATTTCATGAAACGCTTTTATATATCTAGTATAGCAAAACTAGCACTCGGGTCAATAGAGTGCTAGTTTGATTTCGGTGCTTTATTTTATTCTTCGCTTGATTCTTCGACGGCGCTAAGTAAGCTATCCTCGATGTCGCGTTTCGGCGCCTTGACGCTGGTTTTAGCCGGAGCCACTGTTTGCTCTATATCAAGTTCATAGCCAGTTAAACGACTAGCTAAGCGGACGTTTTGGCCAGCACGACCAATAGCGATTGATTGCTGGTCTTCACTTACGTAAACAGTCGCTCGTTTGTCACTTTCGTTAATCACAACCTTTGCAACTTCGGCTGGACTAAGCGCGTTTTTAATGAATTGCTCCTTGTTATCATCAAAAGTGATGATGTCAATCTTTTCCTGATCACCAATCTCGTTCATAACCGCCTGGACGCGTGTGCCGTGTCCACCAACGAACGTACCAACCGGGTCAATACCAGGTACGGTGCTGGCGACAGCTAGCTTAGTACGACGACCAGCTTCACGAGCAATTGCCTTAATCTCAACCGCACCGCTATCAAGTTCTGGAACTTCTTGGCGGAACAAATAAGCAACAAATTCTTCGTTTCCGCGGCTCAAAATAAGCTGAGGTCCGCGGTTATCACGCTCAATGTCTTTGATGTAAACTTTTATGCGACTACCGACGTTATAAAATTCGCCCTGAATTTGCTCGCTCTGAGGAATAATTCCAGTTGCCTTGCCTAGTTCAACGCGAATAACACGTGGCTCAACGCGCTGCACTGTACCATTAACGACGGTGCCAATTTTGTCTTCGTACTCTTCGAGTACAACTTCACGCTCGGCTTCACGTAGACGTTGCAAAACGACCTGCTTAGCCGTCTGAGCAGCCACGCGCCCAAAGCTCGTGACTTCATGTTTCTCTTCAATAACATCACCTAGGACCGCGTCTTTTTTGATCTTTTTAGCATCAGCCAGGCTGATCTCGACGGCATCACTGCCAACTTCTTCAACTACTTCGCGCGCTACGAATACTTGAGCCGTACCGTCGTTAATATTGAGCTCGCTGCGAACCTCTTGGTCACGCTCGCCATTATCACGACGCCATGCAGCCGCAATAGCCTGCTCAATAACAGACAGCACAGTCTCTTCTGGTAGGTTTTTTTCTTCGGCAATCGTACGTACCGCAAGGGTTAATTGCTTAATATTAATTTCATCCATAATTTTATCTCCTTCTTTCTATGAAAAAATCCGACCTGCCGGCCGGAAATGTACTAAAGACATCATAGCAAGATCTAGCGATAAGTGCAACTATTCGACCGGCAGTTGTTGTTTAGGACATTTGTCCAAAATACCGCTAATAGCATCGTACTCGGCCTGAGTAACCCACAGTTTAAATTTCAATTTGACAGCAATTTGCCGCGCAACGTACTGACAACGGAAGGCTTTATTAGAAGGCAGCCAAGTTGCCGCATCGCCATCAAGCTTTTGTTGATTAGCAGAGCCATCGACCGCTAGTAGTTCTAGTGGGTCATTAGCAAGCATCACTCTAGTCGACTTTGTCAGCCGCTGAGCACCCTTTTGCCAAGCATCAGACAAGGCTACTACATGGTCAATCTGAACACTAGCACTAGTGTTTGCTCCACGCACGAATTGTATAGTCTTGCCCGTGTATGGATCGTCCAAGGTGCCTTTTGTGACATTACAAGCCTGATCAACTTCGACATTGGATAAATCACGGTTAAGGATAATGTTGCGTGTGTCACAACCTCCGGTTGTCGCCCAGCCGTCACCAAACTGTGATCGGGCATAGTCGGTTTTTGGCGCTCGACCTTTGACTGATAATAAACGTAGTCCATCAAGTGCCAGCGGGGCACCTGTTGGTGATTGTGGCGCGGTCGATAAAGTCCCTCCGCCCGGTGAAGCTTGTTGGAAATTAATAGCACCAATCACCAGGCCAACAATTATAGTCAGGGCTGCGGTCAAGCGTCTACGACGATAAACATTAGCCATATAGTCCATTATGCACATTTTGCATCAGATTAATAACAGATTACTCTGTTACAATAATAGTTATGCAATCAGTATCACGACTTATAAATACCTTCGTACCAAGTAACTATAATTTATCGTTAACCCTCAGACGCGCCATGCGTCAATTCGACGGCATCGTAACGATCAGCGGCTCTCTGATGGCCGACTCTGATTATATTGCCGTTCATGCCAAGGATTTAGAGATTAAATCAATTATCGTTGATGGCAAATCTGCCAATTTTACAGCGCATAACAATGACGAGCTACAAATCAGACAGACTGGCCTTCAGCAAGGATCACACATTGTCGTAATTAGCTTTAGCGGTCAAATCACCGACCCGATGCACGGGCTATATCCATGTTACTTTGAACATAATGGTATCAAAAAAGAGCTACTCGCCACCCAGTTCGAAAGTCATCATGCTCGCGAAGTATTTCCGTGTGTCGACGAACCCGAGGCTAAGGCTACATTTGACGTCTGTTTAACAACCGAGCCAAACATAACCGTACTGGGCAACATGCCGATTAAGAGTCAAGTGAACGAAGGTGAGCAGTTAGTTACGACCTTTCAGACAACACCACGCATGAGCACCTACTTGCTAGCTTGGGTGATTGGCGAACTTCACAAAAAAACCGCCCACACAAAGCGCAACATTGAGGTGAATGTCTGGGCAACACCAGCACAAACTCCTGAAAGCCTAGATTTCGCGCTTGATATCGCCACCCGCTCAATTGATTTTTACGAACAATACTTCGATACCGAATATCCACTACCCAAATCAGATCATGTTGCCCTACCAGACTTCTCGTCTGGAGCCATGGAAAACTGGGGTTTGATTACCTACCGTGAAACTACCCTCCTATCTAACCCCCTGACAACCAGCATCAGTAGCCGCCAATATATTGCAACAGTTATAGCCCATGAGCTGGCACATCAATGGTTTGGTAACCTGGTAACCATGAAGTGGTGGAATAATTTATGGCTTAATGAAAGTTTTGCAACCTTGATGGAATATATTACTGTCGATAACCTGTATCCTGATTGGAATATGTGGACTGAGTTTGCCACCAACGAAAGTATCATGGCCCTCAGACGCGACAGTATCGATGGAGTGCAAGCAGTGCAAATTGACGTTCACCACCCGGACGAGATCAATACTTTGTTTGATGGTGCAATTGTTTACGCGAAGGGTGCGCGCTTATTACGTATGCTACGGAACTACGTTGGCGACGATGCCTTTCAGGCTGGCCTCAAGCAGTATTTTAAAGACTTTGCTTATTCCAACACAGAAGGCGACGACCTGTGGGGCGCGATTGCTCGCTCAAGTGGCAAAGACATTGCTACATTAATGAATACATGGATATCTCAACCCGGCTATCCGGTCGTACATGTTGTCCAAGACGACGATAGCGTTACCTTGACGCAGGAACAATTTTTTGTCGGACCACACGCTTCATCGAA
>JAJYAA010000019.1 GCA_021779755.1 bacterium | reverse complement strand
TCACCCAAGACCAGATTCAGCAGGCTGTAGCGCAGAATGACCCGGCTGCTCTGCAGGCCCTGACGGCTAAAAAAATAGAAGACGTTAATTTCAAAATTGTCGCAGTCGTAGGTAAGTCCGCCACGGCTCTGACGGCTACGTCAAATGTTCAAATTAGCAACAATGCAGCCAAAGCCTTGTCGGAATTTAGTACCGAAGGCACGCCTAGTTATCACCAATATACGATTGCAACCGCTAGTGTGAAGTCTGGCATAGACCCTGCTGTAGTTAAAAAGGAACTTGTTGCCGAGGGCTACGGCGTGCAGACAGCCAAGGACTTGCAAAGCTTGCTGTTTACAATCGTCGATACGTTGCAGGGGATTGTGATTGGCTTTGGTGTGTTGGCGCTTATTACCAGTGTGTTTGGGATTATTAACACCCAGTACATATCAGTACTTGAGCGTACGCGCGAGATTGGCCTAATGAAGGCGCTCGGCATGCGAGGGCGTCACGTTAGCCGCTTGTTTCAGTTTGAAGCAGCCTGGATTGGCTTCCTTGGTGGCGTGATTGGCTCGGTTGTTGCGATTGTTGCTGGTCTATCACTGAACCCGTGGATTACGAGCACTCTGAGCCTGGGTGATGGAAATGTGTTATTGGTCTTTCAGCCGATTCCAATCATTATGCTAATTATCGTATTAATGGCAATTGCGATGTTGGCTGGGTACTTCCCAGCACGCAAAGCTGCAAAACTTGATCCAATTGAAGCACTTCGCACCGAATAGTCATAAATTTGGTACAATAAACACATATGTTAGATATTCGTTTTATCCGAGACAATCCAGAGCTTGTTGCTAAAAATGCTGAAAATAAAGGCTACCACGTTGATATTAATGACCTAATCAGTAAAGATCAGGCAAAGCGTAAGCTGCAACAACAAGCCGATGAGCTGCGCGAAAAGCGTAATGCAATCTCCACTCAGCTAAAAGGTGGCCGTCCGTCGGATGATTTAGTCGCAGCGGCTCGTAACATCAAAGAGGAGCTGGTTAGTATCGAGCACGACCTAAAAGTGGCCGAAGAAGCACTGATGCAGCTCATGTACCAAGTGCCTAATATGACTCAAGATGATGTGCCTCTGGGAGGTGAATCAGATAGTGTCGAGATCAAACGTTGGGGTGAACAAACCACCGGGGCTGTTGACCATTTAGACTTTGCGTTACGGCGAGATTGGGTTGATTTTGAGCGTGGTTCAAAAGTTGCTGGCGCAAAATTCTATTATTTAAAAGGTGATCTAGCACTATTAGAGAATGCGATTACGCAATTTGCGCTTGACCTTGTCACTAAAAATAACTTTACGTACATGACGGTGCCGACGCTAGTGAATAGCCGAATTGCTACTGGTACTGGTTTTGCACCACGCAGCAGCGAGCAGAGTGACGAGTACTACATAGAGGGTGAGGATTTGTCTTTGATTGCAACGGCCGAGATTCCAATTACCGGATATCACGCCGACGAGATTATTGACGAAGACAGTCTGCCGTTGCTATATGCTGGTTATAGCGCTTCGTTTCGTAAAGAGGCTGGTACGTATGGCAAGCATAATCGCGGCCTATTTCGTGTCCACCAATTTAACAAGCTCGAACTTTATGCATTTTGCTTGCCCGAAAGTAGTCGTGACATACACGAGATGATCCTGGGTGTCGAGGAAGAGATCTGGCAGGCGCTAGAAGTGCCGTACCATGTTATTAACATTGCAGCCGGTGACTTGGGTGCACCAGCTAGTAAAAAGTACGACATGGAATATTGGTCACCAGTTGATAACATGTACCGCGAACTAACCAGTGCATCAAACTGTACTGATTTTCAGGCGCGCAATTTGAATATTCGCGTCCGCCGCAAAGATGGCACGATTGAAATACTCCACACTTTAAACGGCACGGCTGTATCGCTTGCTCGGTCCCTTGTAGCGATTTTGGAGCATTATCAGAACGCTGATGGTAGCTTGCGTGTTCCAACAGTCTTGCAGCAATATATGGGCGGTCGACAGACTATTTAAACTGGCTAATGTTATAATAGAACTACCAACCAAACACAAAGGAGGGTAGTATGATCAAATCAATTGACATCACAGGAATCAAGTATGACCTAGACGAGACGACGAAAAAGTACGTCATCAAAAAGATAGGAAAACTTGATCGGTACCTTCCCAGGCGAGCGCGCAGTAGCGTTTCGGCAGAAGTGAAACTAAAAGAAGTTAATCGTGAACACGGCAACAAATATGAAGTCGAGGTTATTTTGCAGGTCCCTGACAAGACGATTACCGCCAAAGATTCGACTGTTAATATGTTAGCTGCTGTTGATATTGTCGAAGCGAAAATCGTAGCCCAACTGCGCAAATATAAACAAACTACAATTTCGCACGTTGGTAGTCGCAGGATACTTAGTCGGTTTAAGCGTAGTTTTGAGCGCGAACTGCAAGACTAAACAGCTTGTCCAATCATCCTTCACGCCGTATAATGTAAGGAGTATTTTACAGTAGTTTATTATAAGTGAGGATTTTTGATTATGGTAAGTAAACAAGGGGTGTTAACTAAAATTTTTGGTGACCCACAGGCCAAGATCCTAAAAGGCTTGCAAAAAAAGGTCGCGGTCATTAACGCTCTGTCTGATAAATATGCCAAGATGTCGAAAGCCGACCTCGCTAAACAGACTGAAGTATTAAAAAAACAACTGCAAAAGAAAAACGTCACACTTGATTCGCTCCTGCCGGATGCATTTGCTTTGGTTCGCGAAGCTAGTGACCGAGTACTTGGCATGCGGCATTTTGATGTTCAGTTGATCGGTGGTATGGCACTTCATGAGGGCAACGTGGCCGAAATGAAGACAGGAGAAGGTAAAACCCTAGTAGCGACTTTGCCGGTATACCTCAATTCGCTAGAGGGCAAGGGTGTGCACATTGTTACGGTGAACGATTATCTGGCACAACGTGATGCCAGTTGGATGGGAGCGCTGTATCACTTCCTTGGTATGTCGACGGGCGTTATTATCAACGAGGCTTCATTTATCTATGATCCGACATACGACAACCTTAGCCATACTGACGAGAGGATGAAGCGGTTGCGACCAGTTACTCGCAAAGAGGCTTATGCGGCCGATGTAACTTATGGTACGAATAACGAGTTCGGCTTTGACTATTTGCGCGACAACATGGTCAATGAAGTCGATCTGTTGCGTCAGCGTGATTTGAATTTTGCGATCGTCGACGAGGTGGACAGTATTCTGATTGATGAAGCGCGAACACCATTAATTATTAGCGCACCTGCGGGTGAAAACCCTGATAATTACTATCGATTTGCCAAAGTTGCTAATAGGCTAGAGCCTTCGGATTACGAAGTTGACGAAAAGCGTCGCAGTGTTGCCTTGACCGATAGTGGTGTTGAAAAGATTCAGAAGATACTTGGCATTAAAAACCTATATAGCCCTGATCACGTTCAGTCTGTGTACCACTTAGACCAAGCAATTCGAGCACAGACGTTATTCAAGCGCGACAAGGACTACGTCGTTACTACTGGTGGTGAAGTAGTGATTGTGGACGAGTTTACAGGACGTTTGATGCAAGGACGTCGCTACAACGAGGGCTTACACCAAGCTATCGAAGCAAAAGAGGGCGTTGATGTTCTCGAAGAGAGCATGACGCTGGCGACAGTATCTTTCCAAAACTACTTCCGTCTCTACAAGAAGCTTTCTGGTATGACCGGTACGGCCTTTACTGAGGCAGAGGAGTTCCAGCAGATTTATAGCCTAGATGTTATTCAGGTGCCATCCAATCGGCCGTTGGCTCGTATTGATAAGGAAGATCTGATTTTCAAGACCGAGAAGGGCAAACTCAAGGCTGTTGCAGATGCTATCAAGGAATATCATAAACTTGGTCGTCCAGTTTTGGTGGGATCGGCATCGATTACCAAAAACGAATTAATTGCTCAGTGGCTCGACAAAGAAAAGGTGCCATATGAGATCTTGAACGCCAAAAATAATGAGCGTGAAGCGGCTATTGTTGAAAAGGCTGGTGAAAAAGGCGCAATCACACTAGCGACTAATATTGCCGGCCGTGGAACCGACATCAAGCTTGGTAAGGGCGTGGTTGAATTGGGTGGTTTAGTGGTAATTGGTTCTGAACGCCACGAATCACGTCGCATTGACAATCAGCTGCGTGGACGTGGTGGACGCCAGGGTGATCCAGGTGAGACGCAATTCTATGTGTCAACCGAAGACGATTTGATGCGTATTTTCCAGGGTGATCGCATCGCTGCATTGATGGACAAACTGGGCGTCGACGAAGATACACCGATTCAAAACAAAGCCGTGTCCAAGACTCTCGAAGCGGCACAGAAGCGCGTTGAGGGTTATAACTTTGACACTCGCAAGAATGTCGTTCAGTACGACAATGTCATTAACCGTCACCGTAAAGCTGTTTATTCAATTCGTCGCAAGATTCTGGAAGGTACCGACATTAAACCAGAAGTTGAACGCCTGATCGAAGCCAAGCTGCGTGAACTAGTTGCGCTGCCGGCCAAGAACAATAAAAAGTTTAATGAAGATTTCGAGACAACTTTTCCAATTAACTACGATGAAATTGTTGCCATCGGTAGTGAAAAGAACGACAAGCGTCGCTATGAACTTGCTCAGCAGGCTGTTGTTAAGCTTTATGCAGCCAAGGAAACTGAACTATCAACAGAAATTATGCGTAAAGTAGAGCGTGAAGTATACCTGCAGGTTCTCGATACTCTCTGGATGCAGCACCTAGAAAACATGCAACACTTACGCGAAGGTATTCACTGGCGTAGTGTTGGTCAGCGCGATCCTTTGGTTGAGTATCGTAGCGAATCTCAGAACCTATTTGACAGTTTGCAGGCGACGCTTCGTGATGAAGTGATTCGAGCAGTTGTTAACGTCCATAAACACGACGTCGTGGCACAACAGAACGAAGAATACGAAACTGAATTGACCCGTTTGGCCGAAAGTGCGGTGGAGAAGGGCGTTAATGAAGTGACTGGCGGCGAATTAAATCGTGATGCCGACTTTAAACCCAAGGCGACAACACCTCTAGCCGAAGCGCATCGTAAAAAGAACGTCGCGCGGAAGAAAAAGAAGTCCGAGCGTCAAAATCGTAAGAAAAAACATTAAATCCCGGGTGGCAGGAAGTAAGCTGATATGAATCATACTGTAGAAGAGGTACGTCTTAAAAATGGCGCAAGAGGTTTATTAATCGATGTTCCGGGTGCGACTGTTATGAGTATGCAGTTTCACTTTAGGGCTGGTAACCGGTACGCCAAGTCAAAGGATATCGAGCAGGTTGCGCATATTATGGAACATATGGCGTTTGGCGCAAATGCTAGGTATAAATCAGAGCACGAGTTTGAGTCTGAGTTTACAAAAAATGGTGCCTACCGCAATGCCTATACGAGCGACTTATCGATGGTCTATGAAGCAGACTGCGCTGACTTCGAATGGGATCGCATCCTGGATCTACAGAAACTAGCAATTTGCCAACCGCGCTTTAATGAAGCTGAACTGCAAGCCGAAAAGGGCAATGTAAAGAGTGAACTTACGAACTATCTAAACGACCACCACCGCTTGCTTTGGCCACGTGTTCAGCAACTACTAGGCGAGGACGTGTTGACTTATCGTCAATCAATTCCAACGATCGGTAATGTAAAAATTACTGATGTGCGCGAACATCACAGGCGAACCCACACGACACGCAATATGCGCTTTGTAATTGCAGGCAAGTTGGACGGCCGCAAGGCCGAGATTAAGCGTCAACTAGAGGACTTTCAGTTGGCTGAAGGTGAACGTTTTGAAGTTCCACACGATGAATTATCTAGCTCTAATCCTCGTGTGATTAGGCGCAAAGACGCAACCAACCTGACTTTTAACTGGTCTATGGCTGTTAAGCGCGAGTTAAACGACGAAGAGCTAGATGCGATGCACTATCTGAATCATATTTTAACAGGCACGATGAACTCGCGTATCTTTGGTGCTGCGCGTCAGAAGGGTCTGGCTTATAATGTTAGCGCTCACGTCGGTGCTGGCTATTATGACAGTAGCTGGGATATTATTGGTCAAGTTAATCACGAAACTGCCGGCGAACTATTTGATATCATCACGCGCGAAATCCGCTGCGTACTCGACGGCAAAATCAGTCAAGAAGAAATTGACGCTGCTAAATCTTTTGCCCTTGGTCGTTACCAGATGGGTGCGCAGACTGTATCGCAAATCAGTAGCTTTTATACTGGGCGTTATTTTGCCGATGACTTTATCAAGAACTACGAAACGGTTCCAGATATGATTAAAAAAGTCTCCCTAGAGCGTATGCTCGAGACGGCTCGTGGCTTTATTGACGAAGATACATGGGTACTAGCGGCTGTCAGCAGTGGCGAGAGCCAAGAGCTAGTTGAATTGAACGATAAATTAGCAACATTATTCAAGCCGCGTTAGAATAGATATATGAAGATTGCGATTGCTGGATATGGTATAGAGGGTGCATCTAACTACCGCTATTATGCGGCCGACCCATCTAATGAAATCGTTATTACTGATCAACGACAACCAGATGCCGCATTGCCCGCTGAAATTGCCACAATTATTGGTGATGACGCCTTTTCTCAACTCGATGGCTTTGACTTAGTGGTGCGTACCGCCGGCCTGGCGCCCTACAAGATTAAAACTAACAGTAAGGTCTGGTCAGCAACCAATGAATTCTTTGCTAAGTGCCCGGCATCGATTATTGGTGTAACTGGTAGCAAAGGCAAGGGGACTGTCGCAAGCCTTATCGCTGGTATTTTAAAGGCAGCCGGTCGTAAAGTTTGGCTGGTTGGCAATATTGGTGTTGCCGCCCTGGATGTACTCGACAGTATTAGTAGTGATGATATCGTGGTGTACGAGTTGTCGAGCTTTCAACTGTGGGATTTAGAGCGTTCGCCGCATATTGCAGTCGTGTTATTTATTGAACAGGAGCATCTAGACGTCCATTTGGATATGGATGACTATTTAAACGCCAAGGCTAATATTACGCGCTATCAAACGGCTGATGACATATTAATCTATAACCAATCTAATCAGTTTGCCAGGGCTATCGCCGATCAGTCAATTGCTCGAAAAACTGGCTATATCGACAGCCAATCAGCGCACGTCAAAGACGGCTCGTTCTGGTATGGTGAACAAAAAATTTGTTCAATTAATGCACTACAGTTGAGGGGGTCTCATAACGTCGAAAACACTTGTGCTGCAATTGATGCAGTGTGGCAGTTGACACAAGACGCCGTGGCTATCGAGGAGGGAATAAAGTCTTTTAGCGGTCTGCCGCACCGCTTGAAGTTTGTACGCGAACTAGACGGGGTTGCGTATTACGATGATAGTATTGCTACTACTCCGAGTTCAGCGATTGCAGCCCTTAATGCTTTTGCTCAGCCAAAGGTGATTATTCTAGGCGGTTCGTCCAAGGGGTCGGACTTTACGGAACTAGGACGAGAATTGGCGCGACAGGACGTAAAGGCGATATTGGTCGGAGCAGAGGCTGAAAATATTGCACAAGCCTGCCAGGCGGCCGGATTTAAGGATTATGAGATTCTAGAACAGGCAACGGCAGATCAATTTGTTGAACGCGCTCACGCCTTGGCTGCTCCAGGCAGTGTAGTACTACTTAGCCCAGCCTGTGCTAGTTTCGGTATGTTTAAAAATTACTCCGACAGGGGTGATCAATTCATTGCCGCTGTTGAGGCGCTTTAATATCGGTTACAATAGGTCTAATGCAGCCATTACTTAAACGCATAACCAATCTGTCGTCGCAAATCGACGCGGCTTTTGTTAGGTTAGAAATTGAGGCAAAACAGAAGTCTATTGTCGAGCTAGAGGGTGAGCTGTCGACTTCAGAGATATGGAATAACCCAACCAACGCTCAGGACAAAAGCAAGCACTTGGCAGCCCTATCGACGATGGTTGAACCTTGGTTAACCTTGAAGGCTCAGGTAAAGGATATCGTCGAGTTAATGCAGATGGGCGATGACAGTATGCTGGCGGAGTTTGAAGGCCAGGTTAGTGCTCTCGAAAAAGAGTACGAGGTGCGCCGTAAGGAACTATTATTTAACAGTGAATACGATGACCATAATGCAATCTTGCGATTAAGCGCCGGAGTGGGTGGCACGGACGCTCAGGATTGGACCGAGATGCTGGAACGCATGTATTTAAGGTGGGCTGAAAAGTCGGGCATGCACACATCAGTCGTGGAACGTTCGACCGGCGAAGAAGCAGGTATTAAATCGTGTGTTATAGAAATTATCGGTGCCTATGCGTACGGCAAGTTAAAGAGCGAACACGGGGTGCATCGCTTGGTGCGCCTGAGCCCATTTAATAGTGATAACTTGCGCCAAACAAGCTTTGCGTTAGTTGAAGTTTTGCCGCAAATTGATACACCAGATGAAGTGCATATTGACGAGAAAGACCTAAGAATTGATGTTTACCGGGCTGGTGGTCACGGTGGACAGTCGGTTAACACGACCGATAGCGCTGTGCGCATTACGCACGTTCCGACTGGTATCGTGGTAGCGATTCAAAACGAACGATCTCAACTGCAAAATCGTGAAACGGCTATGAAAATCCTGCGCGGCAAATTGGCTCAGCTGCAATTAGAGCAGCACGCTGCTAGTGTTGCTGACCTACAGGCGGGGGAGTCAGCTAACTGGGGTAGTCAAATACGCAACTACGTTCTGCACCCTTATACTATGGTCAAAGATACACGCACGAAGTACGAGGATCGTGATGCTCAGGGTGTATTAGATGGTAAGTTAGACGGCTTTATCGAGGCGTATCTGGATCATTCGCAAACTACCTAATTTCGCCGTATCATACAAGGCTCTTATGCTATAATTGATACAGAAATGATACTTTTAGATAGGGTTACAAAAACATACGGCAAAGACTTGGAGCCGGCCATAAATCGCATGAGTTTATTTATCGAACCACGTGAGTTCGTTATTTTAGTTGGAACCAGCGGCGCTGGTAAGTCTACACTATTAAAACTACTGACGCGCGAAGAAAAGCCAACCAGTGGCAAGATTGTCGTCGGCGGTATCGACTACGATACGCTCAAAGATAGTCATATTCCGATGTTACGCCGCAAGATTGGCGTAGTTTTCCAGGACTTTAAGTTATTGCCACAACGCACTGTTTATGAAAACGTAGCTTTTGCGTTAGAGATCGCGGGCATGACCGGTCGCGAAATCAAAAACACTGTTCCGAAAGTTATCGAATTAGTTGGTTTGACCGGTAAGGAAAAGCAATTTCCGCACCAATTGTCCGGTGGTGAGCGCCAACGTGTGGCAATTGCCCGTGCTGTTGTACGTCAGCCAAAGATTTTGATTGCGGACGAGCCAACCGGTAACCTAGATCCTAAACACAGTTGGGATATTGTACGATTACTTGAAAAGATTAACAAATACGGCACAACCGTACTGTTGACCACGCATAACGTTGATATCGTTAACAAATTAAAACGCCGCGTCATAACGATTGATCACGGCAAAATTACCGGCGATCAGGCGCAGGGGAGCTACAGGCAATGAGCAAACGCAAATTAGATTCCAAAGCTTTTGCCAAGCAAAAACAAGGTCGTCGCAAATGGATTACCTTTGTCCGTATGTGTCGCTATGGAGTGAATAACTTTTCGCGTAATGCGTGGCTGACGGTTGCCGCGACGGCTGTAATGACGATTACGCTACTGATTATTTTTATCGCCGTGGCCTCGCGCGCGGTCTTAGTTGATACTGTTGGTGAGTTACGTGATAAGGTTGATATGTCGATTTACCTCAAGACGGATACGCCCGATGATCAAGCGTTTGCTATCAAAAATGAACTTTTAAAGCTGTCGACAGTGCGCTCGGTATCGTATGTTAGCGCCGCCGAAGCTCGAACAATCATTGCCGAAGAAAACAAAAACGATACCAAATACCTAGCGGCCCTCAACGAGGCTACGAATATGAACCCGGGAATTTTGCACATTATTGTAACAAACATTGACGATACGTCGCAGCTCGGTAACTTTGTTAATACCGACAAGCTACTCAAACAATACATCGACCCGTCTCGTCAGCCATCGTTTGCAGGGGAGCGCAAGGCCAGTATCGCCACTATTGGACACGCTATTAACTTTGCCCAGGAAGTCGGTATTATCGCTAGTTTGGTATTTATTGCAATTTCATCGCTGATTATCTTTAACACGATTCGCATGGCAATCTTTAACCGCAAGGAAGAAATTCAGATGATGAAACTGATCGGCGCCGACCAGTCGTTTATTCGTGGTCCGTTTGTTGTCGAGGCGATTGTTTATGGCTTTATTGCGGCGATTATTGCAACAGGCATAGGCTACGGCTTACTCTATTCGTCAGCCTCGACACTAGCAAGCTATCAAATTGCCGTGCAGCCGATGATCAATTTCATGACGCTTTATATTGCTTTTATATTACTGGGAATGATTTTAGTCGGCGCCTTTATTGGCATCATTTCTTCGCTGCTCGCAACTAGGCGATATTTGAAGCTTTAACAGATATGACCTATATTGACAAAACTATGTTGCTTATGCTAAAATTGGACCTACGATGAAACTGCGTACCGCCACACCAGCTTCGGTAAATCTTGTGACAAAGTCAATTCTGGTATTAACCGCATTGATCATTGCGATCGCAGTGCCACTACAGGTGACTCAATCGGTCTTTGCCGATAAGTACGATGACCAGATTAGTGCCTTGCAGCAGGACATCCAAAAAGCGCAAGCGCAGGCCGCACAGATGGCAACACAGGCTCAAACCCTCCAGACGGCTGTCGCTCAAATTCAGGCACAGGTCGCTGCTATTCAGGGTCAGATCGACCTTAGCCAGGCAAAGTATAATCAGTTGGTTGCTCAGATTGCTGATACTGAAAAGCAAATCAAAGACAGCAAGGATGCGCTTGGCGAAACAATAGCCAATTTGTACGTCGATGCGAATATATCTCCAATCGAAATGCTCGCCAGCAGCAAGAATATTAGCGACTACCTGGATAAGCAAGAATACCGTAATTCGGTACGCGATCAGTTAACTAGTACGATTGCAAAGATTCAGGCCCTAAAGGCTCAACTTGACACCCAAAAAGCAGACACTCAAAAGATTCTCGAACAGCAGACAGCCGAAAAAGCCCAGTTGGCTGCCCAGCAGGCCCAACAACAAAACCTGTTAACGCAAACGCAAGGCCAGGAGGCGGCTTATCAACAATTAGTTGCTAGTAACCAGCAAAAGCTTGCCGATGCTGCTGCGGCGCAGCGTGCATACTATGAGAGTTTACTAAGTCGCGGTGGTGCTAGCTCTGGTGTCAACGGAAGTTTCCAGTGGCAGAATCTCACGCCTAGTAATGGTGCTGGTGGCTGTAGCGGAGGCTATGCTTATTGTCAGCCGCAGGATTCTGTTGTTGACCCATGGGGCCTTTATAACCGCGAATGTGTTAGTTATGTCGCCTGGGCGTTACAGAATCGATTTAATAAATATGTAGGTAACTTTAGTGGTAACGGCAACGCTTACGAATGGACGTGGAGTGCGCCTCAGTTTAGTGGTGCCGTACGCGTTTACAACCCACAGCCAGGTGATGCCGTAATTTTACCGGCAAGCGGCAGCTTTTCACCGATTGGACACGCGATGATTGTCGAATCGCCTGCGGATAGTAATGGTTGGATCCATGTTAGCCAGTTTAACTTCTATGGTACCGGCCAATACAGCACAATGGACATTAAGGCCACCGGTGTAGTCTTCCTGCGATTCCCATCGTTGTAGTATATTTCAACACAAAACCGTAACCGCTATAGCATAGCTTAGCCTGAGTGCGCTATACTTATAGGAAGTAAAAACCGTCTCATAGGGGAGAATAATGACCGATAAGCCACATACAGCTCATGCGCATTCGCGCGCTCAAAAAAAAGCAAGCGTCAATCCGTTATCATTTAATATTTTATTCTTGATTATTGCGGCTACGGCAGCCCTTGGCTTTATAGCCGGGACGCACAGTAATCAGATCATGGCCTTAATCGGTCCAGTATTCGGACAAAAAGTCTATTCTGGTAATGTCGATCTGAGTTCGGTTGAAGCAACTTACCGCGCGCTCAAGGCCAATTATGATGGTACCCTGTCGGATAAAGCCTTGATTGATGGTGCCAACAAGGGACTGGTCGCAGCAGCGGGTGATACCTACACGCTTTATATGACATCATCCGAGTCGACAACTTTTTCGGACGACCTAACTGGTAATATTGGCGGCGGCATAGGTGCCGAGATCGGTATTCGTAATAATAAGACCACAATTATTCGCGTCCTTGATTCGAACCCTGCCAAAAAAGCCGGCCTGATGGCGGGTGACGTGATTTTGAAGGTTAACGATCAGTCGACCGACG
The DNA here is from genome assembly GCA_021779755.1 of bacterium. Lineage (GTDB taxonomy): Bacteria > Patescibacteriota > Saccharimonadia > Saccharimonadales > Saccharimonadaceae > UBA1547. The sequence continues at coordinate 2,586 of JAJYAA010000019.1, read as the reverse complement.
GCTGGACGGTGCAGCAGGCTGTTGCCAAGATTCGCGGTGATGTCGGTACGACGGTTAAATTATCGATTCAACGCGGCAATGATATCAAGGACTACACCGTTACTCGCGATACGATCATTAACCCTAGTGTCAGCTCGTCTATCAAGGACGGTGTTGGCATTCTGACAATTAGTCGCTTTGATGGCGAGACAGCTGGTCTGGCACATACTGCAGCGCTTAGTTTTAAGGCTAATAACGTCAAGGGTGTAATTCTGGACCTACGTGGCAATGGTGGAGGTTATGTAGATGCCGCCCAGAGCGTTGCCGGCCTTTGGTTAAACGACAAGGTTGTTGTTAGCGAGCGAGCTGACGGTAAAGTCGTGAACGAGCTCAAATCTGGAACCGACCCAATCCTGGCAGGTATTCCGACGGTCGTCCTGGTGGACGGCGGCAGCGCCAGCGCCAGCGAAATCGTGTCCGGCGCCCTGCAGGACTACAGGGTAGCCAAACTAGTTGGTGAAAAGACCTACGGTAAAGGTAGTGTACAGAAGTTAATCGATTTGCCACAAGGCGCTCAGTTAAAAGTTACCGTTGCTCGGTGGTATACTCCAGATGGCAAAAATATCAACCAGCAGGGGATTACTCCAGACGTCGTAACGCCAATTACAGCACAGGATATGAATGCCGGCACAGATCCACAATTTGATGCCGCAATGAAAGCGCTAGGACTATAGAGCTTGTGCTTGTACCTGCTCATGTAGTACTATGATTAGTAATATGGATACAAAGAAAAAACTGCTTCTTGTCGAAGATGACGTCGCTCTGTCATCGGTCTATAAATCACGTATGGAACTGGAAGGTTTCGACGTTCGCGAAGTCAACAACGGCGAAGACGCCCTGTCGGCCGCGATTGATTACAAACCAGATTTGATCCTGCTAGACGCCATGATGCCAAAGATTAGCGGCTTTGACGTCCTGGACATACTCCGTAATACACCTGAAACAGCTGATATTCGCATTATTATGCTAACTGCCCTCAGCCAGCCAAAGGACAAAGAGCGCGCTGAAGCGCTCGGCGTTGACGACTACCTAGTCAAATCCCAGGTTGTTATCGGTGATGTCGTTGAACGCGTCAAGTTCCACCTAGGCATGCTAGAACAGAAACCACAAGATCAGTAGACGGTAGGTAATAGATTGCAAGGTCACAACACTGTGGTATTGCTTTTTTATCAAGCTTATGCTATAGTGAATATAACAACTAAGGAAAAACAAAAAATGTCAGTAGAACCAGAGCGCAGCGCAAACCAACAAAGTCCATCAGATAAGCTAGATGCGTATATCGCTACACTTGAGAATAGAACTGACTTTGGAGTAGAGGACCTCTCGAGGCGTTTGACAGTAAAACGCAGTCCTAACGCTGAACATAGAGAACCATGGCCCGATAGCGGCTGGTCGGTAGTGACCACTGGTGTCGACAAAGATGGTGTATTGGTGGGTATTGTTGAAAAATATTTACACCCCGACGATGACGCCCCTGCTAGAAAGAGGGTCGCTTTGGATGAGGCTTTAGAGTATGATGCTGAACAGCGTTCAAGGCGTCGATCGACTCGAGCTGAAATGGCAGACCGTGTGTTTACTGTAGTTGGTCCTGACAGACCATTGGCGATCACGCCTTTCAATGACGAGTCTAGCTATGCTATGACTAGAGACGAATTTAATAAGCAAGTTGGTGAATCATCGGCACGACCTGGGCTGATTGAGGTGCCGGATGAAAATATTAGCGGCGCACAGCCCAACGAGTCTGCAGATGCTCTAACTCAGCCCCAAGAAGAGGTTTTGTCGGCTCAAGCAGAGTTAGATCGATTTAAAGAAGAACTTGATGCGTTTGAGGCTAGCCTTCCAGAAGAGGATAGGGTGCCGGCATGGCAATACAGCACTGCTCGTTTTGAGAATGAAAAGGAAAATGCTATTCGAAAGATGTCTGCAGCGACAAGAGACAACAAAGCTTATCTGACATACGCTAGGTTATATAAGCGATATAGCGACGCTCGTTCACGCGCAAGATAAATAGCATATACTAATTAAAATAACCTCCGTGATGGAGGTTATTTTAGTGGTAAGCACGTCTTAGCTAACGTGGACTTGGGTGCGAGGGGCAGTTTTGCCAGTAAAGCGGCTTTTGCGAACCTTGCTGAAACCAATAACACCGTCAATAGCAGCGTGGATAGTGAAATCTTTGCTAATGAATGTGCCTGGGCCGGCCAGTTTGGTTGAGCCAGTTTGGCGTACTAGGACTTCGCCAGCACGAACAGTCTGGCCGCCGAAACGCTTAACACCAAGTCGTTGACCGGCGTTATTGTGGATGTTCTTTGATGAACCACCTGCTTTAACGTGTGACATGGAATAACTCCTTTAATTTAATGACAAAATCTAACTGATTGTATCAAATATGGCGGTTAGCGTCAAGTGTAGATAAGGGGGTTGATGCAGCGACTTAATTCTTCGCCTCCGCGCCCAACCACTCCTCCAACCAGGCTTCGCTCCGGGTTCGATCAAGAGTCCCGACGTCTTGTCGAACTCGGGCTGCAGATTGGTTGTCATAGTAGT
>JAJYAA010000018.1 GCA_021779755.1 bacterium | reverse complement strand
TTTATATGTATTTCGTCATACTTTTGCTATACTGTCATATATGAAACCGCTCCAACTTAGCAAACCACACATCGTTGTGATGGTAGGAATTCCGGGATCGGGAAAAAGCTTTTTTGCCGAACATTTCGCAGACACGTTCAACGCGTCACTTGTTAGTTTTGATAAAATTCGAACCAACTTATTTCAAACACCAACTCGCAGCAATGCCGAACAATCCGCCATACGCCGTGTAGCCGACTATATGACAAGCGAGTTACTAAAAACCGGACGCACAATCATCTATGACGGCGCAACCGAATCACGTACTGATCGCATGGCTATTGCCAGACTAGCCAGAGAAGCCGGTTACGAAACTCTGCTAGTTTGGGTACAAACCGAGTCAGTCTCAGCCAAACAACGTGCAACCAAACCAACCCGTGACAAACAGCACCTAACCGCTGATCAATTTGACAGCATCGTCAAACGGTTTACGGCGCCAAATACATCTGAAAAAGTTGTCGTCATTAGCGGCAAACATACCTACCCCAGTCAGCTCAAAATTGTCCTTAAGAACCTAGTCGAGCCGAAAGTCGATGACGTTAATCATCATATGCGTAACACTCCGCCCGCCGAAGGGCGTCGCATATCGATAAGGTAGAGGTAGCAAATATGCCGATAATTCACGATGAAGAATTTGGCAAAATCACAATCAGACGTAGCGCCCGTGCTTCACAAATACGTGTCAGTGTAGCACCGGACGGCAACTTACGAGCGTCCCTGCCGTTGTATGCCCCAATATTTCTGGTTTCCAGACTCATTAGAACCTCGCGCGATGAATTACGCTCCATGATCAAACAAGCGCAGCCAATCCAATCGTATACAAGTGGTATGTTAATCGGAAAAAGTCACACGCTTATTACTCGACAATCACCCAATAGCTCATACAAAATTTGGCGCTACGGCCAGCAAATCATTGCCTCGTTGCCAGCTGGTAGTTCGCTGAATGATCCCGAAATTAAACGCGAGCTACGCGAGGTCGTCATCAGCGCCCTACGCATTGAAGCCAAGAGTTATTTGCCTAAGCGATTGTCATTTTTGGCCAAAAAATACGGCTACCATTATGACCGCGTTCGTTTTTCACACGCCAGTGGGCGATGGGGTAGTTGTAGTACGACCGGCACAATTAGCTTGAATATCGCCCTTATGAAGTTGCCATTCGAACTGATTGATTATGTTATTATCCACGAGCTAACTCATACTCGACATATGAATCACAGCCGTGAGTTTTGGACACTTCTCGGCCACGCTGACCCAAATTATAAAGCACACAAACGTGCCCTCAAACTGCAAAGCCCGTCAGTGTAATATTTGATATACCATCAACACTAATAGCTCTCTTCCAAACGCCAACTTAGTGTATAATCAAGCATAAGATGTATAAGGGTGGATCCAGCTACACGCCGCAATCAGCGAAAATCATACGATACGCGGGTTTGTTCGTACCTATTATTTTAGTAGTTTACGGATTGTTCATTAAAGCTGGTTATATTGAATCCGATCAAGCTTTTAGCGATTTCGGCTTTTTAATGATCTCGTTCTGGCTGCTATATATAAGTGTCGTCCAATTCTTGGTACCCAGTAAAACCAAAAGAGACTCAGCGATTCGCCTAACAGCCTACCACTTATTAGCTGCCGGCTACTTGCTGTTTATATCTGGCGTGTCATCGCCACTAGTAGCGTTTTGGATTATCTTGCTAATCGCCTCTAATACGTATTTCTCTAAAAACGGCCTCAATGCCAGCGTACTCTGGTTTACGGCGGTCGTGCTGGTAGATGTTTATTGGTGGCACGATATTAACACCACAGTTGTCGTTTACGATCTGGCAACACTGGTCGCTATTGTCCTAAGTGGCATTGTCCTGCTCAGTATTACACGCGCTCAATCGGTTGAACGCGGCGCATTGTCAAAAAGCAAAGCGCAGGCCAGTCTACAGCGCGATCAGGTTAGTACAATCGTCAATAACATTTCAGACGCAATTATTAGTACCGACAAGAACGGTATAATTCGCATATACAATGCTGCAAGTCTGAACCTGCTCGACACCAACGACAGCCTAGATGGCAAGTTTATAGATGATGTTTTGAGTCTGTCTGACAAAGAGGGTACATCGATAAGCCTGTTTGAGCAGCTAAAGGCATCGAAGAGCTCGGTTGTCCGTGACGACCTGAATCACGCGTATAATGCTGACGAAAAGGTTAGGTTAGAGATGACTTATTCGCCAATTCGCAGCAACTATAGTCGCACCCAGAAAGGCGAACCTCAGGATGGTTATATAGTCATCCTGCGTGACATCACCAAAGCCAAAAGTCTCGAAGAAGAGCGTGATGAATTTATCAGTGTTGTCAGCCACGAACTCAGGACACCGATTACTATCGTCGAGGGTACTATATCGAACGTTCAAGTGATGATGAAACATCCCGACGCCACAAAACAAATGTTAGGTGATGCCGTAACCTTGGCGCATGATCAAATTGTATATCTGGCGCGCATGGTCAATGACCTGAGCACCCTATCGAGGGCCGAACGGGGCGTCGCCGATGCTCCCGAAGATATCGACGTACGTGAATTAATTCATAAACTTCACGAAGAATACCACAAAGAAGCTGCCGACAAGGGACTGCACCTGAACCTAGACCTGGGTGCGACATTAGGTCACGTCTCAACTAGCCGACTATACCTCGAAGAAATGTTGCAAAACTTTATCACAAACGCAATCAAATATACCAAAACTGGTTCAATTACAATCACTGTTCGTCAAAAGACTGGCGTTATTAAGTTTACCGTCAAAGACACCGGTATCGGCATTAGTAAGTCTGACCAGTCAAAGATTTTCCAGAAGTTCTTTCGCAGTGAAGATTACCGAACCCGCGAAACAAGTGGCACCGGTCTGGGTCTGTATGTTGCCGCTAAGCTAGCGCACAAGATTAATACCAAGATATCGCTGACGAGCCGCCTTAATCATGGGTCGGTTTTTAGCTTTAGCTTGCCGGCTGTAAAGAAATAATTACCTGTCTGTTATAAACGTTCGATAGAACGTTGTCCGTGCTGCGCCATGACAGGACGGCCCTTCCAAGTGACCGTATGTCGCAGATTACGATACATACCCACAGTGTGGAGAAACATCTCTTGCATAATTACTGCTGGCCATAACAGAGCGCCGACCCACCAATCGGAGTTATGCATTTTACGCAAGTAAAGGCCGTACAGCACAACAAACAAACCAATATGAATTAATGCAACTGTCTGAATCATCGTCCAGCCGCTAAACACACCAAACACCAGCAGTAGAGTCGGCACATTAAGTAGCATCAAGCCCCCGAGCGCCAGCGTGTTACTAATTACCGTTCCGCCAAACAGGGGATAGAGCAGGCGGATTCCGGTCTCGATTTGCGATAACCACTTTTTTTCATAACCAACTCCTAGTTCTCTGGTACTAAGCAGGAAACGATATAGACCCTTGAGCATTAACGTGCCAGCTAACTTTTCCTCTGGCTGAATATAGTTTTTAAGCGGCTCAAAACCACCCAGTTGATTCATCAACACATGCCGATTAATCATCCAAGCATTGCTAGCAACAGCTGGCGCCAGACGACGGTGCAACATCAGCTCCCAATAATAGCGTAACGTACCCATCAACACACTCGCACGCCAAGCGTCCGTGCGTCGAGGCAAAACCGATACCATTGCCAGGTCTTCCTGGGTCATATAGGCCACAAGTTGACCTATAGTATCGGGCTCAATGTCGGTGTCGACATCCATATACAGAATATAACTACCGCTAGCCTCGTCCAATAAACCCTGTAAAGCGTGGTTTTTGCCTAACCAACCATCGGGCAGCGCAGAGCCTTCTACAAACCGTACACCGGCATGCGCAAAGGACTTGATCAAGATCGATGTGTTATCAGCCGAGCTGTCATCTAGTACGATAATTTCAAGCTTTGGATAGTTACTGGCAATGACGCGTTCCAGACACTGCGCCATGGCGTGCATTTCATTACGAGCTGGTATACAGACACTCACGCTTGGTAATTGCTCGAGCATACTAGGCCCACTGAGTAACTGCTTCATTTTAAAGTGTTTAAACGCAAAGCACAGCTTCCAGGCCATAAACATCACAAAAAGTGTCAAAGTGGCATCAAAGACATAAATAATAAGCTCAAACATCTATCAATATGATAGCACGCTTGACGATTCATACTCTAGTAGTTATAGTGGTACTTGACAGTCTGCTAAGAGCAGACTATTTAATTGGGAGCAATCTAGTGGTCGCCAAGAGCAAGAAACAAACTACGAAGTCACCAGCCGCAAACACTGCGACTAATATTACGCGTATCAAAGCAGCTGACTCAGCTGACCAAAGTAGTGCCAAGAGGTCTGTTAAACCAGCTAAGGCCGTCCAGGGACACCAATCGAATCAGAGGATCCATAAGTTATTGAAGCCAATACGGTCGCTCGTGGCTTACTTCAAGGGCGCCTGGTTTGAACTTAAACAAGTCCACTGGCCAAACCGACAAGCAACGTGGGGTATGACGACCGCAGTTTTACTGTTCACGGCATTTTTCATCGTGCTGATATTGCTGCTCGACATGTTATTTAAGTATGTATTTCAATTAATTTTAGGATAGAAAGAAAAGAATTTATTATGTCAAAAAATCGATATGACTCAACCAGACAGTGGTATGCAATCCACACCTATAGCGGCTATGAAGAAAAGGTTGCTGAAAGTATTCGTCAACGAATTAACGCTGTCGATATGGCCGACAAGATCTTTGACGTTATGGTGCCTAAGGAAAAGCAAATTCAGATCAAGAACGGCAAGCGTAAAGTTATCGAAGCTAAAATCTTCCAAGGTTACGCTCTAGTTGAGATGAAACTAACCGACGAAACTTGGTACATCGTCCGTAACACGCCTGGCGTGACTGGATTTGTTGGCACAGGTACCGAGCCAACACCAGTATCAGACAGTGAAATTAGCAAAATCAAGAAGCGTATGGGTGTCGAAGATCCAAAACACCACATCGACTTCAAAGAAGGCGAAGTTGTCAGTATCACAGACGGTCCATTCAAAGGCTTTGACGGTGCTATTAGCGAAATTGATACTCAAAAAGGCAAGATCAAAGTTATGGTTAGTATGTTTGGTCGCGACACGCCAGTTGAACTTGATGCTTTGCAGGTAAGCAAGATTTCATAACCATCGTGCCTGGCAAAATCATAGCCGTCATCCCGTCATCCGAACAGCCACCTATGGTTGTTACCGACAGTAAGCAAAGATTGCCCGAAGTAGACCTAGGCATAGGCGAGACTGTAGAACATGCTTTGATGCGCTTAGGTAAACTGGTCGCCGGCCTAACTGTAACAGTCAACTATGCCTTGTCGCCGCTAGACGGAGCGCGAGTACTTCAAGCAAAGCCGATACCGGATAGCACGGAGCTTAGCAGCGGCTATCTATGGTCGTCATCAATACCTGGTAGTATTAAACTCAAAGGTTGAGCAATCGGTTATAGTCTGTTATAATACTTCAGTTACGCACTAAATATCGCTTCAAATAATATTTAGTTCAAAGGAAAAATATGGCAAAGAAAATTATTGGTAATCTGAAACTACGTATCCCTGCAGGACGCGCAACCGCTGGACCCCCAGTTGGTTCAACTCTTGGACAATGGGGTCTAAACATGATGGACTTCATCAATCCTTTTAACGAAGGTACAAAAGACCTAATGGGCAAGGATGTTATCGTTCACCTGCAGGTATTCGAAGACCGTACTTTCGCATGGAAGTCGCTTGGTCAGCCAGTTGACGACCTGATTCGCGAAAAAACAGGTATCAAAAAGGGCAGCGGCAAACCACACTCTGAAAAAGTTGGCAAAATCACCCGTGCTCAATTAGAAGAAATTGCTGAAATCAAAAAAGATCAGCTAAATGCTATCGACATGGACGGCCGCGTTAAAGTTATCGCGGGCACTGCTCGATCGATGGGTGTTGAAGTAGAAGGCTAAAAACCTAATACCTACACAATAAAATACCGCGCAGCAATGTGCGGTATTTTTGTTAGTTCGCCCCTACGCCCAACTACTATTTCAACCAGGCTGCGCTCCGGGTTCGAACAAGAGTCCTAACCGAAAACTCCTATTTCTATGACACCCTGGAGCCAGAGTCTTTCCTGTGTCGGGGTCAGTGAAAGACCCGGCGTGAAGCAGTGTTATAGAAATACAGAGTTTGAGGGTAGGGTGAAAATACAGGTTATTAAAAGTGTTCACGAATATGCGAATAGCTATAATCCCAGTCGGCATTGGCCTTTTTGTGTGGGTTAAAGATATGTTGCGGATCAAATATGTCCTTTGTCTGGCGGAATAGACCGACAACTTCCTTGCCATACATCTCTTCTAGCCATGGGCCACGAACCAATCCGTCGTTATGTTCGCCGCTCAAGCTACCTTTGTACTTAAGTACCAACTCGTTAATCTCACGCATGGCCGGTAGCAGCTTTTTGCGGTCACGCGGGTCCTCTAGCTTCATTAGTGGAATAATATGGAAGTTGCCGTCACCCATATGGCCAGCAATCGTCGCCATCAATTTGTACTTTTTAATGATTTTGCGAATCTGCGGCAAGAACTCGGCCAAATATTCTGGATTAACAATCAAATCATCAATAAAAGGCGCCGTGTGCTTGTCTTTGACCTTGCTACGTAACAACTGGAAGCTGTAGCGACGCATAATCCAAAACTTTTCACTCGCACCCTCACTTGGATCTTCTTCGAAGCCGTTAATTTCATAGCGGGCACGTTGCATACCGAGTTCCTTGTGCAGGGCTTTGATTTTGCCGCGAACTTCATCCTCGGTATGTCCAGTAAACTCCACCATCAGCACTAACTTTGGAATGCCGCGCAACAGCTGTAGTCCGTCGGGAATCAGTGTCAGCAACAAATGAATAAAACGCACTGGACCAAGCATCTTGAGGAAGCTTGGCATAAATTTGATACTCAACCATAGTGTTGCATCATCGAAACTCTCAAACGTAGCTGGTTTATGCTTTAAAACGGTCGGAATCAGACTACCTAAGTCATCGATATCCTTCATAAATAACACCAATAAACCAGAGTGCTGCGGTCGTTCGACTAGCTTGAAGGTGCCTTCGGTCACGAGACCAAGCGTTCCCTGAGCACCAATAATTGCCTGCGTTAAGTCAAAAACACCCGTCTCGCGGTCCCAAACATCCCACAGCTTGTAGCCAGTCGAGTTCTTGCTAACGCGCGGCTTGGCGGCTTTAATCGTGTCATAGTTAGCCTCGATGAGGTCAAATAGTTGTCGGTAAACCGTACCCTCGAAATCCTTTTGACCCATTTTTGCCACCAGCTGAATACGGGTTAGCGGCTTGACGACACGTTCGATGCCATCGGCAAAGACAAACTTTAGCTCGGGTACATACTTTTCGGTTTTGCCAAATTCCAGGGACTTTTCGCCACCCGAGTTGTTATTAATCATGCCACCAACCGTACACAAATCACGGCTAGCTGGGAACGAGGGGAGTAGGGCATTATGTTTGGCTGTTTGCTCATCGAAATCCCTAAAGAAAGCGCCAGGTTGCGTCACGGCAAGTTTGCTATTAACAGAAATTATCTTATTTAGATATTTCTTGAAATCAACAATAATCGAATCATTAATTGCAGCACCGCTCATGTCAGTACCGGCGCTACGGGCGGTTAACGATAATTGCGGATGCTTTTTCTTGTTCTTGGCAACGTAATCAACTAATGTGGCAACATCCTTGGCTGTTTTAGGCGCCACGACTAATTTTGGTACTATTTCAAACATTGAAGCGTCGTGTGAGTAAGCCGCTAAAGTGTCGGCAGTATCGTCGAAGTCTCCACTAAAACCTAGTTTTTTTAGTTCATCTATAATTTTATCCATATCTGATAATCATAAGCTTAATAGAGTGAGCTTGCAAGACTATGATACGTTAATTACTTATGCTTTATTGACAATTATGGTCAAATGGTGTATAATTAAACAATCAGGCAACCGCCTGAATGCTGCTGTGTGCAGGCAACCGAGGTGAACATGTTTGCTGCCCTCATCGCCGATATACGTTGGGTTTGGCATCTGTTCGGACCCAAAAGCGACACAAAGGAGAGAGATGAGTACGTTCAGGGGAAGTGACTTTCTCGGGATGAATGGACGAATGCCAATCGCGGCGCTGCCCATCAAGCCCGCCACCGCCAGGTCAACCAGATTGGTCCGCATCGGACTGGGGGGACGCATCAAGGTGCTGTTGCACCGGATACGACCCTACTACGACGAGAAGGCCGTCAACGGTGGCCATCTCCACAAGTGGCACTAGTGTCACCCTCGCGCCGCCGCAGCAGCACCAAAGCCCCCGCACTCCCAGACGAAAGTCGGGATGTGCGGGGGCTGCTTTCGTTCTAGGCAAAATATGCCATTAATGTTATACTCATTAAATCAAACAATCAATGCTGGGAGGCCTAAACAGCCGTTATTACCACAGAAAGGGTTTAAACCTATGGCTAAAAAAGCCGATTTGCTAGCAGAAGCTAAGAAGCTCAAACTAGAAGTTACAGACAAGAATACTATCGCCGAGATTGAAGCCGCTATTGCTGGCGTCTCGACATCAGTCACCACACCTGAAGTTGTAACAGGTGAAGCACCAGCCGCAGAAGTTAAACTGGCCAAAGCCGGCAAGCGTAGCGAAAAAGCACTCAAAGAAGTTGAAGAAAAAATCGCCAAAGAAGAGCGCAAAGAGCACGGCGACACAACACCTCAGTCAGACGATGGTGAAGTCCACGCCAAGAAAGGCCCACGTCCAGTTACTCGTCCTCTAATCGAGCGCCGTGGCAAAAACTACCGCAAGGTCGCTGAACTTGTCGAAAAAGACAAGATTTACTCACTGGCTGACGCCTTGGAACTGGCTACAAAAACCAATCCAAGCAAGTTTGATGCCAGCGTTGAAGCTCATGTAAAATTAGGTGTTGATCCACGCCAGGCTGATCAGAATATTCGCGCAACTGTATCACTGCCAAACGGTACCGGCAAGACTATTCGTGTTGCTGTATTTGCACCAGAAGCTGATCACGCCGCTGCCAAGAAAGCCGGCGCCGACATTATCGGTGACGAAACTTTCCTAGCACAGCTAGACAAAGAAGAAATCAACTTCGACATCCTAATCGCTACACCAGCTTACATGCCGCGCCTTGGTAAATACGCTCGTCTACTTGGTCCACGCGGCCTAATGCCAAACCCAAAGAGTGGTTCGGTTGCAGCTGACGTAGCCAAAGCTACCGTTGAAGCAAAAGCCGGTAAGGTTGAGTACCGCGTCGACAAACAAGCGATCATTCACTTGTCAATCGGCAAAGTAAGTTTTGGCGCCGCTAAACTTGCCGAGAACGCCAAAGCTTTCTTTGACAGCTTGCAGAGCCAAAAACCTGCTAGCCTAAAAGGTCAGTATATCAAGTCAATCAACCTCAGCACCACCCAGGGTCCTGGTATCAAGGTTGAAAACACCTCAAACTAATCCAGCAACGGATCAAAATCAATACCGCCCATCACAGGGCGGTATTTTTTATACTGAAATCGTATTTATAGAAAGAATAGTATAAAATACAGGCTAGGGTGGGTGAACATTCATAGTTGACCCCTTGATTGCTGGAGGCATCATGGCTGCAAGTGCAGTACCGACACCGTACGAGGATTTGCTTCGGCATATCCTGGAGCACGGGACTCCGAAGTCGGATCGAACTGGAACTGGAACGCGCAGCGTCTTCGGACACCAGCTGCGCTACGACCTCTCGAAGGGCTTTCCGCTCGTCACGACCAAGCGAGTACACATGAAATCCATCGTGTACGAACTGCTGTGGTTCCTGCGCGGTGACTCGAACGTCTCGTGGCTACAAGAGCACGGGGTATCGATTTGGGACGAGTGGGCCGCACCGGACGGCGAACTCGGACCGGTCTACGGCGTGCAGTGGCGGTCGTGGCCGACACCGGACGGTGGTCATATCGACCAGCTCAGCCAGGTCATCGACCAGCTGCGGACCAACCCGGACTCGCGGCGAATCATGGTCTCGGCCTGGAATGTCGCTGAGATACCAAATATGGCACTGCCGCCATGCCACGCGTTCTTCCAGTTCTACGTGGCGGACGGCAAGCTGTCGTGCCAGCTGTACCAGCGGTCGGCGGACATGTTCCTCGGAGTGCCGTTCAATATCGCGTCGTACGCGCTGCTGACGCACATGGTGGCCCAGCAGACCGGCCTGGAAGTCGGCGACTTCGTCTGGACCGGTGGCGACTGCCACATCTACGACAACCACGAAGAGCAGGTGCGCACGCAACTGGCACGGGAGCCGTTCCCGTACCCGACACTGCGCCTGCGCAAGGCACCATCGATGTTCGAGTACACGTTCGAGGACGTCGAGATCGTCGACTACCAGCACCACCCGGCCATCAAGGCGCCCGTCGCCGTCTGATGACCAACTGATGGGTCAACCGCTGAGATGCAATTACTTCTCGCGGTTGGCTCATCGGCCAACAAGCACATAATGTATCATTTGGTATAATTAACAAGATAGGATTTTAAGATGCCAAGCCCAGAAAATACTCAATCCACTGGAGTTTTTAGTAACGTAGAAATTATTCAAGCCATCCAAGATGGTCATATTATTCAATATCCTGGCGCACCAGAGTTAATTAATGCCAGTAGTGTTGACGTACGACTTGGGTATAACTTTTATCGCACCGATCAATCAACCAAGCGAGCCGGTTTATATAATCCCTATGACGAAGAGGACGTCATGCGCTATTTCGGCGAACCACTCGAAGCTATGCCATTACGCGAACACGGCACGATTCGACGCAAGCTTGGCCTTGATGCGTTAAAAGGCATCGATCCAGACCAGCCAATTATTATCCTCCGCCCCGGCGAACGAATACTTGGTCACACGCATGAATTTATCGGCATTGACGAAATCGGCACCAGCAGCATGCAAGCAAAAAGCACGACCGGCAGAAATGGAATTACTGTATGCAAAGATGCCGGTTGGGGTGATCCTGGATATTTCAATCGTTGGACAATGGAGATAGAAAATAGCAATGAGCGCGAACATGTACCACTACCTGTTGGCATGGCGATAGCACAGTTAGTTTTTTATCATATGGGGCCAGTAGACGGTAGCTATACGGCCTTGAGCGGTAATTACCAATCATCCACCGATATCCACGAACTTGTTCAAAAATGGACGCCAGATCAAATGCTGCCGAGAACATACCGTAAGTCCGTTGCGCTGCCGCCACCAATCGAAGGTGTGGATTATAAATAATGAGCGAGGTTAGATTTGTAGCTATCGAAGGTGGGGATGGTTCGGGTAAAGGAACTCAATCAGAACTACTGAGAACTCACGCGACAGAGTCACTATCAAGGCATGTACTGAAATTAAGCTTCCCCAGGTATGGTAAACCATCTGCCGAAATAGCCGGCCTCTACTTGGATGATCAATACGGACAAGCCGACGACGTACCTGCGGACTTAGCCAGCCTTGCATACGCAATTGACCGTTATGCGGCTAGTAGCGAAATCAGAACAAGACTAGCTGACGAACACGGCTTCGTAATAGCCGATCGTTACGTCGCCTCAAACCTTGCCCATCAGGGTACAAAATTCACCAACGAAGCTGAGCGGCATGCGTTTTACGCACGCATGATGGGTATCGAATACGATGTCTTGGGCATCCCAAAACCAGATAAGCAGATTGTCCTAATCGTTCCCACGGACATCGCTCAAGCAAACGTAGACAAAAAAGCAGCCCGTAGTTATACAGACAAAAAGCGGGATATTCATGAAGCCAACGCCAGCCACCTAGACCGCGCAAAAGCTAACTATGAAGAGTTGTGTCGGCTTTATCCAGACGAATTTACAGCGATTCAGTGTGTAGAAGATGGCAAGATGCGGCCTATTGATGATATTCAGCAAGAAATTCGTTCACTAATTATGTCCTAGCGCCTTTTTGAAGCTCATACTGGCTAATGATAAAATATCGCTTAATTCTGGCTGTGCCGAAGATTTAGCAGACTTCCGTTCTGGAATACTAGGAGTACCAGATTTGAGGCGAATATAGACTGATTCCGATATCTGCTGTTGATTAACCATTGTTCCGTCAGGTAAAGTTACAAGTTTATTAGACATGCCGCTTAGGCGATCTGCTTCAGGAAATAGGTAATAGGCACTTCTCGCAACGAACTCAAGCTCTTTTCCTAACACACTCGCCTCAGCAATCACCGCCTTACCGACAACAATATGACCGTCATTATCAGAATATGAAAATCGCGCTGGCTGCCTGGACTTTGGCAATAATTTAAATTCTATATGCTGAGAATGATTACTCAGTCTTATTAAGTTAGCGACATACACCGTCACGGCACGTTCAATAGCCGGAGTATCAAGGGCTTTCGTGAATTTCATATCCTCGACTGCCTCTAGTTCCGGGAAAAGGCTCATTAGGATCATACGCTCAGCACTCGTGGCCTCGCCAGATCTTAGGCGCGTTATCATGGCACGCATGTCATCATTTAATAAATAGTTACCCAGGCTGAGGGCATCGCAAAATTTAAGATAGTTTTCAGAGTTTTTATTGGACTGAAGCCGATGCTGTGTTTCAAGCTCATCCATAATAGCATGGTGCGCAACATCATCAATACCAGTTCGCTCAGCCTCTACTCGAAGTCGTTCAAGCATCATGTCTCTTGAATCAGAAAAGTAATCCACGCCGGCAGAATCAATAATATTAAAAGGGTCTGCTGGAGTAGGCGCAATCAGATTGTCGTGAAAAGCATGCCGAGGTAGCACAACGGTGTTATGTAGGAGCTCGCCATACCTTGAAGTCGTTATCTGGGCGTCAATCATCTTGCCTACATCAAGGCCGTCCGTGGAACGAACGCCAGCCATGCTTGAGCGAGAGTTAAAAAACGCAGGTCTTCCGTCGAGCATAAGTGATTCGTGTGTTGTTGCGCTTTGGCTTTTTTCGCCATTTTCTGTATTACTCACAATCATATATTATACCATAGTATATAAATAAAGTCTATACATCTTGGGCTGGACTTATGACTTATTGACAACACGTGAACAAATTTGTTATACTACGCGCAGACATCACCAAAGACAGTAGCTGTATGCAAGTACTTAATTCGCTACCGAGGATCATGTAAAACATACATTTTTCGATTTTAGTCTTTGGCAGTGCGAGGTCCAAAGACTTTTTATTTGGCATTGCGACTGTCTAGAACATTCACAACTTGGTCGAATGCAACATAATCAAAGGAGAACTTTTATGGCAATTACCCGCGATAAAAAGAACACTTTGGTTACAGAATTAGCTGATTTGTTTGCAAACGCAAAGGGTAGTGTAGGTGCAACTTACACTGGCCTGAGTGTTGCGAACATGCAGGAACTTCGAGCCTCAGCTCGCGAAGCTGGCGTTGTTATCAAGGTTGTCAAAAACCGTTTGGTACGCGTCGCTTTAGAGCAAAGCGATAAGTTCAAAGCTGCCGACACCAGCCTCTTGATTGGACAATTAGTTTATGCTTTTTCAAGCGAAGATGAAGTTGCTCCAGCTCAAGTTATGGCTGGCTTTGCAAAAAAACACCCAGAATTACAGCTTGTTGCTGGTTTTGATGGTACTGGAGCATCCCTAGATACTGCAACCGTTAAAGCACTCGCCGAACTTCCAACCAAGGATCAACTCCGCGGTCAAGTCGTCAGCGTTATCGCAGCACCACTTACTCAATTCTTGGGCGTTGCAAATGCCGCACAACGTGGCTTTGCGCAAGTTTTGTCACAGCGCGCTGAACAAGTTTAATTTTGTAACCATATTAATAAATAGAAGGTAGAATATGGAAGGTAGAAGATAGCATAAGTCCAATGCGGCTAAGCTATATTCTAGATTCAAAATTCTATATTCTAACTAAGGAGAATTATCATGGCTGATACTGAAATCACCCTTTCTGCTGGTCAGAAAAAAATCGTTGATGAACTCAACAAACTCTCAGCTCTAGAGCTGAGCCAAATCGTTAAACACCTAGAAGGTGAGTGGGGCGTAAGCGCTGCTGCACCTGCTGTCGCTGTTGCTGCTGCACCTGCTGGTGAAGTTGTTGCCGAAGACGCAAAAACTGAATTCACCGTTACTCTAAAAGACGCCGGTGTTCAGAAAGTTGCTGTCATCAAGGCAGTTAAAGAAATCACCGGACTTGGTCTTGGTGAAGCAAAAGCTATCGTTGACGGCGCACCTGCACCAGTCAAAGAAAAAGCAAACAAAGACGACGCCGAAGCTGCAAAGAAACTGCTTGAAGAAGCAGGCGCAACTGTCGAACTTAGCTAATTACACCAAATACATTCGACCTAGTGAATCAATTCACAAAATACCGCTAGAACTAGCGGTATTTTGTTTTAGGCAAAATATACAACGCTTTTTGCTTGACCCCATAAATTTGTGTGGAAAAATACGGTTAATCCCAAATCTTACTCCTTACTTTTTGCCAAAGTAACAAATGTCTTGATACTTTTGAACTGCAAAAGTATCCAAAACTGCTGGGGTTGCTACAATTACGCGCTAAAAGAAATAGCAACTAGGTCTTAGGTCGCCTGCGGAACGACCCTAAAGGAATCGCTCTTACGCCATAAGCTAATTAGCTTATGGGTGCGGGTCAGCCCTCAGCGAGCCAGGTCCTAGATTACTATTCTTTTACGGTAAGTGTAGAGACCCCAGACCCCTAGGGTGCGGCTTAGGGCGAGGGCTAAACAACAACCAACGGAATACAGCTATAGAGCCGCGCGGCTAACTACTATGACAACCAATCTGCAGCCCGAGTTCGACAAGACGTCGGGACTCTTGATCGAACCCGGAGCGAAGCCCTGGTTGGAGGAGTGGTTGGGCGTAGAGGTGGAATAGGACATTACAGTCAAGCATCACTACGGGTGGCGTGCGGAGGGGCGAAACACGCAAATGCCAGGACGACAAGTACTAGATATTGACAAGATTTGAATTCGTTGATATATATAAGGG
>JAJYAA010000017.1 GCA_021779755.1 bacterium | reverse complement strand
CGGCAAATCATCGCGCAATACCCATCCCGCACTTATAAAAAAGGCGAGACTATCTTACTTAGGGGCGATATTCCAAAGTCTGCCTATATTATCGAAACAGGAATTGTTAAAACCTATACAATTAATGGAAATGGCGACGAGCGACTTGTTGCCTTTAATCGCACAGAGGAAGACTTTCCTGTTGGGTTTGCGCTCGGTATCGTCAAGCAAGCACCTTACTTTTACGAGGCCTTTACGATTTGCAAAATTAGGCTTGTACCGCGCGAGGACTATTTGCGGTATGTCGGCTCAGATATCGAGATAGCTCAAAAACAAATGACTCGTTTGACGATTCTATTGATTGCAACTTTTTCGCGCGTCGATGCGTTGGAGCAAACTTATGCGAGCGATAAAATCGCACGTACTTTGATGTATATGGCTGACCAGTTTGGCATTTTTTTGAGACCTTATAATAATCGCCTCAAGCTGTCGGTTACGCAACAAGAGATAGCGAACGCCCTCGGGCTAACTCGCGAGACAATTAATGTCGAGATTAAAAAGCTTGAAGTTAAACAGTTGATTAGCCATTCGCGCAGAAGCTATGTGCTGTATACCGAGAGGTTACGCAAATACTTAGAGGACAAGCTCTAAAACTATGTAGTAATACTTGACATACTTTTCATACTTAGCTAGAATGAATAAATATCATTATTAGGAGTAATAGCTATGCATGACAAGAAACTATATGGCACTGCAACTGTTGGCACCAAGGGACAGGTTGTTATCCCGGCTGACGCACGCGAAGAGATCGGTATTATGCCGGGCGACAGGTTATATGTGTTGGGTTCGTGTAAAAGTGGCTTTGTTGGGCTTTTAAAAGAAGACCAGATTGAGTCATATATTGAAACTATGAACCTACATATTGAAACATTCAAATCACTAAAAAAATCGAAAGAGCAATAAAAGCAACATGCATCACCATCTAACACTGCGCAGTAAACTAATTATCATGATATCGGTCATGGCTAGTATGTTTTTAGTAGCCCTAGACCAAACGATCATCGCCACCGCCCTGGGCAAAATTGTCGAGCAATTTAATGCCTTTGATTCACTGAGCTGGGTCGTAACGGCCTATCTGGTGACAACGACAATTACTGTGCCAATTGCCGGTAAGTTATCAGACCAATTCGGTCGTCGAATTATGTTGCTAATCGGTGTGGCGATCTTTACGATTGGATCACTCTCGAGTGGACTCAGTGGTAATATTACAGATCTAATTATGTGGCGGGCGATGCAGGGAATCGGCGGCGGAATTATTACAGCCAATGCCTTTACGATTGTTGGAGATTTATTTGCAGCCAGGGAACGCGGCAAGTGGCAAGGGCTGATTGGTGCTGTTTTTGGTTTAAGCTCGGTAATTGGTCCACTGCTCGGTGGCTGGTTGACTGACGGTCAGCATCTCTTTGGTGCCATTACTGATTGGCGCTGGACGTTCTTTATTAATGTGCCAGTTGGAATTGTCGCCTTTGTATTGATATCACTTTATTCACCGGCCTTTCGACACGATAATAAGCCGGCAGTTGACTACTTGGGCGCGGCTGTCTTAGCCCTGGGCCTTGGTACCCTGATACTAGCCGTAGACAACACCGATACGATCTTTGCGAGTTTCCTAAGTTCGACCGGTATGGCTGTTGGCACGCTGAAACTTATAATGTTTAGCTTTGTGGCGGCCATGATTGCCTTGTTTATATTTGTCGAGCGTCGGGCTAAACAACCGATTTTACCGCTACACTTTTTCAAGAACCGGAATTTTGTCCTAATTATGACAATTGCCACATTGTTCGGATCAGCGTTTATGGGCTCAATTCTGTATCTAACGCAGTTTAACCAACAGGTCTTTGGCGCAACGCCAACGCAGTCTGGGTTGATGCTACTACCAATGGTCGGCGGTATTATGGTGTCGAGTATTGGTGCTGGCCAGATCATTTCGCGGATTGGTCGTTACAAGATATTTATGCAGGTTGGCTTTGTAGTGTCGACGACGGCAATGTTCTTCTTGACCTCTTTAACACCGGAAAGTGGCTATGGCTATGAGTCGATTATTATGATTGCACTGGGTCTGGGTATGGGTGTGGCTATGCCGGTTATTAATCTGGCTGTTCAAAATGAATTTGAGATGAGCGAACTTGGTGCCGCAACTAGTTCTAGTCAGCTATTCCGTAGCCTCGGTTCGACTATCGGTACGGCAGTCTTTGGAGCAATGCTCACCGCCGGTATCGTAGCGCATCTGGGCGACATCCAGCAGAGTGCTTATCTGCAGATGCTTTCGAAAAGTCCCGAGATATCAAAAATTGGCAGCCTGAGTGATGCCAACACGATACTAAGGATTAATATGCCCGATACAAAAAGCGTCATTACGAGCGCGGCTGAGGCTAATTTTGCACAGATTCCGTTGCCAGCCAGAACAACCGTTGAGCAGCAGTTTAAAACTAATCAAAATCAATTTGCAAGCACGGTGACACACGCCTTTAGCTACAGCCTGCAGCGTATATTTATTGTTGCCGGTGGCCTCATGGTGGCCGCAACAATTGGGGTATTTGCGCTAAAAGAGCGCGTACTGCGCAGCGCCAAGCCCGAAGAGACACCTGGTGAATAGCGATTTGATTAATACAACGTTTATTACTTGCGGTAACTTTAGAATTAGATTATTATATTAGCAATAGCGTTATTCAAATAGCGCCAGTCTTGACGTGCGTGTCCATAATTGCTAATATAGTTGATGTGTCTCGCGCCAAAACTATATTATAAAGGTCGAAGCGCGTGAGGCTGTACATAGTACAAGGAGTGAATAATCACATGCCAATAGCCATCGAATTTGTGTCGTCACGACGCAAAAAGATAGCCGTGGATGTGGTGCCTGCCGAATGGCAACTGTATATTGCACAGTAGTAGTCGTCTGACTATAAATCCAAGTCTCGCTACGAGACTTAACCAAAAAAAGAAAACACCCCAAGGCACCGGGGTGTTTTCGTTTTTATGTGATCAAGGTGCTAGCTGCGTGCAGGTGGCGTAACGCCAGCGGCTTTCAGTTGAGCGTCAAGCGCATCGCGGAGTAGGTTGCCACTACCCTGTTGGACGTCGCTAATGATGTTGCTAGATAACTTGGTGCCGTTAAGGTATAGCGATGGGGTTGAGTCGACGCCGACCTTTTGGCCGATTGCTTGGTCATAGGTGATTTTTTGAGAGACGGCATTTGACGATAGGTCAGCTTGGAACTGAGTTTCGTTTAGGCCGAGACTTTTGGCGTAACTCGTGAACATATTAGTGCGCTCAGTTCCAGACAAAGTATCCCATTCACTTTGGTCCTGGTATAGCAGGTGATGCATTTCCCAATATTTGCCTTGCAAGCCCGCAGCTTCAGCGGCACCGGCAGCGGCGAGGGCGTTCTGGTGAATAGTGGTTAGTGGGAAGTTGCGGAATACGTATGCAATTACACCTTTGTATTGATCGGTAACTTTTTCGATGCCTGGATTGGCGGCACCACAGCCGGGACATTGATAGTCTCCGTATTCAATCAAAACAACTTTGCTATCGGCTTTGCCTAGGGCGTGATCGGCAATGTTGCCGTCTGACTTGGAAGCGGGCTGTATGGCAGTGGTCGTTATGTCGTTAATATTAACCTGTGGCGTTGTGGCGCGTGACCAAACAACAAGGGCGATTAATAACCCCGCTATGGCAACTATAAAAATGATCCATGCTTTCTTGCTCACAAAAAACTCCTTATGATTACTATACTAATTGTAGCAGATATAACTCGAAGCTAGCCCTTGCTGATGTACAATAGTGCTATATGCTGTTAGTGCTACTTATTATTCTAATCGTGTTTCTCGTCATTATTTCGGGCGTTGAGCCAATTAGGCCAGCCATGAGTTTATTTGAGCGTCAACGCCGTGCTGACCAGGGTGATGTTGAGGCGCAAGCTTCGCTACGAAAAGACCAATTGCTTGGCGGCCTGTTGTCTCTTCAGAGGATTATTGTTGGATTGATGATTGCGGCAATTGCTATTTTCAGTGTTGCCGTATTTGGTTTGGGATGGGGTTTGTTGGTGCTACTAGCCATCGTTATTTGGTATGGTCCATGCGGACGAACTCGTTGGTCGCGGACGATTGCCCGACGACTCTACGCAAAGTATGAGACCGGTCTGTTGAGGCTGGTTGAGAAGTTTCCGACGATCTTTCGCCTTATTGGTGCTGGTAGTGTATCGGATGCATCAGCGATGATGCGATTTGACTCGCGTGAGGAGTTGCAGTATCTAGTTAGACGGTCTAGTGGTATTTTGACAGCTGACGAGAAGCGCCTCGTAGAGCATAGTCTGTCGTTTGGTGACCAACTTGTCAGTTCGATTATGGTGCCACGCAGTGCCATAGACACAATCAAGAAAAGTGAGCTGCTCGGTCCGTTAACGCTTAATGACTTACATACGACTGGGCACAGTCGCATACCGGTGATCGATGGTGACATTGATCATGTTATCGGCGTATTGCAGATTCGCGGCTTGCTAGCCCTCGACGTTAAGCGTTCTCTGACGGCCGAAAAGGCCATGGAACCGCGCGTTTACTATATCCGACAGGATCAAACCCTACAGCATGCTTTAGCGGCTTTTTTACGCACCCATCATCACTTGTTTATTGTTGTGAATGAATTCCGTGAAACCGTCGGCTTGTTGACTCTCGAAGACGTCATTGAGGCCTTGTTGGGGCGTAGGATTATTGACGAATTTGATGAGCATGATGATTTGCGAGCAGTTGCTATGCGTAACCTACATGACAATAATCAGCCTAAAAACCTCGAGAACGTCTAGCTCAATAGGGGTGTAGGTGATAGAATAAGGCCAAGATGATTACGTGGCGCAATAATGATGATGATTTACGGGTCGGCAAATAGCCGAGGCGTACTTCTTTGTGACATCGACCCAAACAGCCGCCTAAATGACAATTCGAAATAAGGAAGAACGATCAATGACAAGAACACTAGTTCGAGAAGTAGCAGATAAAATTGGCCAAACCGTCACAGTGCGCGGCTGGTTACACAAGAAGCGTTTAATGGGCGGGCTGAACTTTATCACATTACGTGACCGCAGCGGCTTAGTACAGACATTAATTGATAGTGGTGATGAGCTTGAAAAGCTACGCGGTTTGCAGATAGGTACAGTTTTGGCACTAACTGGCCTGGTAGTAGCCGACGAGCGTGCACCCGGCGGAGCTGAACTTCACGATGTGGTAGTTGCAGTTGAAATGCCCGTTACCGACGAGCCACCAATCGAAGTTGATAAACCAATTTCACACAAATCTGAACATCTAGATACTTTGTTTGAGAACCGAGTTTTGAATATTCGCAACATCAACGAACAGCGAATTTTCAAGATTAGAGCTGACCTAACCAAATACATCCGTGAGTTCTTGAACGACAAAGAGTTTATCGAGATCGATACGCCCAAGTTACTGGCTGAAGCTACCGAAGGTGGTGCAGAAGTCTTTAAATTAGACTATTTCGGCAAGACGGCAACCTTGGCACAGAGCCCGCAGTTTTATAAGCAAATTATGGTCGGCGCCTTTGAGCGAGTTTACGAAATTGGACATTCTTACCGCGCCGAACCAAGTGCAACAACCCGGCACTTGACCGAGCTAACGATGCTCGATATCGAGATGGGATTTGTCGAGGGGCACGACGAAGTGCTTGATATGGTGGGCGATATGACGCAGTACACTCTGAAGCGTGTCTATGACGAACACGCTGATGACCTGCGTATCCTGAACGCTCCAGAGCTTAAACTGGCCGATGACGGTAAGGTGCCACGCTTTACGATTGCCGAAATTCACGACATGTATACCAAGGCTACTAAAACTGATACAACTCAGGAAAAAGATTTGATTCCTGACGAAGAGCGTTGGATTAGTGACTATGCGCGTAAGCAACTGGGTACAGACTTGGTCTACGCGGTCCGTTTCCCGATTGAAGCTGGTAAGTTCTATCACAAGCTAGACGTCGATGACGGCACGGTACTTTGGGGAGATTTGTTGTTCCGTGGGCTCGAGATTTCGACTGTGCCGCTACGTGAGAATAATTATGAAACAATGATTGAACAGATGAAAAAAGCCGGCCTTGATGTTGAGCACGAAGGTTTTAAGTACTATTTGCAGGCTTTTAAGTTCGGCTTGCCCCAGCACGGTGGTTGTGGTTTCGGGATTGATCGACTCGTCCAAAAGACAATCGGACTGGCTAATGTCAAAGAGGCCACGCTGTTCCCGCGCGATATCAATCGCCTGACGCCATAAGCTAATTCACAGCAATTACAGGGTATACTAAGTATAGTTAGTAATTAAGGAACCCTTATTTAATGTCACAACAAAATCGAACAAAGATTATCGGTCTAATTAGTATTGTGCTAATTTCGACAGCCGCCACGACGGGTGTTGTGCTTATTAGGAATATGCAGAGTGGTCCAGGGTCTTATGGCCCAAACATAGTTAGTAGCGTCAATACTACAACCACGAGTGGATCGACGCCGGTCAGTAATGCGAACTATAAAGATGGCACATATACGGCGACTGGTAGCTTCTATACGCCAAGTGGTAATGAGCAAATCGGTGTTACGGTTACGTTAGCTAGTAACAAGATTACCAACGTCTCGATTGACGACTCCTCGATTTATTCAGGTACATCGTTCGCCTACACTGATCAATTTGCACATGGTATTAATGCGGCAGTTGATGGCAAGAACGTCGATAGTGTGAATGTTTCGCGGGTTTCAGGAGCTTCGCTCACGCCAATGGCCTTTAATAGTGCACTCGACACAATCAAGAATGATGCGCGAGCCTAATTATGGAATTCGAAGCCCTTGGTACACACTGGTGGATTGAGTCGCCTGCTGCGCTGAAGCGCAAAACTGACATTAATAAGGCCATTGAACAAGTTGATCGTACCTGGTCTCGCTTTCGTGACGATTCTCTGGTGGCGCAGATGGCTACGGTACCCGCACGCTATCCTTTGAACGAGTCGGACATTGACTTGCTAGAGTGGTACAAAAGCTTATATGATGCAACAGACGGACTAGTCACGCCGCTTATCGGACAGACGTTATCGGACGCTGGTTATGACAAAGACTATTCATTGCAGCCAGCTGCTCGCATACAACCAACGCCCAACTGGGATGAGGTAATTGAACTAGGGCGGGATGCTGTGACAATCAAACAGCCGCACCTCATCGATGTTGGCGCAGCCGGTAAGGGTTATGCAGTTGATCAGGTCGCCAGGCTACTTGATGGTGATTTTTGTGTTGATGCTGGGGGTGACATGGTAATCGGCAACAAGGCCATGCGAATTGGGCTGGAAGATCCGCGTGACCACTCGAAGTTAATTGGTGTTGTCGAGATTAGTAATGCTAGTATTTGCGGCTCAGCTGTCAATCAACGCGCTTGGCGTGACTGGCATCACGTGATTAACCCCAAGACATCTCGGCCGGCTAAGGGCATTTTGGCAACTTGGGCAATTAGCGACAATGCGATGCATGCCGATGGTTTGGCAACGGCGTTATTTTTTGTCTCGCCCAAACAGCTTGAGGGCTTAGCGCCATTGAAATACTGTATTATGTATGACGATGGCACTGTTCGGGCGTCAGCCGATAGTTCGATAACGATATTTACGGAGAAAAATTAAAAATGAAACGACTAGTTGAAGAGTTTATTGACAGTATCACGATGTATAGATTAGTGCTTTATGGACTGTACCTAATTATCGCCACGGCAATTGGGCTGAGTGTATTCGGACAGTTGAGCTATACGCCTCTAACTCTAATTATGACTTTGTTGGTACTGGTGCTGTCATCCTATGTCGTGAACCGTCTGTTTAGTTGGACGTTCTCGGTACCGTATAACCCAGAATCCTGGCAAATTACAGCCTTGATCCTATTCTTTTTGGTTTTTCCGCAAAATGACTTAAAGGGATATCTAGAGCTTGCCCTTGTTGCCGGCATCGCAATGGCGTCAAAGTATGTTTTGGCGGTTAGGGGCCGACATATTTTTAACCCGGCAGCAATTGCAGTAGTTATTAGCGGACTACTTGGTATTTTGGGAGCAACTTGGTGGGTGGCAACTTTATTCCTGTTGCCAGTTGTTATGATTGTCGGTTTTTTGGTGACCTGGAAATTGCGTCATTTTTGGATGGTCGGACTTTATATGTTCGTTAGCGTGGCGTTAGCTGGTGCGATTGCAAAGTTGGGCGGCCATGATTTAGGTGACGCAATCAAAACTGTCATCATATCTGGTCCAATGGTTTTTGCCGGAACAATCATGCTAACCGAACCTTTGACATCACCAAACACAAAACGCAGCCAGACGGTTTATGCTTTGATTGTCGGTATACTCGGTGGTTTGCACCTAGGTTGGCTGTCTAAACCAGACGTCGCTATCTCGATCGGCAATATGTTCTCGTTTATGTTAGGCGCGCGTCGTTCTGTGAAGCTGAGCTTTATCAAAGCTCACCAGATCGCACCAACAACCTACGAAGTCCTGTTAAAACCGCATCATCAATATAAATTCAAGCCAGGTCAGTACATAGAGCTAACTTTGCCGCACGATGAAACTGATGATCGTGGTATACGTCGGGTCTTTTCGATCGCATCACGTCCCGGCGCTGAGTACATACGCCTCGGCCTTGTTGTCCCCGAATCGCCAAGTACTTTTAAGCGCAAATTGTTAAGCCTGGGCGAGGGAACACAGATACATGCGACGCAGATTGGCGGTAGCTTTGTACTACCAAGGAACGCCGACAGGCCGCTTGTGCTGATTGCCGGTGGTATTGGTATTACGCCGTTTCGAGCAATGCTGGATCAGATGATTGAGAATCGAGACAATCGACAAGTAACGCTGTTTTATGCGATTAGGCGTCAAGATATGGCTGTATATACCGACATTATTGAACAGGCTCGACGCGCGCTTGGCTTGCGCGCGGTGTTCGTGATTACCGAACCAACTGGCGATTGGCAGGGTGAACGCGGTCGGCTGAGTGTTGATATGATGAAAAGGTATGTTGATAATCTGACCGACAGCAAGATTTATATATCTGGTCCAAACGCTATGGTCGAGGATTTTCGCTCAGAACTCCAAATGCAAGGCGTTATGCCGTTTGATATCGTGACGGATTATTTCTCTGGCTATTAATCGTACTGGCGGTTTATAGTAGCTATATGGCAAGCATAGAACTATCCGAAAAATATATACAACACACCATCGATCAATTTGAGCGAGATCATAGATTGGATAAAATTAAGGATGCCTTGCGCCGAGCGGCGATCCTATTATTATCGCTATATAGCTTTGACGGTGCAGCGCATCAGTTGGTTGGTAACGAGTTGAGTGATGATATCGATGGATAAAGCGCTAATGGTATACTTATAAACATGCAAGAAGAGCCAGTTCAACCAGTTGTACCGCCGGCCTCGCAAGTAACCGCACCTGCACTACAGGCGCAGACTGTCGCGTCGCCGACCGCTAGTCTGACGCCAATAGCTGTGCTGCCGCCAACGGGGAGGCATTTTTTGGCTGTCTTCTTCTTTAGCTTTGTTTGGGGGATATTTGGTGCTGATCGGTTTTATCTGGGCAAGATATGGACTGGATTATTAAAGCTAGTAACTGTTGGCGGTTTTGGCATTTGGGTATTAGTTGACTTGTCGCAGATTATGTCTGGCGCCATGCGCGATAAGCAAGGCAGGCCTATGCTGGAATATGATAGATACAAGAAGTTTGCACAAAGGACAGTGATGATATTTACGATAATCGTAATCGTAATGGTTGTTGCGACCGGCGTATCGCTGTACTATGCAATTACCGGTATCATGAATCAGTATATGCAAAGTGGTAGCGGGCTGAATAATCTAATTCCTGGCGGGGTTCAAAACCTCAATATCAATCAGCTGATGAACCTATAAACTAGTTATAAGATTGACCAAATAGCCCACATCGTTAGATAATAGAAAGACATGTTTATAGTGAAGCGATTAATTATCGGAATTAGCCTGGCAACTGTCGTATCTGGTTTGTTTTTTGGTATTGTTGCAGCGCAGACGCAGCCTATGACTGATGCGCAAATTAGTCAAATCAAAAATAACTGCGTGAGCGCCAAAAGTACCATTGCCAGGTTGCACGCTAATGACGCCTTGCTACGAGTGAATCGTGGTCAGATGTATGAATCAATGACAACCAAATTGATGGCTCGATTCAATGCCCGAGTCGATAGTAACCATCTGGACTCCAAGGACCTAGAGTCGGTGACGCAAAATTACAACACGGCCCTAGAGACATTTAGGACAGATTATCAAGCGTACGAGGAGAGTCTGTCGGGCGCACTTAATATTGACTGCACCAAAGAGCCGGTGACTTTTTATGACGCAGTTGCCGATGCTCGTACAAAGCGATCACGAGTGCACGTAGATGTTATCAAATTGCACCAGTATATTGATGATTACAGTGCGGCGTTTGATGCGTTTACGGCTAATTTTTACAAACTAAGCGGAGCAGGCAACTAATGGAAGAACCAGTACCAGTTACCGCCGAACCAGTCTTGTCGTTTTGGGATCAACATCGTTATATGCTCCTAATAGGAATTAGTATTGGTATTGCAATTTTCCTAGTCGTTGTCAGTATGGCTCTGTATGAATCAAGTGGCGCCGCCCAACTAGATCTCAGCCGCCCGGGCTATAGCTCGGTCACCAGCCAGGCTGTCAAGAACGATGGCGACTTCCAAAATTATCCAACGTCCGGTGCGCTCGACAAGGCATCGCTCGACCAATTTAAGTCATTATATGATAAACAAGCTTCTCAGGCTAAGGCTGTCGATGCTTTTAGCGGTGATCCGCTTAGCCCCGAAGTCCTAGAACTTAGCACTCCCGCTAATCAATAACCAGCTTGACGCCGAGGCGTAGGTAAATTAGTGCGTTTAAATCAAGTCAACTACATATAATTATTTTATTAAATTTGACTAAATAATTGTGTTCGAGTGGCTACTATCCGTAACTGTTACAGTATTTGAATTATATGCTAATATGACAATATTAGTATTAATAATTTGAGTCAACTATGAAAAAAGAGCCTACAATCAAACACGCCATACAAAAGGCGATTATAAGGCAGTTATCGGATCGGGAATCAGCAAGTTTTAGCGACCTCAGGCCACCACAAATCGATACAAATTTATTTTCTTATCACCTAAAAGTTTTGGTGCGTCATGGCCTGATAGAGAAAATTGGCGATATCTACAGGCTCGGACTAGGCGGACTTAGATATGCGAGCACTAGCTGGTCAGAAACTCTCAACAGACCCCGGCCAGAGCTTATCTGTACGCTTGTTGTTCAAAACAGCGATGGTGATATTTTGTTGCAACGACACACCAGACAGCCGTTCATCAATACCTGGACGCTGCCGGGTGACCAGTTATATTCAGATGATGCAAATACCCAGACGGCAGTCCGCCGTGTGGTGTCGATTGGATTGGGCCTTGATCAAGTTGATCTGCGCCATGCCGGCGAGGCCTATGTGCGTGTTTATGGGTCCGACGAGTTACTCGCAGTCACCATGACGCACATTTACCGATTCGAGAGTGATGATATTGTGCCTAATGATGATTTGATCTGGGTGCAACCGCACAAATTGCATGATTATCGCTTAGCGCCAGGCGTTGAGTCAATCATTGCACGTAGCTTTTTTAATGATAACTGCTTTTTTGAGGAGTTTCGTGAAATTTGGGTTAATTGAGGTGTTGGCGCAGCCAGCTATCGATTGATCCGGCGCCCATACCTATCACCATTTTGCCGCTCTGGCGAGCTGTTTCAATTGTCGACCACAACGCGTCGTCTAGGTCGGCGATGTGAATATGCTGTTTGTTAGGGATATTTTTAATTAATTGATCTGGTGTCAAAACCGGCAGGTTTGAGTTTTCGCGTGACAGGTAGGTCGGCAGCCAGTAAACCTCGTCAGCCAGTTGGAACTGATCCTTGTACTGATCAATCAATTCGTGTTGACGGGTATTCTGGTGAGGTTGGTAAACAAGCACGACATGGTCTGATAGTTCGCGGGCCATTTGCAGCGTGGCGGCTATCTCTATTGGGTGATGACCGTAGTCGCTGTATAAATTGTCGGCTAGCTTTTCAAAGCGCCTGTCGGTGCCTGGAAAGTTAGATAAGATATCAGTGGTGTCTTGTAGTACACCGAGTCGTCGGACGGCAATTTGGACAAGCGTTGCGTTGCGACGATTGTGTAGCCCGCCTAGGCGCAATTGTTGATTGACTTGCGAGGGTTCGACTAAGCTGACTTGGTTTTGGCCATCGTATATTTCGGCATGTTGATCGTCCCAGGCGAAAGCTTGTTTGCTACTGGCGGCAAATTGGCTGAAAGCCTCGAGGTATTCATGTTCGGTCGGGTAAGTGTCCGGATGGTCATAGTCAACAGAGGTAATTAATGACAGAAATGGCTTGAAGTGTAGGAAGTTGCGATCAAACTCATCGCATTCGTACACAAAATATTGGCTCTTAGGGTCGAAGTGTCCGCTTGGCCCAAAGCTGATTGTCGTGCCAATTGAGTAGCTAACGGGTATGCCCAGCTGCTGCAAGGTCCACACTAGCATGCCAGTTGTCGTTGTTTTGCCGTGCGTGCCAGCAACGGCAATGAGTTGCAGTTTTTTGTCATCAATAATGTGCGCTAGTAACTCGTCACGCTTGGCTGTGCGAATCCCAAGCTGCCTAGCTAGTACTAATTCAGGGTGATCGGCGCTCAGAGCAGCGGTGTAGATGAACCAATCTATAGGTTGTTTGTCTTGGGTCGCCTGCAAATATGTGCCATCTTGCGTGCCAATGTCAGTTTGAATACCACGCGCGGCAAGACGGTCTGTCATTAAACTACTACTGCGATCTGATCCAGTTACTGTATAGCCGGCATCATGTGCAATCTCGGCTAGTGGGCCAATGCCGACACCACCGATACCAGAGAAATATATATTCATACGAACTAGTATATCACTTGCTCTAGGGTGTCTAACTATGGTGTAATGGTGTAAAGAAAACATAAACAATATGATTAAAGATTTCATCTATCGATTACTTGAGAGACGGCATTTTTGGCGCTATGCATCATTTAGCGAAATCGCCGAGCTCTATACTTCGCGTATGTTGCGCTTTGTTGGTATGTACATCGCTTCGGGATTCGCTTCGGTGTATTTGTACAGAAGTGGTTACAGCCTACTTTTCATAATGATTTTCTGGTCGCTATATTTCTTTCTCAAGATCTTCCTTGCTTACTTTTCGGCATATTACGCTGCCCGCTACGGTCCAAAGCATGCTATTTTGATTAGCAATGTAATCTACATACCAGCCATGATAGCACTAGGTTTTGTGCCTAACTTTGGTGTGTGGGCGATTATTATCTGGGGTGTGTCGATGGCTGTATCTACTTCCGTTTATCAGCTCGGCTATACAATCGATTTCTCAAAAGTAAAAAATCCAGAACACGCCGGCAAAGAGCTTGGCTTTATGAATATAGTTGAAAAGTTATCAATTGGACTTAGTCCGGTGATTGGTGGCGTGATCGCCTTCTATTTCGGGCCACAATTCGTGATGTGGACTGCGGCAGTGATTTTTATGTTATCAGCTCTACCGCTACTGAAATCATCGGAACCGACCAGGACACACCAGACGATGCATTTTAGAGGTTATCCATGGCGGGCAACGATGCGCAGTTTAGTGGCTGAAACCGGCATTGGCTTTGATATGGTGGCGACGAGTTATGTATGGAGTATCTTTATGGCAATTGTGGTATTTTCGAATTTGGGCGACTCACTCTACTTTACGATTGGTGTTTTGTCGTCTGTAATGATTGTTGCAACGATTGCTATATCCTACGCTTACGGCCGCTTGATTGATCGCAATCGCGGCGGTGACCTCCTGACGTTCAGTGTTATAGTCAATGCGCTGGTGCATGCCTCGAGGCCATTTGCGACGACAACGATGTCGGTAGTGTACACCAATATCACCAACGAGGTTGCGACGGCCGGAATCGCTATGTCGTATTTGCGCGGTATGTTTGACCAGGCAGATTCGTCTGGTCATCGTATCGTCTATATGTTTTTGACAGAACTGATGGTTAACGTCGGAGCAACAATCGCCTGCGTTGTGTTGGCTCTAGGTGCATGGTTGCTAGGGGACGTGTCTGGCCTGCGTGTCTTCTTCTTTATTACTGCTGGTGTGGTGTTGCTGGAAGGAACGGCTAAGTTTGGTATCTATCGAAGATAACCCTTGTGGTATATACTAGGTTTAACATTGATGTGGTGGGGTTTAGGTGGCTGACAAACGGCGAATACAACGAGACATAAAGCGGTTGCAGCGTGTAAAGACGTGGCAGCTCGTTATTCTGTTGATTTTGGCCGGGTTCGTCGCGGCGACATTTCTGAGGCTTAATAATATCGGCATGGTCGAAAGGCGCAGTGCCGTGATTGCCGCCGATGATGCTGGTGATAGTACCGCAACAGCCAATAGATTGTATGATTTACAACGCTATGTTTCGGCCCATATGAACACCGACATGGGCAAGGGCGTTTATCTGGAGGGTAGTTATAAACGCGACTTGCAGGCCGCCCAAGACAAGGCCGCTCAGGACAGTAACCCTAACGGCAATATCTACAAAAAAGCACAAGAAGTATGTGCTCCGCAATTTACTCGATATACCTATGCTTATTTGCAGTGTACCATCGGTGAACTGGCTAAATATCCAGCCGAAAGCAACCTCATTACGTCCATTAAAGCACCGTCGCAGGATTTATACAGACACGTCTTTATTTCGCCAATTTGGTCGCCCGATTTTGCGGGTTGGTCGGTAGCTGTTTGCCTGGTGCTCGCGGTCATGATAGTGGCTCGGTTGGTGTCACTAGTGGTACTCCGAAGTATTCTACACCGGCACTATAAAAGTATATAAATCTTGACACCACGCCGCGCAAGCTGTAATCTAACTCTCGTATAGCACTAATAGGAGGTTATAAGAACAATGGCTTACAGTCACACAAACTCAAAGGGCGTCACATATTACCTACATAGCACAGAAGTAACACTAC
>JAJYAA010000016.1 GCA_021779755.1 bacterium | reverse complement strand
GCCTCAAAGAAGAGGCTCTGAGGCGCGGTCACGAAGTTAAAATTATCAAATATCGCGATTGTTACGCATCGATTGAGCAAAATAATCCAACCGTTAGCTACCGAGGCGAAAACCTGAGCAAATTTGATGCTATCATTCCGCGTATTTCTAGTAGTATGACGCGTTATGGTACGGCTATTGTGCGCCAGCTAGAAATGCAGGGTGTCTACACGGCATCTAGCTCGATTGCAATTAGTCGTTCACGCGACAAGCTACGCAGTATGCAGTTGCTCGCAAAATCTGGTGTTGGTATCCCAAAGACAGTTGTTTCACGTAATACAACCGACATAGACAACTTGCTCGAACAGCTGGGCGGCATGCCGGTCATTATTAAACTTGCTCGTGGTACGCACGGCAATGGGGTTGTTTTGGCTGAAACCAAGAAGGCAGCCAAGTCAGTACTCCAGGCTTTTTATCTGACAAATGATGATGGAACTAACATTTTGCTGCAGGAATTTGTCAAGGAGTCGGCAGGTACGGATATCCGTGCTTTTGTGGTTGGTAGTCGGGTTGTGGCTAGTATGAAGCGCCAGAGTCTAGATGATGATTTTCGGTCTAATCTGCACAAAGGTGGTGAGGGTACGGTAGTCAAGCTGACCGACGAAGAGCGTAAGGCAGCGGTTAAAGCCGCAAAGGCCATGGGACTAAATATCGCTGGTGTTGACATGATGCGCAGTGAACGCGGACCGTTAATATTAGAGGTTAATGCCAGTCCAGGCTTTGGAATCGAAAAAGTTACCGGTCGCGATGTTGCTGGTGCAATTATCGAATATGTTGAGCTAAACGCCAAACGACGCAACAAAAAAGACAAAGTCGGCGCTTAATATAATCCTGCTATAATATGCTTATGATAGCTATGCAGGTAGTATTATGAAGCGCATGGGCGACGTCGGACTCGCAGTAATCATTATTGGTGTCGTCGCTCTTATATTGGCCGCTGCCGTGGCTGTCTTTTCGGCTAATGTCCAGTCACGCGTCTCGCTGAATATCGGCGATGGCGTTTTTACGGCTAGGCTAGCCAACACTCCGGCGTTACGTGATGCGGCGCTGAATGGGACGACCGACCTGTCTAATAATCAGGCGCTCATGATGGCTTATCCTAGCGACAGCAAGTGGCCAATTAGCATGAAGGACATCAAGACGTCGATGGATATTATCTGGATTGATAAGGACAAAAAGATAGTTTATATCGTAATGAACGCTTCGCCAGATAGCGGGGTGGATAGCGTATTTACTCCCAAATCCGATGCCAGGTATGTCGTTGAGTTGCCGGCTGGGTCAGTTGATAACCTAAATATTAAATCTGGACGCTCGGCTGTCTTTGACTTGGGTGAGACGGTGGTGAAATAACATGAATGTCGTGATCACGTTTGCCGCCATTGCAATTGCATTGTTTATATCGGCCTATGTTACGCGTCGACGCTTTGGTTTGCTTGGTTTAGCCCTGGCGGCGGGTTCGATATTGAGCGTTATTTGGAGTTATGACGCTGGCTTGGTGGTTGGCGCGTTGGGCGTTTTTCCAAGTGGACCACTAACGACAGCAGCGACGCTATCAGTTATAGTGTTGTTGCCGCCTGTGATATTGCTGTTCCATGGCTACGCCTATAAAAGCGTTGTCGGGCGGATTTTTGGTGCGCTAATGTTTACCGCCGTTGCTATGGCATTCTTGATTGAACCGCTTAGTCACGCCATGACACTTACTGGAACTGGCGCCAGTGCCTATAATTGGTTAATTCAAAACAAGGATACTGTAATTAGTTTTGGTATGGTGATTGCGGTGTTGGATTTGTTCATGACAAAGCCGGCTCATCTGAACGATAAGAAGTCAAGACGTTGACAACCACCTCTATTAGTGGTACATTTTTTAGAGTTGTCTAACAACTTGCGGGACCATAGCTCAGCTGGTTAGAGCACCTGCCTTTTAAGCAGGGTGTCGTGGGTTCAAGCCCCACTGGTCCCTCCAAGGAAAAATACTCACCTTGCGTGGGTGTTTTTTCTTTGATGAGATTGGTGTGGGGCTTGAAACTACGACACCCGTGGGGTGGAGTGGGCGAAAACAGCCGGTGGCTGTTTGAGGGCAACGTTCCGATGAAAACTGGTTTTTCAATCGTGAACTTGCGGGGTTGCGGAACGTGACCAAGCCCCACTGGTCCCTCCAAGGAAAAATACTCACCCCGCGTGGGTGTTTTTTCTTGTAAAAAACTTAGAAACAGCACTATACTGTGCATATGAATTGGTGGGTGCTACGTCGTCGGCCTCATGTGTCCTGGTTGATTGCGATTTTGTGCGTGGCCATATTAATCGGTGTTTATTGGTCAAAAAACATCATGATATCATCATTGCCATTTACCTTACTGTTGGCCAGTATCCTATTGATCGCTATTACTTTTTGGCAAAGATATACTTATTTAATACCACTTGTAATAGTCGGTGGTGTAATGTTGGGTTTGTGGCGCGGAGCAGCAAATAACAATGAAATAGTGGCCATGAGGGGATTATACGGGTTGTCGGGTGTAGTTTCTGGTAAAGTGATGGATGATGTTGATAGTGATGCCAGCGGACAGCTAGTCATTAGACTGAATAGCCTGCAGATTAACAACCAGTCAATACGTGGAACTCTTTGGGTGACTGCTAGTAGCGAGGCGGATATCAAGAGGGGTGACTTGATTGAAGTGGAAGGTGAAATTAGTGCCGGTTTTGGCAGTTTTATAGGTACGATGTATCGGGCGCAAATTAAACAAGTTCAGCGCCCGCAACCTGGCGATATCGCGCGTCAATTTCGTGATTGGTTTGCCGATATGGTCCGACGGGCAATTCCGGATCCTGAATCGAGCTTGGGTCTGGGCTATTTGGTGGGCCAAAAACGCGCCTTGCCAGCAGACCTGGCTGAGGCGCTAAAAATTGCGGGGCTAACGCATATTGTTGTGGCGAGCGGTTATAATTTGACGATATTAGTACGACTGGCGCGCAGACTGTTTGAAAAAGTATCGAAATACCTGGCAGCATTATCGGCTAGCGCTATGATCGCTGGCTTTATGGCGATTACAGGCCTTAGCCCGAGTATGACAAGAGCTGGGTTGGTCGCCAGCTTAAGTTTAGTGGCTTGGTATTATGGTCGTCGCTTTCATCCGCTGGTCCTGTTGCCGGTAGCAGCGGCTATTACGGTGCTGATTAATCCTAGCTATTTATGGGGAGATTTGGGTTGGCAACTGTCATTTGCGGCTTTTGCTGGCGTGATGATATTGGCGCCACTTCTACAGCGCTTCTTCTTTGGTGACACCAAACCCAGCTTTATTAGGCAGATACTCGGCGAGACGATATCCGCGTTGATAGCAACGGCACCGATCCTTATTAGTGCTTTTGGGCAAATTTCTAATGTTTCAATTATCGCCAATTTGTCAGTCTTGCCACTAGTGCCTCTGGCTATGTTGCTGACTTTTGTGAGTGGGCTGGGCGCCATGATCGTGCCTACTATGGCTACGATAATTGGTTTGCCGGCCACCTGGCTGCTAGGTTATATGATCGGAGTGGCCGAATATCTATCAAAGCTGGGCTGGGCAATTAGCGCAGTACAACTATCGTCGATCGGTGTCTCTATACGTTATGGGTTTATAGTTGTGGTCTGCGTGTATTTATGACGCGTAACAAAGTACAACTTGGGCGAGGCGAATATCGTCGAGTAATCTGTTATAATAGGATTAATTACACATATCAAGCGGAGAATCTTTTATGTCTGGACACAGCAAATGGTCAACTATCAAACGAGAAAAAGGCGCCAAAGACGCCAAGCGCGGTGCTGTTTTTACACAAATCGGTAATATGATTGCAATTGCGGCAAGAAGCGGCGTTGATCCAACTATGAACTCAGCGCTTGCCATGGCGATTGAAAAAGCCAAACAAGCCAATATGCCAGCCGCTAATATTCAAAGGGCGATTGACCGGGTTGCTGATAAAAATGCCGCCATCCTAGAAGAGATTACCTACGAAGGCATGGGTCCGGGCGGAGTTGGTATTATTATTGAAACAGCCACCGACAACAAAAACCGCACTTTTCCGGAAGTCAGAACTGCACTCACGAAAAATGGTGGACGTATTGCCGATGCTGGTAGCGTCATGTTCCAATTTAGCCGCAAGGGCGTTATTCGTGTTGGCGCGACTGGTGAGGATGCGCTGCTACAAGTTCTAGATGCCGGAGCCGAGGATGCTGTCGAGAAGGATGGTGGCATAACCGTCTATACCGAATAGAAGGAACTAGCAAAGGTTCGTCAGTCGATTAAAGACGCCGGGTTAGTCGTTGAAGACGCCGAGCTGCAATATGTGCCAAATGCGCATATTACAATCGATGATGCGGAAGTTGCCGGCAAGGTGTTAAAGATTATGGATGCGCTTGATGACCTCGATGATGTCGTTAACGTCCATACCAATGCCGATATTACAGCTGATATTTAATAATATTATTACCTTGATTTTTGCTTAGAGTTTTTGTATGCTTTAGGCATGCGTAAGCGTTTTGCAGTGTCAATGCTTGCAATACCTCTTGTGGCCATATGTGGTCTCTATACTCAAAATGTCTCTGCAGTAAGTAGTAATATTGTTATTAGCCAGATACAGACGGCTGATTTGGAGTCTGCAAAACACGAGTTTATCGAGCTTTATAACAATAGTGATGACAACGTCGATATAACTAACTGGTGCCTGTATTACGCCAGCGCTAGTTCTGTTGAAATTGGTAGTAAAATGGCTTGTTTTCTTGTTGATAATCAGACATTACACCTCATGATGCCTGGTCATAGCTTTGTTTTTGTTGCTTCCAATCAGCTAGCTACAATCACGACGACAATAGGAAGCGATTTAGCTTTTGCGGCAACATTATCTGGCACTGGTGGACACGTCCGGCTAATCGATAGCGATAAAGTCGAGATTGATAAAGTAGGTTGGGGTGACGGTGCAGTGTCGGCCGAAACCAAACCGGCAGCGGCGCCACTAGCAGGCAGTGTGCTGCAGCGCAGACTAGACCTCGACCAAGCGCTCATCGACACGGATAATAACTATAGCGATTTTGAAATACAGACACCAAAGGAGAGCTATATTTACGGCGAATTGTACGAAGTCCAGGATAGTTGTTTGAATATTGATGGCATACAATTATCTGCGCCAGATGACTATACGGTTGATACTGCCGGTAACTGCTATCCGCCGCCAGTCGATGTTTGCCCCAATATCGACGGTATGCAACTCGTACTGCCCGAAGGTTATACGTTAGACACTAACGGTGACTGTATCGACATGGACATATGCCCCAACCTCGATGGTGTTCAGTTATTGCTGCCGCCCAGTTACGTACTAGCGAGTGATGGCAAATGTATGCTTGACTTGCTGCCCTTGAAAATTACTGAAATGCTACCAAACGCCGTGGGCGATGACCGCGGTCGGGAATTCATTGAACTATATAACCCTAACGATGTTACGGTAGACCTAACTTATTATCAGTTGGCAATCGGCCTAAATCACGATAAGCAGTACGCGTTTACGGACGGGGTTAAGGTTGCGCCAAACAGCTATCTAGTTTTATCGAATGATGACATTAACTTTCAACTCGTCAACACGTCCAGTCAGGTTGCTTTGATGTCGGCCGATGGCAGCCTGATTGACGCAGCCGAGGCTTACGTCGACCCAGCCGATGGTTTGTCGTGGGCGCTCATAGATGATATTTGGCAGTACACCAATCAACCGACACCAGGTGTGTCTAATTTGGCTAGTGTTGTACCTGAAAAGCAGAAGGTTGTTAAAGCAACGACCGAATTAGCACCTTGTGCGCCAAACCAGTATCGTAGCGAGGAAACTAACCGTTGTCGTCAAATCGTTATAGCGGGTTCAACATTAACGCCGTGTAAGGTTGGCCAGTATCGTAGTGAAGAAACAAATCGATGTCGTAGCATAGCTAGTGATGTTGCGGCATTAGCGCCGTGTGCTGCTGGTGAAGAGCGTAATCCCGAGACTAACCGCTGTCGTGCGGTACTCGGTGCAGCTACTGAATTAGCGCCTTGTGCCGTCGGTGAAGAGCGTAACCCGGACACAAATCGTTGTCGTAAAGTTGTCAGCACGATACCGACAGTGGGTTTTGCGGTCGAGCCAATCGCGGACAAGGCGAGTGATATGGCTGGTTGGTGGGCGTTTGGTGGAGTTAGCACTTTGGCGCTTGGTTATGCCGGTTGGGAATGGCGAACCGAAGCGCTGCACCTAATCAGAAAAGCCGGCTCGTTCTTTAGATCGTCAAAATAGCCTATACTAATGTTATGAGAATTATTGGTATTGACCCCGGCACGGGTATTTTAGGCTTTGGCGTCATCGAAGTACTTAAGGGCAAGATGAAGTTGGTTGATGCTGGTGTTGTGACGACACCGGCGCACACGCCGCATGATGAGCGGTTGGAGGATATATTTGATAGCTTGATGGATATTATAGCGACTACAAAACCGGACGTTATGTCGATCGAGAAGCTATTTTTTGCACAAAATGTTACGACGGCGATGACCGTTGCACAGGCAAGGGGCGTAGCGATGCTAGCCGGACGCAAGGGCGGTATGTCGATTGCCGAGTACACGCCGCTACAGATTAAACAGACTTTAACCGGGTATGGCAAAGCTGATAAAAAGCAAGTTCAAGAAATGGTGCGTTTGCAACTGGGCCTCAGTGAAGTACCTAAACCAGATGATTGTGCCGATGCCCTAGCGGCGGCCATGACTCATTCATTGATGTCACGGTAATTTAATCGTCGGCTTCGACTGATTCAAATGACCCATCATCGGTAAGGGTCTGTGCGATAGTCGCGAATTTGACATATTCATATTTGCCATAATAAGGCTCTAGCTGACCATTGCGCGTTGATTCACCTTCGGCTAGCCAGACGAGAGGCAGGGGAGTGTCCGGCTCGCATTCCTCAATCCTCATAGTACTAAAACCGTATGGGAGCGGGCTGAAGCGTACTACTTCTATGACTTTGCTTCCGGTACGCAAAACTAATTCTTGATGGCGTTTCAAATGTTTCTCTATTTCGCCACGCAATAACCGTTCTCCAACAATTCTCTCGTTTGAACGGATGTCTTGGATGTCTGGGTTGTCGCTGTCGCGATGGTAGTGCCAAGTACGTGCGATAATCATAAACTCTCGTAAATTATTGGTTGCGTGCTCCGTCATGCCTATACTATAAAAATATTTATCACATTTTGCAACTTCACGCTATGAAATGTGCGATAATAGAACATATGATTGCGCATGTTTATGGAGTGGTAGCCGAAAAATTCGGGTCAGCTGTTATTGTTGACGTTAATGGCGTTGGCTACGAAGTACAGGTCGCGGCGGGGGATTTTGACGCGGCGCTACTTGGCGAGCAGGTTAAATTGCATACCTACCATCATATCCGCGAACAATCTCAGGAGCTATTCGGCTTTAGTAGCTTGGCGGCCAAGAAATTATTTGAACTGTTGATTACTGTTCAGGGAGTTGGCCCCAAGGCTGCTCTGGCTATCTTGTCACTTGGCGATAGCGAACAGGTGCGCAATGCTATCGCTAATAGCGACAGTACATACATAACTCAAGCTAGTGGTGTCGGTAAGCGTATTGCCGAGCGAGTCGTAGTTGATTTGTCTGATA
The DNA here is from genome assembly GCA_021779755.1 of bacterium. Classification (GTDB taxonomy): domain Bacteria; phylum Patescibacteriota; class Saccharimonadia; order Saccharimonadales; family Saccharimonadaceae; genus UBA1547. The sequence goes on along the minus strand of JAJYAA010000016.1, from coordinate 7,607 downwards.
AGGTTGGCCTGGCTGTTCAAATCACAAGGTCTAGCAGTGCACCGGGGGTGGCGGTTAACGATGAGGCGTTAGAGGCCCTAATTGCCCTTGGCTACACGTTAGCGGATGCTAGCAAGGCGCTAGAGTCTGTTGCGGCCGACCTGCCAACTGCCGCGCGTGTTACGCAGGCTCTGCGAGGTAATGCATAATGGCGATTCAACGAATTATCGATACCAGTATGCACGACGAAGATGCTGACGAGCAGGTGATTGAAGTAACTCTGCGACCGAAAGATTTTTCGGAATACGTTGGTCAAGATCGTTTGAAAAAGAATCTGAAATTAGCAATTGACGCTGCTAAGAAGCGTAATGAGCCAATCGATCATATATTGCTATATGGCCCTCCGGGACTTGGTAAGACGACTATGGCCAGTGTGATCGCAACTGAAATGGGGACAAATATTCGCGTGACGGCTGGACCAGCAATCGAACGCGCCGGCGATCTGGCGAGTATACTGACTAACCTTGGGGACGGCGATATTCTGTTTATTGACGAGATCCATCGCCTGGGGCATGCTGTCGAAGAAGTGCTGTATAGTGCGATGGAAGATTTCAAACTCGATATTATGATAGGCAAGGGTCCGGCGGCTCGTAGTGTTCGGCTTGATTTACCGAAGTTCACGGTGATCGGGGCAACTACTCGGACGGGTGCTTTGTCGGCGCCGCTGCGAGACCGTTTCGGCCTGATTCACCGGCTAGAATTCTACACCCCAGAGGAGATTACTAAAATTATTAGTCGGGCGGCAAGAATATTGGATAGTAAAATCGACACAAAAGCTGCCGCGATGCTTTCAACCAGGGCACGCCTGACACCGCGTATTGCCAATAGGTTGTTAAAGCGAGTGCGTGACTATGCTGATGTAAATGGTGATGGGATTATTGACGAGCCTACAACTAAGGCTGCGCTGGCGCTACTAGAAATTGACGAACTTGGTCTCGACCCGGGTGATCGTAACCTGATCATCAGTATTATTGATAATTACGGCAGCCACCCAGTTGGGCTGAATACAATAGCAGCCTTGACTGGCGATGAGGCGACAACTATCGAAGACTTTTATGAACCGTATCTGTTACAGATTGGTTTTATCGAGCGTACACCGCGCGGACGACGCGTCACGCCAAAGGGTTATGCGCATGTCGGTAAAACAATCGATGATATTGGACAAACCTTGGTATAATACTAGTATGAACGAGGATGAGCCAGTTGCTGAGTCTTACGAACGACCGGTTGCCTACGGAGCCGATGGTCAGCCTCTCTATGCTCATCCGTCAGTTGTCGCGCACCCCGAGGCGGCTCCAGCCGTAGCGGCCGACACCAATAGTGATAAAGTCAAATCTGATGTCAGCCTAGAAACAAAATTAAAGCATGACACTTCAAGGCGATACTATCCATCACTTAACCTCAGGAATGATGAATATGTCATTAGCGCGATTCGCCGACATCCAATCGGACTGTTTTTGCCGTTTACTATCGGTGTCGTAATGATGGCGTTTTTATTATCGATTTTACTCAACTATGATCTATTTGTGCGTATATTTAACATAACTGGCCCAGCCGCGCAGGCTTCAACGATGGCTCTACCGATGCTACTCGTGGCGATCTTGATCGCGATCGGTGTTTATATTAACTATTACGTTTATACCAGCAATAGACTCTATCTAACGAACGAGTGTGTTATTCAGGAAGTTCAGGTTAGCCTATTTTCGCACGTTGAACAAACGGTGAGTTTGGACAACATTGAAGACGCCAGCTATCAGCAGAAGGGACTGTTTCAACAATTCTTTGACTATGGCTCAATTCGGCTTAGCACCGAGGGTAATGCTACTTCTTACAGGTTCACTTATGCCGCGCATCCAAAAGAGCACATAGATGTCTTAAACAATGCGATTGAGGCTCTGCGTAATAGTCGCGCAAATTCTAATAACCGCTAGTAATTAATTGTTGCGGCTGGTTTTAATGAAGTCGGCCTCGTTTTCGAGGGTAGTGCGCAAGGTGTAAGATTTGCATTTATTGTCTGTACAATTGGCTGGTTCGTAGCGATAGTCACTTCCAGCGCTGCCTAGTTTAATGCCATTTGGGTCGGTAAATAGGTCAGGATCAACTGACGGTAGGATTTTTTCGTCGATTGATGCAGGATAATAATTATTGGCTTTATAGAAAACTTCCTCGAGGCCATAATACATGGAGTTAATTGCTACTTTACGCTGGTCGTCGCGGGCAATCACTGCAGCGCTATTTTTTTGGACAAAGAAAAGTATGCTGGCGGCGCCAAGTATTAAAATTACAAAAATAACTTCTACGACGGTAAACCCATTAGTTCGCTTAATCATTAGATACATTATAGCAAATTATTGGTCCGACCCGTATAATAATATACAGATTAGAAAGAGGAAAAATATGGCAGCTAAAAAAACGACCAAAGATCCACTATCCGAAAAACCCACCGCCAGTGAAGGTAAGTTAAAAGCGCTAGGACTAGCACAAGAACAGATTAATAAGCAGTTCGGTGACGGTGCGATTCGTCGTCTAGGTGACACGAAAACCGTTGATGTCGAGTTGGTAAGTAGCGGTTCGTTGTCGCTTGACTTGGCGCTCGGCGGCGGTTATCCAAAAGGTCGTATTCTAGAAATTTATGGTCCAGAATCATCAGGTAAGACTACTTTAACTTTGCATGCCATCGCAGAAGTCCAAAAGCAAGGTGGCACGGCTGCCTTTATTGATGCCGAACACGCGCTTGACCCAGCTTACGCACGTCGTTTGGGTGTTGATACTGACAATCTGCTTGTATCGCAGCCTGATAACGGTGAGCAGGCCCTAGAAATTGCCGAGACTCTGGTGCGCTCGAATGCAGTTGACTTAGTCGTAGTCGACTCGGTTGCAGCGCTAGTTCCACAGGCCGAAATTGATGGTGATATGGGCGATAGCCATATGGGGCTGCAGGCTCGCTTGATGAGTCAAGCACTGCGTAAACTTACGGGTATCATTAGCAAAAGCCATACGACAGTTATCTTTATTAACCAGATTCGTATGAAAATTGGTGTTATGTTCGGCAACCCAGAGACAACAACTGGCGGTAATGCATTAAAGTTTTATGCGTCGGTGCGTCTCGACATTCGCCGTACTGGACAGATCAAGTCAGGTGAAGAGATTATTGGCAGTCGCACCAAGGTGAAGGTTGTCAAAAACAAAATTGCGCCGCCATTTAGAGTTGCTGAGTTCGATATTATGTATAACGAAGGCATATCCAAGACCGGTGACGTGCTCGACCTAGCGGTTATGCATGGTATTGTCGACAAAGCTGGTGCCTGGTTCGCTTACAATGATGCCAAGATTGGGCAGGGGCGTGAGGCTAGCAAGGAATACCTAAAAGCCAACCCCGAGGTCCTAGCCGAAATTGAAGCCAAGGTCCGCGCCAAGGTTGCCGAAGAAGCTGCCTAGTCGCTATTATGCGCATTACATCAATCAGTGCTCAGACCAGGAATAAAGACCGGGTTAATGTGTCGGTTGATGGTAAATATAGATTCAGTTTGGACGTTTTTCAGCTTGTAGAGCTTGGCATTAAGGTTGGTAATACCTATGATGAAGCCGAGTTACTAGAGCTCGAACAGGAAAGTCAGTTTGGCAAGGTCTATGCACGTGCCCTAGAATATTGTTTGATGCGTCCACACAGCGCCAAAGAAGTTAGGGACTATTTGTACCGTAAAACCAGGCCATCTCGTCAGAAGACGGGCGAGTTGAAGCAAGGCGTAAGCACAGCTATCACTGCCCGTGTCTATGACAGGTTAGTCGATAAGGGTTATATTGATGATCGCACTTTTACTCGCTACTGGGTCGAGAATCGCTCCCTTAGAAGAGGGGCTAGTAAAAGGAAACTGACGTCTGAATTGCGCGCAAAAGGCGTGGAGCAGTCTATAATCGAGGCTGAAATGGCGGCAAGCGATAGAACTGACAGTGATGAGTTGCAAAAGATTATTATCAAAAAGCGTAGCAAATACCCTGACGATCAGAAGCTAATCGCGTATCTTGCTAGGCAGGGTTTCTCGTATGATGATATTAAATCGGCTATCGAAGTAGACGGTTAGCGTGTCTCGATTTCGGTTTGAGGGGAAGTCGAACGGAAGGGATTAATAAAAGCGTGTTTTTCGATTTCAATAACAGGGTCTGGTCGCTTGGCGGTAGTTTTGACGATAATATTCTTATCGTTAATTTCGACAATTTGCGAGCGGTGGATCAATAGTCCGGTGTCTGTTAGGCTTTTGACTATGCCACGTTTTACATTAAGCTGTTGAATTATGAAACTAGCCGCATCCAAGCTATAATCTTCGACTTTGCCAAGCTTGTGGCCAGTTTCGTCAACCACACTCATGCCTATTAAACGGAAATCAAGGTCATATAGTTTATTAATGCTAATGACATCCTGTAGTCCGATAAACTCATCGTTGCTGTCTATGATCATGCCAATATCGCTCAGCTCGCGAACATCGGCCATACGTATTAACGCTGGTTTTTCCGACAGTAACGGTCCGTCGACAATATATGCGACAATTTTGAGATTGGCTGGATCAATAATGGGCCGAGCAGTCTCTGCCAGTTTGGTGCCAGTCTGTAGCCCCATGATTGGTGTACCGATAAGTCTTGATCCAAGTAATAGCATATTTATAGTATAAGTGTTTTGTGTTGCTTGTGCCAATCTATTCAGAAAATGGGTTGATGCGGCCGGATGGTAATGTATAGTTAGACGACGCTTGGCTACTGGTGTGCAGCTGATTGACACGATTCATAGTGATTTGGTCAAAAGATGTCGAGCTGGTCGTAGGCGTATACCCGGCGGTGTCAGAGGCTTTTTGAAGCGCGTCGTTAAGCATGATGACAGCTGTCGCTAGTCCGCCCACCAACACAACTATAAATATAGTTAAACTGTACTTTTTAAAAGCGGTTACGATGGGTTGAATGAGTGCGGATAAGCTAATGTCTTTTTTCATAATAAGTCCTATTGAGTATAGACCTCGATACTTAGTTGGTCTATTTTGACCGAGTCGCCGCTACCGTCACTGACACGGGACATGTTGACACTCGAAATTTGCATTTTCGGTAAATTACCTTCGACTAAGTGCATGAATTTGAGCAGCCCTGTAAATGATGTTGGACTTGCGAGGGTGGCTGTTATCACCGACGAATTAGAAGTTGTTGTAATAGTAGAAGCTGGGGCGGTGGTTGGTGTTGCTGCGGCGCCGGTTTTACTAAAGCTATAATCTGATATTGTAATACCCGAGGCAGTGGCGTATTGGTTCAGATCCTTGATGGACTGACTCTGATAGGTCTGCAGAGGTGCGATTAGTGAGTTAACCTTGAGGATAACATCCTGATGAGCGTTAAGCTCGGTTTGCAATTGGTTGAGCGACTGCAAGCTAGTGCCGCTGGTGTTCGACTGTGCCACCGTTTGGCTGATGGATGTCGCTAGGCTAAGGAGCCAGTTTTGGGCGTAATAAAAGCCTACAACAGACAAACCGATTATCAATATAACCGCAAAACTAAGGATGCCGCGCAGGGTTTTGGCTGTCATGCTAGACTTTTTCATTGGGCGGCACTCCTGTTGATTGTCAAACTCATAACGGCAGTTATCGGATAGCTAGTGGATTGAGATTGTGCCGAATTGGTGAGTGATACAAATGAGACGTTCGAAAACAGCGCTGAAGTCTGGAATTTATCCTTGAGGCTTAAAGCATCGTCGGTCGACTTGGCATGGATAGTAAGTGTTGTCGGAGTGCCAAAGGTCGTAGGTGTCAGCGTGAGGCTCTCTAGTACTGTGCCGCTAGGCATTAAGGCTGCGATGCCGGTGATGACTTTGGAATATTGAACCTCTTTGTCGAGGATATTTTTGGCGTTAGCAAGGCTAGTTTTGAGCGATTGTGCCTGCGCTTCGGTTGAGGCGTATGATGATGTTTTTGACTCATTACTCTGGATGATGCTCTCTGCGCTAGCCTTTGTGCCCATTAGTACTGTATAGACACCAAAGGTTACGATACCTAAAAAGGCAATCCCGGCTGCAAGTACCAAAATATATCGGACAAGTTTAACGTTGGTGCGAGCGGCTCTAATTTCTCGTTTAGCGGCATCGGGCAGGAGGTTGATCATTTCCAGATACCTCCAGGGGTGACGCTTGCTAGTCCTGCGACTGTGATGTACCTCGAGCGAAACTGTTTGGCTGGCTCTGGCAGTTTACCGAAGTCGAGCTTTTGCCATGGACTTGCTACGCGTGCAGGCATTACGAGTGCGTTTGTGAAGTATTCGCCGATACCAGGAACATTGCTACCGGCACCCACAACGAGGAGTTGCTCAAGCTTGCGCTCTTCGCTGAGGCGTTCGTTATAGTAGCGCATAACTTTTCTGATTTCGATTACAATGCGTTCGAGGCTCGGTTGCAGGGCGGCACTGATTTTTTCTTGTCGAGGTCCGGCACTGAGTCCATTGAGGACTTTTAATTGATGCGCGTTCTCAACGGCAATGTTAAGTTTTTTGGCAATATCGAGAGTAAAAGTATTGCCACCGATCGCTAGACCACCAGTTACCCTAATTGAATTTGATTCCAGGACGGCAATATCAGTACTGGCTGGTCCAATGTCAACAATAATCGTTGGCAGGTGACCGTCCTCTGTGATGGTAATTAGCCGACCGACAGCGCTAATGCCGGGCTCGACCAAGACGGGTTGCAGGTCGGCACTCTCGGCGGCCTTGACGCAGTTATCGACAATAATGCGCGATACGGCGCTCATGAGGATGGTAATTTCGGTTTTACTACGCTCAATAATCTCGTAATCGATGTAAAGTGTCTCTGCTGGCACCGGTATATACTGGTCAACTTCGATTTCAACGGCATCTTTTAGTGTTTTTTCGGCACTAATCGGCAACGTAAAAGTGCGCGAAAAGCTACGTGCTGTTGGTACGCCAATAATGACATGATTACTTGATAAACTACCGACTAACTTTTCTTTGACAAGCGCTTGAATATTTTCGGATAAGTAAGGACTATCGCCTTCGAGAGACTCTTTGATTTTGATTGGATCGAGGTCAACCGACCCGTAACCAGTAACAAGCCATCGCTTGGGGTCAATGGCCATGATTTTGACACCAGTATTGCTGATGTCAAGTCCGATAATCGGTTTGTCTTTATAGAATAATTTTGCCATGATGCCCACTAGTAAATACTAAGCATAATTATAGCATGAGTGGTTTGGGATATGTAGCGCTTACTTGATGTTTTGGGCAAGTCCAGCGATTGGCATCATAACACTGGCGGCGATGAGTCCAACCATACTTCCCATCACCACGATCATGGCTGGTTCGATAATTGAGCTGAGGCCTTCGATGGCGGCGTCGACCTCTTCTTCGTAAAAGTCGGCAACTTTTACTAGGACGGTATCAGTCTGGCCAGTTTCTTCACCGACGGAAAGCATCTGCGCAACAATCGCCGGGAACAACGGGTCTTGACTGATTACTACAGACAGCGGCTTGCCGTTTTTGACCTCTGTGGCAGCTTCAACGAGGGCTTTTTCATAGACAACGTTACC
>JAJYAA010000053.1 GCA_021779755.1 bacterium | reverse complement strand
CGATCTATATTGACGTCAAAGCGCATGTTGCCATGGTATAAGTCACCGTGGGTTACGCCGGCGTAAGTCATTAAGCGGTAGAGTTCCGTTGCATATGCCTTGGCTTCGGCCGCACTGTGCATGTCGGGCTCGGACACAATTTCAATCAGTGGTGTACCGGCGCGGTTCAAATCAACCAGACTATACTCGCCATTATGAGTTAGCTTACCGGCGTCCTCTTCTATATGGGCATGGTGAATACGCACCTTGACGAAGGATCCATCCTCTAGTGGCGCTTCAACTAGCCCCCCGAGGATAATCGGATGATACATCTGGGTCGTCTGGTAGCCCTTTGGCAAATCTGGATAGAAATAATGCTTGCGGTCAAATCGGCTAATATGTGCGATCTCGCTGCCTAGCGCCTTGCCGGCTTTAATGGCGAGGTTGATCACTTGATGGTTAAGGACTGGCAACATACCAGGCAAGCCAAAGTCGATTGGATTAACAACCGTATTCGGCGCTTTGTCTCGGGCGTCATTGTCAGCACCGCTGAACAGCTTGGTATCGGTTGCTAATTGCACGTGACATTCAATGCCAATCGTCATATCATACTTATTCAAAGTTTCGTCAGTTAGCATTAGATTGCTCCTATGTCTTTTAAAGCTTGCTTAAAGCCAGCAAGTGCCGATCGTGCATTGTCGTATGTAACGTGGACATCAGATTCGTGAGCAATCTGATTTCGCAACTTATGCGCCGCCCAAACAGCATTGCGATTACTGAATTGTTTAGCCGCACTCTTTAGTCGATCGGCCATCGTTTGACCCCTAAAACCGGCTTGCGTAAGAGCGCTGTCTAATAACTTATCCGCGTTTAAAACCGATAAATGAAAACTACCCGGTTCGTCTCTTTTAAGCTGCTGCTCGATCTCGAGCCATTTCACCCTGTAATGCTCAACGTTAATACGCCGGCTACTGTTTTTCGACAGGCCAATTGCCGCGATCATCAGGCCACCGACAATCACGACCGCCGAAAACATAAAAATAACTGACTGATCCATTACAGTTCCTCCAATGATTTAGCGAGCGCCAATAGTGTAGCATCGCTGCGGCGCTGACCGACTAATTGAACGCCAATCGGCAAACCTGATTCGCTATTGCCTGCCGGAACACTAATAGCTGGCAGGCCGGCCAGCGATGCCGGAACGGTCATAATGTCCGCTAGATACATTTTGATTGGATCAGCCGTATTTTCTCCCAGGCCAAAAGCTGGCGTTGGTGTAGTTGGACCAATTAATACATCATAATTCTCGAATAACTTATTAAATTCATTCACCAGTAGCGTGCGCGCCTTTTGAGCTTGTAAATAATATGCGTCAAAAAATCCACTCGATAACACGTAACTACCGATCATAATGCGACGCTTGTTTTCGGTCATAAAGCCTTCGTCGCGGCTCTTGCCGTATAGTTCAGCCAATGTCCTGACGTCGCCGGCACGGTGTCCATAACGAATCCCGTCGTACCGAGCCAAGTTACTACTGACCTCAGCAGGCACAATTATGTAATACATAGCTAGCGCGTATTTAACAATCGGCAACGTCACTTCATCAACCGTATGACCAGCAGCCTTGAGGTGCTCAATGTATTGAAGCGTTGCCTGCTTGACTTCGGGATCAACATCATCGGTCATTGTTTCTTTGATTAGACCAACTTTTAGACTAGGCTTTGCTGGTGATGGCGTAAAGAAATCTGGCAAAGTTGTCATATCTTTGTCGTCTTTGCCAGCCATAATATCCATAACTAATTCCGCATCGGCCACATTCGTTGCAAAAGCGCCAATTGTGTCGGTGCTACTGGCCATCGCCACGACACCGTAACGACTAACAGTCCCGTAGGTTGGTTTAACACCAATTACACCGTTAAAACTCGCAGGCTGGCGAATTGAACCACCGGTGTCGCTACCAAGCGCAAACGGTACGATGTCAAGCGCTGTTACGACTGCCGAACCACCACTACTGCCACCGGCAACACGTGATTTGTCATAGGCGTTCTTGGTTGGGCCAAAAGCTGAGTTTTCAGTACTTCCGCCGTGCGCAAAGGCGTCCAGGTTGGCTTTACCGATACAAATTGCACCCTCAAGCTCTAGCTTTTCGACGGCCGTAGCCTGAAGTGGCGCATTAAACGTTTCTAACATCTTGCTAGCAGCTGTTGTTGGCGCGCCATAAGCCAGGAAGTTATCCTTGACGACAAACGGTACACCAGCTAGACGTCCAGTGATTTCGCCGCGATCAACCGCATCGGCGCGCTCTAGCGCTCGCTCTTCGGTCAAACTAAGCAGTGCATGATACTCTTCTTTGTCTTTTGCCCTTGAAATCGCCTCCTGGACGTTTAGACGGGCATTTTTACCTATAAAATCAGATATTTTAGTCATTTATAAAACCTTTGGTACCTTTATTTGGCCGTTCTGTGATTCAGGCGCCAGAGCCAGTAAGGCCTCGCGATCAATGCCATAGTCATCGATAACATCATCGCGCCATACATTCTGGAGGTCGGTTACTTGATAAGTCGGCTCGATACCGCTAGTATCTAGCTCGCCTAGCTGTTGAATGTAATTTAGAATATTACCAATGTCCACGCGCAGCCCATCGATTTCATCATCGGCTAGGGCTAAACTACTTAGTTGTGCCAAATGTAGCACATCGTCACGAGATATCTGTGTCATAAAACCTATTATATCTTACCTTGCGTAAGTTTTGTAGGTCACTGTCAACGCGATACTCTAAAACCCACACTTGAGTTAGTACCGCTAGGCAGGCTACTTAGTACGAGAGTGAATACTCCTGAATTACCACCAGTATTCCAGTCACCTCCTCGAAAAAACCCATGTAAAGCCGTCTCGCCATAATTAGAGACGATCTGACCAATACCTTGGGTCGTCGTCCAGCCGCTCGCGGCCGGAGTACCATAACTCGGGAGCTCTGAGCCAGGAAGCCCGTTCAGCAATAACGCTCCGTTGTTCCACTGCTTCCACGCGTAAGATGTTTCACCAGATAAACCAGGCTGCGCTCCGCCTCCAACTACCGCCGAGGTCCACTCGTAGACATCGCCCGCAAAGTCCCAAATCACCTCACCGTTAGTTAAGGTCAGGGTGCGACGTTGGTTACCACCAGTATTGGTTTCACCGTAGTAGCCGTTAGTGTCGTTAGTATCAGCGGCTAGGGCATTAGCAGGGGCGTTGTCGTTGTGTCCGGAGTAGATATAACCAGAGCCGACCGCTCCACCGCTCCAATTACTAGCTACAGATAGAACGTTTTGAGCAATGGTGAGCCATTCAGCTTCGGTCATGAGATGACAGTTAGTACAACCGGATACGTTCTGGCTGTAGGTAATTGCATCAGTTTGAGAGATGCTAGTCCAAGGTAAACCAGCAGCCTGTGAGATTGGTACGGTGGCACTAGATTGTTTAGCTTCATACTTCATAACGCAGAAGTCGCTCGTACCATAAGTACTGCTACCAGGTATAACTATGAAACCAGATGGACAAGCGGTTCCGCCAAGGATAATGCCCGAGCAGGTACCAACTGTCGGTGTACTGCTGTCGGTAATACGGTAATTAATAGCCCCGTTGGTAGCAGTTAAACAGAAAGCCTGAGATGAAGCCAAAGAGTTGCTTACCTGGAAGGTGGTGTAGATCGTAGAGCCACTAGCTTTGAGACAAATGCTGTTTGCTACTGGGCTAGCACTACAGTCATTGGTGGTTGGATAGGCG
>JAJYAA010000015.1 GCA_021779755.1 bacterium | reverse complement strand
GTCGCTGCTACCTTCGGTCGCTTGACGTTGAGGTACCAGAGCGCACCTATCAGACCGAACACAACCCCAAAAGTTACATCCATTGGTGTATGTACCAGGGCTAGCACGCGACCGATACAGATTAACAAAACAAGTCCCGCCAGAATCAAACTAATAATCTTATTCCTGGTTTCAAACCATACCGCGCAGGTTATGGCTGTGGTAAAAAGAGTGTGGTCAGATGGGAAACCGGCATTTTGCAAGAACAGCGCCCCCGCCTGCCGGCCTAACAGTTCGAACGGTCGCTCACTTGATGGCTGATAGATAGACGCTACCAGTTTAGCAATCAAGTAAGCCGTCAACCCAGCCATGAGAATACGGCCATATGCCTCGAAGCGCTGGTCTTTTGGAATCTTATAGACTAACATATAAGCGCCTATCAAAACTACCGGTATCACTGCCCCGTCGGCAATAATTCGCACAATTAATTCATACGTCATACTAACTATCATAATACTACGTCAGCTCTATTTTTGACAAAGCCCAAATCAATTACAGTCTTTAGCGAAGTAATACAAAGTGACCTTTTTGGATACCGAGGTCTTTCTTTGTCTTTAACTTCTGGATTGCGCGGCTAATCGTTTCACGAGCTAATCCGGTACGTTCCGCCAGCTCAATCTCTGAGACCTTACGAGCTAGCAGATCACCGCTCGGCGTTTGCTCATATCCAAAACGTCGCTTAATAATATAAAGCTCTTGCAAAATGCGGCTTTCGGCATCGCCATGCATCATTTCAGACAATCTGGCCAGCAAACCATCAGCACCACGATACGTTCGCTGTAGCAGATCATACAAAACGTCCGGGTTCTGTTTCACAAACCGCACCACCTGATCAGATGGCGCAACTCGTAACCGAACGGTTCCTTCGGCCTCAAAAAAATAAGGTGTGTCAACGTTATTCACCGCGTTAGACATCGGAAAGAACGACGCTGCCTTGAACGTATTCAGAATTGTCCGTGTACCCTTTGTAGCAATGTCATATTCGATAACTGTACCCGACTCAATATAATATATTGCGCTGAGGCTCATGTGGGCAAAAATAATTATGTCGCCTTTATGATATTCCGCTAACGGAAATTGCCCAAAAAACTCTTTAACTTTTGACTGCATTACGACTTTATTATACAACTATTTATAAAAAGTTGCTGATAATTTTATTGGATCAACGGCCATGTGTCGCGGCTTTAACACCGATCGCCTGGCTAATATGCGTGTAGCCATCATGTTCCAATAAACCAGCGATACGATCGTTAATCTCTGCCGCCAGCTGGGGGCCACGAAAAATCATGCCGGTGATAAGCCCCACTAGGCTTGCTCCCAATTGAATCTTTAAATAAGCATCTTCTGCCGAAAAAATTCCGCCAACACCTACAATTATCAATTTATCTCCATAGGCCAGGTAGGTTTGTCGAATCAATTCATTGCTGTTGTCTTGGGTCGGCTTGCCACTCAAATTACCAGACACTGTATTTGGCAAATCCTCCTTGAGTGCTATGCGACTACGATCCTTGGCTAGGTTAGCAATCGTTACACCACTCACCTTGTGTCTGATGATTACATCGAGTAAGCGCTCGAATTTTGCCCACGGCAAATCATTCGGCATCTTAACAAAGAGCGGTTTTGATGAATGAATCTCGTCCGTTGCCGCAAGCAACAGCTCAAGGTCGCGCGCATTAGTAAAAGGCTCACCGCCATAGGTATTGGGGCAGGAAATATTCAACTCAATAGCCCTTATGTTCGGTGCGTCCACCGCTCGCCGCACAGTCGCCATATAATCATCAATGCCGTCTTGCACACTTACAACCTGGCGACTATTCGTTTTGGCAACTGATAGAATAACTGGAAAATGCTCAATCATTGACGGCGCATAAGCACTGACACGTCTAATTACGGCTTTTGAACCCTGGTTAGCCAACCCGGCATTCACCACCAAAGATTGCGATTTCGGTAGTCGATAGAACCACGGCTTCGGATTACCAGCACACCGCTTAGCTGTCACCGAACCGACCACTCCAAACCCAAAGCCTAGCGCAGCGATAACTGGCATAATTTCACCATTTTTGTCGAGTCCCGCGGATAGACCAACCGGATTCGTAAATTCTATGCCACGATAAGTTTGTCTTAACTTATCGTTGACTGGCCGCTGAAAGACCGCCCTAATTAACCGCCGGAAACATGCGAATCGTCCGATAAAGCTAAAAACACGGACCATCCGATCATGCACTCCATCAGGTTGCGCCAAAAACATAATAGGTTTGATGATATTAACATAGACAACTCTAACCAGCGCCCATATTAATCGTCGAATCATAGTAGTGATAACCAATAATCGCGAAAGCGCAGAAATACAATAACAATCAATATCACATACCAAACAATTAGGGCCGGTACGGCATACGTCTTCCAAAGTTCAGCAACCTTGTGTGTATCACGCGGCCATAACAAAGTGCCCTTTGCGACCAAATATGTTGTTAAATACCAGAACACGGCAATCGTCACCACCCAAACTAATGAGCACCACGGACAAATCGAGCCAAGCACTACCATACTAACAAAGAACAAATAGTGGGCAAATATAACGCCCGCCAAAGCAACAGTCTCGGCGACTAACCATATCCACTTGTGGTATTTTGCACCAGCCAAAATCGTAACAGCGAACGTCAAGAGTGCCATAAAGGCCATAATGCCATAAACTGGATTCGGAATACCAAACAGCTCAGACTGACTTGAAGCTATTGCGTGGCCACAGCTAATAATTGGACTAATATTACAAGTCGGATTAAAGCCAGGGTTTTTAATTGTCTCAATCGTGTCATACGTTAAAACAAACGATGCGATTAAACCAATAATTGATAGGATAGCTAGGGCTATGCCTAGCCGTTTCTGTGATGTTTGCCAAATATTCATATACCCCTATTATGACAGAACATCCCAAAAATCGTGTAACCTAGGTCACTTTATAACAAAACCCCAAGCACTAATAACGTTCGATCGTAAACGATGCCAGACCCAAGCGACCGGTGACATTAATTTTCTTGGCCGCCGAATCACAGCCGGCCGATTCATAGGTACCATTATTGTTCTGCAGATCGGCCATATGGCTCGACATCATGCCGCCGTCCAATTTGATGCGTACACCGCTGTTTTGCGGTACGCGCAAAATGACTGAGCTAGCGCCTGATTCAATGTCGACGTTAGTCACTGCCGACCTATCGCCTAGCGTTAGATCCAGCTTGGTAGCACCGGCTTTAACGTTTAGCGCCTGTAATTGAACTTGGGATAAATCGGCGGTCGTGTCCGATGCGCCAATGTCCAAACTGAGCGTAACAGGCAGACTTCGCGTCAGGCTAAGGTCCAAGGTGCTATTGATAGTACCAAGCCACCATTGATTATTAACGTTAGCAGTCAAGTCAGTTTGCTGAATGGTACCATTACGGCTAGACTGCTCATTTAAACTAGCCGTGCTACCGCTATCAAATTTTGCAACAGCGACTGCATCCTGATCGGCCGAAGTGATATGAATTTGGCTCATACCAGCTTTGAGGCTAATATTTGCGCTGGTAACCACAGCCGCAAGTTTTTGTGATGTTGTCGTATATGTCCGCATACTGTGATCACCCAGTGGCCAACCGGTCGCCACAAACGCCACAGAGGCCAAAGTAAGCAAAATTAATAGTAATGTCGCAAGTCGCCAGACACGACTTCTTACCGACAAAACCGATAAACCTGCAGCAATAATCGCTAGCGGCCACAGACGCCATAAATTGTCCCAACTCACAGTCAACCAGCCGAAGTTACTGGCAAGTATTAACCCGCCAACAAGTACCAACAATAACCCCCAAAAGAGTCGGCCTAAATTCCAGTTACGGTCCTGTTGCCGTTCGTTTGGCGCACTATCCACGGGTTGCGTCTGTGTTTTGTCGGACTCATGGTTTTTATTTGATTTAGCAGCATGCTTAGAATCTTGATCCTGAGCCATAACTATCTACCTCCTTCTCGTAATCATCACAACACCGGCAAATATCAATATCACCGGCCAGACAAAGTCCCACCTAAAAGCCAGCCACGTCGGGAAGAATTGGCCCAGTAATAGCCAGACACCCATCACCAACAGCCCAAGTCCCAAGTAGTTTCGCAAATTCCGAACTCCATCATTGCCTCTTAGCTCTGCCCCCAGGTCATGTATGGTATTGCCGGTTTTTGCTTTGGCTGACTTGAATGAACCACTTTCGTTAGAAACCGGCATGACGATTGCCATCACCAAATACAACAAAAAGAAAGCTCCGCCAGTTACAAATGTCAAAATTACAAAAATAACGCGCAGTAGCGTTACATCCAACTCGAAGTAATCCGCCAGCCCAGCGCACACCCCAAATATTTTACCTTGCCTAGGTAGTCGATTAAGTGTTCTACTAGTTGCCATACTTATACCTCCTTATGCCCTACATTCTACTATTAATGCAGCAGTATGCAAGTGATCTAAGTCTCACTCGTGCCTTACAGGTGTGAGTTGAGTAGCTTTTCTAAACCACTTAAGTTTTTGATCATTAAGCATTTATGGCTAACGCTCACCAACTGTCGGTCTTTGAGTTTGCCTAATTCGCGGTTGACAGTCTCACGCGTTAAGCCGGCTCGGCGCGCCAACTCGTCCTCATGCAAATCTAGCTCGTACGAGCCATCACTGTGCGCGACACCAAAACGCTTACATTGCGTAATTAGCTCAAACATAACCCGGTTGATACTAACACCGCTCATCAAATGCGCCATACGGCGTTGCATTACGCCCATTGCCCATAAGGAACGGCTCAACAACCCATAAACAATACTAGGGCTTTCATCCAGAAATCTCGCAAAATTCTCGACTGGCGCAATCCTAACAGTTGTTTCTCGAAATGCCTCATAGAAATACTGATTAGGTTTGGCATTAATTAGCCAATCGAGTGGCAGAACCGCGTTTGGCCGAAAGACATCGACAATCATCTCGGCGCCCTGGTCAGTTATATCGTATTGAATAACTTGGCCTTCAACGACAAACACTGCGCCAGTTAAGTCGTCATCGGGCCGAAGGATTACCTCACCTTTACTAAAACGCTTTAGTGGATATTGTGCAAAGAATGAACTTAATCGGGTTTGGTCTTTTGTATCCATAATACGAATCCTCTCTTTTAATATAGACTCTCTTGTCACTACTGTCCAATCAGCGTTATCTGTGATTGTCTTCATAGAGTTCCCAGAAAGTATCACTAATACTAAAGACATCTAATTGGGAGGATGTGTATGAAGAGAGGAGTGGAAACAAAAACCGACCATAAATAACTTAACAAAATCTGGGGGTTAAAATGAACCGATTACACATTGTTTCGAACCCGGTCAGATTAGCAGACCTAAGGTTTGAGGAGTTTGATTTCGACAACAAAGACGACTGGATGCAACGCGCCCGAAGACTGCAAGCTAGGCGCTGGCGACAAATCAGTAATCAGTTAAAGTCAAACCCGTTATCAAAAAAGCTAAAAGGAGGTAAAGTATTATGAAACTTTCGTGGCGAGATATCGTAACGACCGCCCTATTTATCCTAGGAGGAGCCGTCGTTTATGCAAAGGTTAATGATTATGCGTGGGTAATCCTAGACAGCTGGCGCAGCGCCGTTGCAGTTCTGGCTGTCATCGGCCTAACTATGATTGCCGTGAATGGCTTTGACACCGCCAACCGCAGCTGGTTCAACATTGGCACAATGAGCCTAGGTGCTATCGCTGGTGTTATCGTAGTAATCGGTATGTTTGTCGCAAGCTCATTGGCATTCTACAGCGCAGCTATACTGTCTGGAATCGTTTGGGCAGCAGCCGTCGGTAGTCACATCCGACACAGCATGCTACACGATACTGGGTCAATGTCGCGACACACAATCGCCCACCAATAGCCTGCGAGGCCGAATAATTAACTATTAAATAATTGTTCGAATAACCACGGAGTCAAATGGCTAGCAGTCGGCCAATAAGCTCCGTGGTTTGGTTGTCTGCACTAGCCAAAAAAGTTTTTGAGCAGCTCATAAACGACAAAAGCCGGCCACACAATAGCCTTTAGTAAGCCAACGATGACTCCCCAGAAACTAAGCGAATGTTGAATAAAGTAGATTGCAGCCCCAATAAGGCCCAGACCGTAAACCGCCTCCCCGCCTCCACTAGCGTTATTGCCACCACGTACTTTACGTTTACGCGATACACCGTCTTGTTCACTCATGGCCTACTCCTTGTTTATATAAATATTTTACTACTTATCCGCTCGCGCATAAACTTACTTGACTAAATGTATATAAAGTGGTATCATTATAATATAACCATGAGCGAAACTTTCGACACAATAACAGATTGGCACTTATCGGACCCGCTAGAAGGTCTAACTCTGGGTGGACAGTTCAGGGCCGACTGCATACCTGTAGTTCGGGCGTCTCATGCCGTTGACAAGTACCCTAATCACACCGTCACTGCCGGTGCTGAGTACAGGATGTCGCAAATTAATATCACAACTCATAAACCTGGACCAATGACTACTTCATCAGAAGCAGCAACGCCCGACAATCAACCAGATACACTTGTTAGGCGACCGACCAGACGAGAAATGCGCAGTCTTGAGCGTGCTGAATATAACTCCACTCACCGATTTAGGCGACTTGGGTCAAAACTACTCGACATTGTCCTAAAACCAGTAGCTAGGTAAACCGACGTGGTCAAAGGCTACTGCTAGATGTTAAACTATAAGCATGACCAAAATCCAGCATGCGACCGAAGATCTACGTAAATTTCTGTTAGTGGCGGCAGTTGTGTTCGCTTACGGTGCCTATAATGTTCATAGTTACGGCCTACAACACGGCCTGTCTGTCACAGTCCTTACCTGGGCATTCTTTGTTTTTGGCACACCAATTGCCGATGCCGGTTTCTTGATTGCTTTTCCAGTTAGACTAATCACTGGTTTCAAAATGCTCTACACGCAGTTAATCGTATGGGTAGTTGCGGCCCTGGCTGTCGCCGCCTATGTCATCAATAGCCCGAGTGTATTCTCGAGCACACCACTACTCGAGCTGTTTTACAAAATACTTGTCACGCCTTGGCCGCTGTGGTTAATTTTGGCCCTGTCAGCCGTCGGGACTTACGTATCGGTACGCTTTGATGATAATATTTATGACGTCGCCGCTTCAAAGAACAAGAAAGCTCAACTATCAGCCAGTCATAAAAAACTCTATCTGATGCTGGGACTGTTTGTCTTCACGTTTGCACTCTACGCCCTGCTATTGTCGCTAACTAACATTCACATCAAAGTATTCTAACCTCCAAATAAAAAACCGAGCAATTACTCGGTTTTTTATTATTTTTGCGATTTGAGCTTTTTCTTCAAAAGGCGCTTACGCGATGCACCGTGCCAGTTCTTGTGTTTGGCCATATTATTTAATCCAATCTTTAATGATTCGTTTTATCATAGCACGTCACAGGTGTTAAATCCAGTCCAATACGATACGATGCCGGCAGCTCTAGACACTACGCCTATGGGCGCAATGTACCGGCAAATACCTGCCAAGCAAGTAGTGACTTAGCAACCAAGCTCAGAACTATATAGATAAATTCTCCGTATAGATAGTTCTTCCATGGACCAACTTTTTTATATTGCAGGGCCATATTAATCGCAAATGTATTAAAGAAAATAAAGATTGACACAAATATCCAATAAACAAACGTCGGCGCACTACTACCATTAGCGGCCCCGAGCCACATATAAAACGCGACTACAACCCATGGTACGATCGCAGCCAGACATCCAACCCAGTAACTTATCCAATTGGTTTTTTTGGTAGTCTGGTTATGGATTTCCATAACTAGTCCGAGTAAGTTCATGATCGCCACTAATGCGAACATCATAACTAAACTCATCAAATCATAAATACCGACCAGTAGTGCTATGCCAACAATCATCACACTCGCTGACAGTGAATATTCAATCCATCTGGCGATGTTGATGCCCTTAGCTAGCTGCTCGGTGTAGTGTTTGTGATAGACAGTAGCGATTATAAAGTGTGCTGCGGCTGACAGAAATAGAAATATAGCCACGAGTAGCGGCAACGATAAATTAAACAGAAATGTCGATGTTGGCTCTAGGCTCTGGCTGGCCGTATTAAACGATAAATAATTGCCACTAATTGGCAACGTGAATTGCCTACTTAGTAATAGTATCGCAACGCCCTGCGCTAGATGCAAGAATCCAGCAATAAAGTTGTACTTGCGTAATTTGGTCATCGTAATTGGCTTAGTCATAAATAAACTATAGCATAAGCAGTTCATATACCGACAAATTGTACTTATAGATAGCACGAGACGTAATAAGTTATTATTGGTACAATAGCGTTAATGCTTTACTACACCAAGACAGTAGATCAAACCTTAGAGGAGCTGGACGTTTCTGTAAACGGCCTGTCTGCCATCGAGGCGACTGAACGACTAAGTCAATATGGTCCAAATGCGATCACAATTCAAGGGACTTCGTTTTGGCGTAAATTAGCCGAGCCTTTCGCCAACGTCTTTATGGGTGTCCTGTTTGTCACAGCAATTGTCAGCTTATTTCAAGATGCCATTATTGACGCCGTCATTATCCTAATCATCATGACTGCCAGTGCTGTTATTTACTACATCCAACAATTCTCGACCGAGCGCATTTTGCGCTCCTTGCGTAAACATGTTTTGCTGCGTGTCGAGGTGCTGCGTGACAATAAATATATCGAGATCGACTCTGACGCACTCGTCCCCGGTGACATCATCAGCTTGCATGAAGGTGACAAAGTACCAGCCGATGCGCGCCTAATTAACGCCAACTCACTCCGCGTCAACGAGTCTCAGCTGACCGGCGAATCAACGCCCGTATCCAAACAAACAGAAGAACTGACCGACGGCAAAGAGGTTTACGAGCAAAGTAATATCCTGTTTCAGGGTTCATTTATTGTCGGTGGCGAGGCGACCGCCGTCATCATCGCCACCGGTAATGATACCGAGTTTGGTCAGCTCGCGACTCTCACGGCCGACACCGCGGACGTCAGTCCCGTCCAGCTCAAGATTGACAGATTAGTCAGCCAAATAATTACCGTCGTTGCAGCCATAGCCATCGTCGCCTTTGGACTAGCTATGTACCGTGGCATGAATATAATTGACAGCGTCCGATTCGTCATAGCGTTGTCGGTCAGTGCTGTTCCAGAAAGTCTACCAATAGCTATATCGGTCGTGCTAGTCCTGGGTATGCGACGTATGGCAGCCAAAAAGGCCCTCGTCAGGACAATGCGCTCAATCGAAACCATTGGCACGATTACTACGATTGCGACCGACAAAACCGGCACACTTACTAACAATAAGTTGTCAGTTGTTGATACATGGCATCCTAACGACACCCTAGTACAATTGAAAAGTTTTGTTGCAAAGTCAATCAATAGCCCTCGCGGCAAAGTCAGCGACCCGCTCGATATCGCGCTCAATACCTATTGCCGCACGATGCAACGCCACTCACCGTTAATCTCATTTCCGTTTGATGTCGCTCTAGCGATGAGCGGTAACTTGTGGCATAACGGCGAACACTTTGATCTATATATTAAAGGTGCACCTGAAAGTGTGCTAGAACTCTGTCATATCAGCGTCAGCGACCACAAACAAGCTCTCGACCAGCTACATCAAATGACTAGTAGTGGTTATCGAGTCATCGCCGTCAGCCACATATCAAAAACTCGCAAGATTGAATCGCTACATGACATCAAAAAGTCCGACAAGCTACTTTTTGATGGTTTCGTAGCTGTTGCCGACGAATTGAGACCCGAGGCCAAGGGCGCCATCACTAGGGCGCTCGCAGCTGGCGTGACCGTGCGCATGATTACTGGTGACCATTTTGAAACTGCTTATCACATCGGCCATGAATTAGGGCTTGTTACTGCCAGAAACCAAGTGTTTGACAGTCGCCGCATGCGCGACATGAGCGACGAGGATCTAGAGGTTATTATTCAAGACGTTAGAGTTTTCTCACGCGTCGTGCCTGAACATAAACACCGCATCCTGGCGCTTTTAAAAGTTAATAATATTACCGCTATGACCGGTGACGGCGTTAATGACGTACCGGCCCTGACTAATGCTCATGTCGGTATCGCTATGGGTAGTGGCGCCAGTATTGCCAAGGACGCCGGCGACATTATTTTGATCGATAATAACTTTAAAAGTATCGTCGAAGCAATTCACGAAGGTCGAACTATCTACGCCAACATCAAACGCATGTTAATGTACCTATTATCCACCAACACCGGCGAGGTTTTGGTTGCCATTGGCGCTCTGGCTATCGGCATGCCGATTCCAATTATTCCAGTACAAATTTTGTGGGTTAATTTAGTTACCGATACGTCGATGGTAATTCCGCTGGGACTCGAACCAGGTGAACGCCGCAATATGCTCAAAGGGCCCCAAAAGCCCGATGCACCAATCCTCAGTAAGTTTATGATTAGTCGCGTCTTCCTAATCGCTACAACCATGGCGACTTTAACGCTAGCCGTGTACGTTTACTACACCAATAATTACAACCTAGGCTATGGTCGCACTGCAGCATTTTGCGCATTAGTAGTTATGCAATGGGCCAGCGCCTTTTCGGCGCGTAGTGATTACGAACCGCTATGGACCCGCATTAGGCGATGGAATGGCGCATTCTATATCGGACTTGCTATCGCCGCCGGCCTACAAGTTCTCGCAATCTTTAGCCCGCTAGGTAAATTCTTGCAAGTCACGCCAATTCAAATCAGCGATGTTATACTAGTCAGCCTTATCGCATTCGTTGTACCGATTGTAGTCATCGAAAGTCATAAAATCATCGGCCGCCTGCTGTTCAACAAAGGCAGCAACCCGCTCAGATAATTCAGCGTATAATTAAAGTACTGTAGCATCATAAAAAGGAACTGATATGCCAAACGATGTAAAAGATAGCGACAAGTCACCCGCCCAGCTCATTGATGCCAGAATACGCGAATTAAATGACTGGCGCGGCCAGACGCTTTCCCATATTCGAGCCCTCATTAAACAAGCAGATCCAGATATAGTCGAGGAATGGAAGTGGCGAGGGGTTCCGGTTTGGTATCATAACGGTATGATCTGTACCGGTGAAACATACAAAGACATCGTAAAAGTAACTTTTGCAAAAGGCGCATCGTTGCCAGACCCAGAGAGGCTATTTAACTCTAGCCTGACAGGCAACACCCGGCGCGCTATTGATATACACGCAGGCGATAAATTGAATGATCGTGCGTTTCAAGAACTAATTTTGGACGCCATAAATCTGAGTAAGTGAATTCTTTATCAAAGTTCTACCCATCTCCTTGAAAAGGCTTTTACCATATCGTCATCGACGTCTAGTGTACCGTAGCGCGGTGCGCCAACCTCACAGGCTGCTAGAGTAGCAGCTACCAACCCGGCTGTTATATGCCTATATATATCGGGGCTTTTTACTCGCAGTTCCTCTCCACGCGATAAAAATCTTTGTATAATTTCAACTGGCCCGCTAGGTCCGTTACCGGCATAGGAAACTAGGATTAATCCGTCTGCGTCTGGAACCTCTGGTGTCGCTGGAAGCGGAATATTCAGGTTGCCATATCCTGTTACCTTTTCGGCTAACTCTGCATGAAGCACACCGCTTGAAAGCGCCACGTGAGCGACAGTGCCGCCCGGCGAGATTTCAACCTCACTCACCCAACCCTTGACGCCACCTTCCAGTCCTGGGTGTGAGTAATTTCTGAATATTACTTCAGTCATAAAAATCAATATACTACAACGACGGCCCATGGGCAATTATCGTTTAGTCAGTTAATTTCTTCGTCTTATATATTCCCCAAAAAATCGACAACACCGCAACCGTAAAGAATAACGACATTACAAATGACAATATATCCTGCGGATTAGATACAAATTCTTCACCGCACACAAAGGCCACAATGACCGATAAACTTGCAATGCCACCAGAAATTTTCCAAGTTCTAGCTTTTAGTTTGGCCGCTCGCATATAAAGGGCAATCATCCCCAAAACCAGTAACGAACCGACAACTATATGCACCCAAATCAGCCACTGGCCTTGTGCAAATTCCCAATTCTGCCCAGCCGAGGCGCCAGCCGGAAACTGTACATAGATGTTTATCATCATTCCCAACAGAGATTCGACGATTAACAGTGCTAGCATGCCAATACTGTGTCTCCGAAGTGAGCGATTCTGAGCTTTCTTCATATATTTATTGTAACAAACATAGAATAGTTTAGCCGTCGCATCTTCACACATTCGCCCGCTAGCCATCTAGGTTTAGGTGAAAGTATCGCAAATAAACACTTTTGATTATCGTCGAAGTATTCAATGTTATACTTGGTTTTATGCGATCCGTCGAATCTTCAATTGCGTCCGAAGCAAGGCGTTTTATAAAAAAAGACCCATCAAAACTGCCACTTGTTGCAGGTCTTTATGCCGCATCAATTGCAGCTCCAGGCTCAGGACGGTTAACTCGTGCAACATACTTCTTTATTCGGCATCTTGATGATGTTTTAGACGGCGAGATGCGTCCTTCGTATGTTTCTGATGAGGCAACTAACAACCCGATTGATTACGCGCGAGATCTTCAGCAGCAGATATTAGGTAACGCCCATTTTGACACAACTCCCATTGCAAATATGGGACGTTACGCTGTTACTGGCCTACAAAAGCGCGCCCGTCCGAACGAAGATCCACGGTTGTTATTATCCGGCATCATAGAAGGTATGATTTTTGATAATGAACGGCGTATGCAAAGGAAAATATCATCACGTGATGAGTTGATGGGGTATTACGCGCTCTTTAATGATTTTATGGATGTTACCTTAATGGGCCTGGGCGAGCATGAACGAACATCGTCATTTCCAATGTTTGGTCCTAGCCAGGGTAGACTCTATTCTGTGCGCGATATTCGTAAAGATTGGGCATTAGGAATTATTAATATACCATCGGATGTCATAAACGAATCAGATGTGTCGCCAATAACCCCCATAGATGACGTCACCAGTGACCATTCTGTGCAATCGTGGATGAAGACCGAAATACAAGAAGGCACTCAGGGTATGAGAGAAACGCTCGATATCCTCGACACACTGCCAGACGCTCGACCCACTAAAATGATGGTTCGGGGTCTAGCCAAGGGAGCTATGAAACATCTACCCCAGATAGCCGCCTAAAAACTGGTTAGAATAGTAAGCGCGCAAGTTTTAGTTAGTCTATTTCTTCAATCAACTCTTGCACCATTGGTCTAATTTCGTTAAATGCTGATTTGGTTGATTCATAACCCCTACCTCCAGGATCCTCAACGTTCCAAAATCTATACTTAGGATTAGCAGAAAGCCATGTTGGAGTATATTCTTTTTGAGTCATACTGATGACAAGGTCGTATTTATCAAGCATTGATTCGGTTAATTGTGTTCGCCTAAAGCCACCAGCATCAATACCTACCCCTTTCATTACATCGATAGTATTGGTTGGTCGTCCAATTCGTTCATATCGTTCTTGCAATGTTTCGCCCGGAACATCGACTTCAGTTCCCGCAGACTTAGCATTATTAGTGCCTGTTAGCTTATTGTAATACGCAGCCGCCATCTGACTTCTACTAACGTTAGCCCAACAGACAAAAAGAATATTCATGTTCCTATCATAGCAAAAACACTCGACGAACCGAATGTTTTTAGTCCTAGGGTGCCTATAATCGGCTAGGGTTAGTGGATGTGTTTCAGGAAAAACAAATAGCGTTAGTGATACCGTTACTCCACAGTATACATTGACAAATAATACTTTTTATGCTAAGATTAAATCACCCGTAAAGAAAGCCTTTGCGGCGCACTTGAAGGGATTATGATGACCACTTTCAGCGATAAGATCAACGAGATCACACAGGTCTATAGTGAAGACATCTGGCAACAGTGTGTCACGGAGTATTGCCTCGGCACGGAACGAAGCCTCTTCTTGGTCACGATCAAGCACTCGCCCTCCGAGGGTGACCCTGATTACGACTACAAGATGCACCTCGGTCAAGGCAAGGTCTACGCAATCACTTGCGAGATGCCTTCCAAAAAGGTTATTAGCACCGAACTACTGTTCGATGTTTAGCGAATAACCTGTCTAGCCACAGGAATATTCGCACCCTAGCAATATTCGCGCGTCACCCCCAGTAACACTGAACTTCAAGGCAAACCAGCATCCACATGGATGCAGACGGTCACATCACGTGGCCGTTTTTCATTTGTAAAACAAAAACGCTTTGATTTCAAAGCGCTTATGCTTGGCTGGGGTTAGTGGATGTGGTTCAGAAAAAATTATTTCGCAAGTTCGGTTTCGACACGGGTTTCGAGATCATTCATTGATTCAACAAATTGACTCTCTAGGTCAATATCATAATAATTTGCAAGAACAAGAACCGACCATAGACAATCAGACAGTTCGTGTCTTAACTTCTCGTCAATGTCGTCCATTGCGCGATAACCACTCTTGGCCATAATAATTTTACTTAGATCGCCCACATCTCCGACAAATCCGGCCATCAGCTTGTCTCCATCCCAGGCTCCGTTATTGTCACGCTCGTTGAGTTGATTATATTTTTCTCGTACTCGCACAGCAGCTTCTAATAGTTCTTGATAAGTCATATTCACAGTATAGCAAAACAGCTTGCTAACGAGTCTGTTTTAAATAGAGTTATTTTGACCGGCACTCCTGTTCAAAAATATTCACCTATCATATTCGCCAGAGATGAATTATTTCATTGCTACCCATCTTCTCTGAAAATACATAGACATTCTTAAAGTTAGTTTGAAGCTCGTTGACACTAGAATCCTGTAGTCGTCTAAGGCGGGACATGATAGCCTCTCCGTCCATACCAGCCTGAAGATCTCCGGGATCGTAGATGAGCAAATCGATATGATCTAAATCCTTTCGATAAGTTTTAAATAGTTTATTCTTTTTCTCGATTAATTCCCCGAGCTTTTCTAGTCTTTTACTAGCAGATAATATCGGTGTGTACATCATATTGTGTGTGGCAAATTCAGTTTTCTCATCACGAGTCATCCCCACGTGCACTACCTCAACAAAATGTGCATCCCTGGGGTGTACTGTGCCTCGATTTATTACATTATCTAGGTACTTGGGCTCGTTTGCAATTCGACCGCCGGTTTCACCCAATTGGTAATATTCAGCGATTTCAACCCCAAAGCACTTCTTGTGTGCGGTAATCACAAAATCTGGACTTTCTGAAAATCCTATATCTCGATCTGGAAAATCAAAGTAAACCTTTTTTAAGATCTTTAACTCACGCAATTTCTGCTTATCCATACAAGACTAATATACACTTTCGCCTAGAGAAATACCTCTAATATAGATGACTTGTTATTTTCAACATAAAAAAGTAATACAAAGTATGCTAGATATATGAGTAAGAACGAGTTCAAAATCAAAGTATCAAAGGGGGGATACAACATAGACGGAACTAAAGCGAGCCCACCAACTTCTAAACGAATTGATGCCCATATTCTTTATAGCCTAGCGATTCCTTATCTGATGGGAGCTCATGTAACTGTTAACAGATACAGGCAAGAAGCTGCTCAGTTACACGCAACACCCGTCAGAAGTACGCAGGCTTGTTTACACGAAACTTCAACATTATTCGAGGATCTTGCCACTATCAGTAAATACACTTCAATGTGTAGCGATAACCATAAGAATGGCAAACTGTGGGTAGATATACGTAATCATATACGCCATGATTTTCGAGAAGAATTCGACAAAGAGGATAAAAAAATTAAAAACGCACGTGCGATAGAGCTGGGTCTTCCTCCAGAAATACAGACGGACATTGCCTTTTCGGAAATAGCTATTAGAGTCCGTG
>JAJYAA010000014.1 GCA_021779755.1 bacterium | reverse complement strand
ATTTAGGCTATAAAGACTTGCCCCTAGCAGGCCAAAGCGCTTATACTTTAGTCAAGGGTATAGACACACCTCAAACACCACATGGCTATAGCGGCCGCGCTGGACTGTACGAAGTGATGGACGTAAATAATGATATCCAGAACCTAATCGTTGCTAGAGCTACCAGCTCAGAGATTCAGCGGTTAGCGGTTGCACAGGGTATGATCACTATGCGTCAAGACGGATACCTAAAAGCACTACAAGGGATTACTACAATTGAAGAAGTGAACCGCGTAGCCGCGGATACGGCCTAGAGGAGAGGTGGGAATATGAATAACAATCAAGAATTAAGAATCGAAGTACTGCTAGAAGAAGTAGTACGTAAGCGTGCCTCTGACCTTCACCTGCAGGTTGGTTTACCGCCAATGTTGCGTGTTGACGGCTCGTTAGTCGCTGTGAATGGATATGGTCCGATGGACGAACCAGCGGTTGAAGGATTAATTTTTGCTATTCTCGACCAAGACCAACGCCAAATCTTGCTCAAGGACAAAGAGTTCGACTTTAGCTTTGCTTTTGGTACGCTGGGGCGATTCCGTGTCAATGCCTACCATGAGCGTGGCAATTTGGCCGCAGCTCTGCGTTTAATTCCGATTGATATTAAGTCGCTAGTTGAACTTGGCATGCCTAACATCGTCACTGGTTTTGCCGATTATCCTAGAGGACTAGTGCTAGTAACCGGCCCGACCGGTAGTGGTAAGTCGACAACACTAGCGGCCCTTGTCGACAAGATTAATAGTGAACGAGCTCAACATATCATTACAATCGAGGACCCAATTGAGTTTACTCATAAGTCCAAAAAGTCAGTCGTTGTCCAACGTGAAGTTCACTACGACACCTACAGCTTTAGCGCGGCCTTGCGTTCAAGTTTGCGTCAAGACCCCGACGTTGTGCTAATCGGTGAGATGCGTGACCTAGAGACAATCAGTGCTGCGATTACGATTGCCGAAACTGGGCACCTGGTGTTTGCAACGCTACACACCAACAGCGCGGCACAATCGATTGATCGTATGATTGATGTTTTTCCTCCTCACCAACAACCTCAAATTAGAGCACAGCTGTCTAATATCCTGATGGCAATTTGTTCACAGCGTTTGGTGCCGGCAATTGGTGGTGGGCGAGTGGTGGCTGCCGAAGTTTTGGTAGCAAATTCTGCTGTACGCAATATTATCCGCGAGGGCAAATCGCATCAACTAGATGCCGTTATACAAACGGGTGCTGATCAAGGCATGCAGACCATGGATCGCACGCTCGCTAGCCTAGTGCAGAGTGGCACGATTACTTACGACAACGCACGTGATTACGCAGTTGACCTGACTGAATTCGAAAGGCTAATTAGGGGTTAAGATGAAGAAGTTTGCCTATGAAGCACGTGACCAGGCTTCTAATAAAGTCGTTAAGTCGACTCTGCAGGCCGATTCTGAAGGCGGTGCGGCGCGATTACTAATTGAACAAGGCTTTACGCCGCTCAAAATCAAAGAACAGACCGAAGACAAGAATTTTATCGCTAGGTTATCTGGCCGTATTACGACCAAAGATAAAGTTGTCTTCACGCGTCAGCTAGCTACTCTAATCGGGGCAGGGCTGCCGCTGTCACAGAGTTTACATACTGTCTTAGAGCAGACGCAGAACAAGCAATTACAATCGATTATTCAGGAAATTACTGCATCTGTTGAGGGCGGTAAGACTCTGTCGGAATCTTTTGCTAAACACACCGCCATCTTTGATCCGGTATTTATTGCGCTAGTATCGGCCGGTGAAATATCGGGTACGCTAGATGAATCACTTCAGCGAGTTGCTAGCCAGCAAGAAAAAGACGCAGCTACGACTAGCAAGATCAAGAGCGCTCTGACCTATCCGATCATTGTTTTATTCGTCATTATGGGCGTCATGGCATTTATGTTATTTACTGTCGTGCCGCAAGTTGAAAAACTATACAAAGACCTAAAGAAACAGCTACCGATGATTACGCAGGTAATGGTTGATTCGGCCAACTTTCTAGTTCACTACTGGTGGCTAGTAATTATGGTAGTTGGTATTGCGTCGTATTTTGTAGTGCAGTATCTCAAGACTGATGCGGGCATTAAGTTCAAGGACACCTTCAAGCTTAATGTTCCTATATTTGGCCAAATGTTTCGTAAGCTGTATATGGCTCGTCTGACACGCACTGGACAGACGCTGCTTAGTACGGGGGTTAGTATGTTGGATATGTTAAAAATTACTGGTGCGTCACTTAATAATACTGTTTTAGAAAAGAGTATTATGCGTGCAGCCGATAAAGTCAAAGGAGGTAAAGCCTTGTCTGTTGCCTTGCAGCCAGAGGATTATATTTTGCCGCTCGTCCCACAGATGATCAAAATAGGTGAGCAATCAGGGCGAATTGATGAAATGATGGGTAAGGTTGCGCAAGTCTACGAAGAAGAGCTAGATGAAGAAATTCGCAACATCTCAACATCAATTGAGCCAATCTTGATGGTCGTTCTGGCGGTTGTTGCTGGCGGTATGGTTGGTGCAATTCTGTTGCCAATTTACGGATTAGTAAATGGGATTAGTGTCTAGACATTCAAATATGCATAGAGTACTATAGACGTAAGCGTCTTGATAGAAAATAAGACAGTAAATAGTTCATTCGAAAGGTGGAAAAAGTTCCTATGAACACTAGACAACAAACAAAAGGATTCACGATCATCGAGGTTGTGTTGGTCCTGGCTATTGCTGGACTGATATTCTTGATGGTATTTACAGCCTTGCCGGCTCTGCAAAAGAGTCAACGCGATACAGCGCGCAAGAATGATGTTAGCACCGTAGCCTCAGCTGTTACCAATTATTCTGGTAATAATCGAGGCGCTTTCCCAACGACTAGTTCACTTAGCTCTTATGTAACTAATATGTCATCCAACACCACCTCTGTAGTGGTTGGTACGGCGGGATTACTAACAGTTGCACCTGCGGACGGAGTTATAACAGTTACGCAACAGACTACTTGTGGAACTAGTGGTACTGGTAGTCAGACGCTGGTAGCTGGTACGACGCGACAGTTTACAGTTGTGACCAAGCTTGAATCTGGCAATGGCGCCTACTTCTGTCAGGATAGCTAATCATTAATCGATAATAAAACACGAGGAGCGTCAGTCTGGGCGCTCCTTTTGATTTACGGTTGTAGCTGATATGATAGTGCTTATGGAAGTTACAATTATCTACATAACCCTAGTACTAACCGGACTCATCATGGGCAGCTTTGCGGGAGCGACAGTCTGGCGCTTGAGGGCACGTGAACTGTCAGAAGACAAGGCCCATCACGAAGACTATGACAAAGTTGAATATAAGCAACTGAGTAAACTGCTGACGACAAAACTATCTAAGGACCGTTCGCAATGCCTACATTGTTCATATCAGCTGCGTTGGCATGACCTTATTCCGTTAGTTAGTTGGGCAATGCTCAGAGGTAAATGTCGTCATTGCCATAAGCCAATTGGTTATTTTGAACCATTAATCGAGCTTGGTGTAGCATTATTCTTTGTCGCGTCATATATCTTTTGGCCTTATACATTCGACAGTTGGTTGGTGATCGCTAGGTTTATAGTCTGGCTGATTGCAGGAGTTGGCTTGGCGATACTCGCGACCTATGACACAAAGTGGTTCATGTTGCCAGATAAGGTAAACTTTACTGTTATTGCTCTGGCCTTGGCCAGTGCCACATTGGCAATATTCGGATCTGGTAATTATGGTGATACTTTAATAAATATTGCTATGTCGGTGGCTATTTTGAGCGGGCTTTACTATGTCATCTACCTGATATCCAAAGGCCAATGGATTGGCTTTGGTGACATCAAACTAGGCCTTGGGCTTGCCTTATTATTGTCAGACTGGCAGTTGGCTTTTGTAGCTCTTTTCGCTGCAAATTTGATAGGTTGTTTGATTGTTGTGCCGATGATGCTCTTTGGTAAATTAAAACGTGATGCCCATATACCATTTGGGCCACTTCTCATTATCGGCACGCTCATTGCCCAGCTGGCCGGTCCGGCGCTTGTCAGTTGGTATGTCGGGGTCTTGTTGTAGGAGTCAAATTCATAACCGCTTATGCTATAATTGGGCTAAATGAAGCGATTATATCAACCTGGCTTTACGATTATAGAAACGATGCTTTTTTTGGCTATTACCGGTGTATTAGTCGCCTCAATTTTAGTCGGGACTGGCGCATCGATGAATGTTCAGCGTTATCGTGACAGCGTGACGTCACTTAAGTCGTTAATTCAAAAACAATATTCAGACGCCACGAATGTGCAGAACCAGACGCCAGCGACCGCCATATCGTGTAATAGCAATGCGGTTATTAGTACGAGCGGCACGACTGAGCCGCGCGGACAATCAGACTGTGTGGTTATAGGGCGATATTTGTCTATTAATCAAGACACGGTTACGACAAAAACGGTCATAGGTCATAGTGGAAGTACTTCCGGTAGTTCATTGTCAGATATTGATCTGATTAAATCGTATAATCTGACGACATTAGACTCTAGCGCTGAAACGTCTCAACTTGATTGGGGCACCAGAATAGCTTGGCCGGTTAGTGGTGGGGGAGCCAAGAGCCCAACGACACCGCGCACAATTGCTGTTTTAATCGTACGATCGCCTCAATCGGGTCAGACGTATACTTTTACATCTGATGATATTACAGCACCGATCAAGAGCATGATTGTGGCTGGCGTTGGTACTGTGGCTGGTTTTCCTGGTCAGGCGCAGCGTACGATATGTGTTGATTCTAATGGACTCTTTGCAAGTAACGGTATGGCGGTATCGATTGGTGCCTACGCATCAGGTGCTAGCGACATCGAGATTAGATCAAATAATGCAGGATACAGTAGTGTATGTTAGCTAAATTTAAGCGATTGCAGCGGGGCGATACTCTGATCGAGGTCCTGTTTGCCGTAACTGTATTTAGTTTGGTTGCGGTTGGCGCTCTAACTATCATGAACAGCAGTATGGAGACGGCGCAACGATCACTTGAAATATCGCTTGTGCGCGAACAGATGGACGCCCAGGCCGAAGCCATACGCTACATTCATGACGCTTATGTGGCGGCTTATCCCAATCCGGTTGCAGGTCAGACATCTGGTGAGTGGGCTAATATCGTAGCCAACCAGGTTCCTCAGGCGTCGACATTCGGAACCTGCACGCCGCCTAGTAAGGCATTTATAGTCAATACTGATACTGTAAAAGTTGAGGCGCGCTCGGCGATTACTTCTAATGTTCAGACATATGCACAGCTGCGGCTGACCCCGTCGGTTTCCTCGGAAGGTCTTTGGGTCGAGGCAGTTAAATCAAATAACCTAAATAAATACGTCGATTTCCACATCCGCGCTTGCTGGAATAGCCAAGGTCTAACCGTTCCTATGACTCTTGGAACGATCGTGAGGTTGTATGTCCCATAACTATAGAACCAGGGGCTTCACCCTAATTGAGTTAATGCTCGCTATGACATTTTTGTCAGTTTTATTGTTGGCGATTGCCATGACAGTTATACAGGTCAGTAATATCTATACCAGAGGCCTGACTTTAAAAGAAGTTAACCAAGCTGGTCGAGCAGTTTCAGCAGAGCTCAAGAGTGGTATTGCTGGGTCTGCACCGTTTACAATTCCTGGACCGAAATACATTCAACAAGCCTGGGGCGGACGTTTGTGTGTCGGCCAGTATAGTTATATATGGAATTACGGTGCGACACTTAATAATCCCTCAGCTGATGGTACTAACAGTAATGTATACAGTAACTCATCCAATAAGATTCGGTTTATCAAAGTACCAGATAATTCTGGTATATATTGCTCTACTGCTGGCAAGGCGATTGATTCGAATGGGGCGGTCGAACTGCTAGCTTCGGGTGATCGCGACTTGGCTATCCATAGTTTCTCGATAGTAAATGACTCAACCGATGCACAGTCTAGCCAGGCTCTTTACAGCATATCGTTTGTCGTCGGTACTAATGATCAGCAAGCTCTCACGACAGCGCAGACATCATGTCGACCGCCTTCCGATGCAACGTCTGACCTTAATTATTGTTCAATTAACAGGTTCGATATAGTCGTTAGGGCTATGAATGCATTACAATAAGCTATGAAAGTGAGCGTTAATATGACTAAAAAGCAAAGCGGAGCTGTCTCATTGTTTGTGGTCCTATTTGCGACTCTGTTGATCACCGTCATAACAATTAGCTTTGCACGCTTGATGACCAGTGACCAACAACAGGCTACGACAGCCGATTTATCACAGAGTGCTTATGATTCAGCGCAGGCCGGAGTTGAGGACGCAAAACGAGCACTGCTGAATTATGAATCTGTTTGTGCGACTGGTGGTCCGGCTTGTGACACAGCGCGTAGTAATATTGACTCTCCAGTTTGCAACGTTAGTCTAACGGGTATTGTTACGCCGCAAAACGGTGAAGTTATGATTCAACAAACGGCGGGTGATAAGGCGCTCGACCAAGCCTATACGTGTGTTACGATTACGCGTAATACCGATGACTATCAGGGGGTCTTGCAGGCGGATACTTCGCGACTGGTGCCGCTTACTGGAACGGGTGCCTTCGATAGTGTATTGATTGAGTGGTATAGCGCAGGCGATACCCAGGATCCTCGCAACGTCGATTTAACGGCCACGACAACACCGCTGCTAGCGCAGAGCAGCTGGTCGATTAATAAGCCATCCGTTATGCGGGCGCAGATTATGCAAGTAGGCAGTACATTCACGTTATCTAGCTTTGACGATACTACCAACGGGCAGAGCAATGCCAACACTCTATTTCTGTATCCGGTTGGAATTAAGAACACGGTTAATAATACGGTTGACACGGAAACTGTCTTAATTAGAGATATTCGCAAAACTCCAACTGGTAGCCCGTTACCGATTACCTGTTCTGGTGATGTGTCTGGTGGGGGCTATGCGTGCCGCGCACGGCTTATTTTGCCGACTCCAATTGGCGGTGGCAACAGGACTGCGTTCTTGAGATTAACGGCACTCTATAATAAGACTAACTTTCGAGTATCGCTGCTGAATGGTAATAGCACAGTACAATTTAACGGCGTTCAGCCAGAGATTGATTCGACCGGTAGGGCAAACGATCTATTCCGCCGTGTCCAGAGTCGAGTTGAATTTAGTGATCCCAACTTTCCATATCCAGCAGCGGCCGTCCAAACAACAGGTAACGTTTGTAAAAATTTCTTGATTACCAACAACCCAACCGACTATGTGAATAAGTGTAATCCGTAAGATTTAGTCACTGGTCTCGCTGTGAAATTTCTCGTAAATCTCGCGCAGGTGTTGATCGGTAACGTGGGTATAGACCTGGGTCGTACTAATGTTGCTGTGACCTAACATACTTTGTACACTACGGATATCGGCGCCATTCATGAGTAGATCAGTTGCAAAGCTATGTCGCATTGTATGTGGACTAACATGTTTAGTGATGCCGGCCAGTTTGGTGTATTTATTGATAACGCGCTGGACGCTACGAGCTGTTAGGCGCCTATAGTCACCACTTGTACTGACTATATTGTTGCGGCTGTAGCCCAGAAAGAGCGGAGGTAGGTTATCGATACGTGACGTTAAGTAGTTATCGACGTGGTTTGCGGCACTCTCACTAATAAATATCGGACGGTCCTTTTGGCCTTTGCCTCGTACCATAAACTCACGACGCTTGGTGTTTATGTGGTCGCGGTTCAAATTAACTAACTCCGAAACGCGTAAACCACTTGAAAACAATAACTCAATGAGTGCTCTGTCGCGGAGGCCAACTTCAGAAGACGTGTCAATTTGTTCGAGGATGCGCTCAATCTCATCATAATGCAGAAAAGTGACTTGCTTACGGGCGGTTTTTGGCAATTCAATTTTATCGGGTGACAGGCTGGCAATGTCACGTTTTGACAGATATCCAAGGAATCCACGCAAGGCTATTAGGTGGTAATTTTGCGTGATTGTAGCTAGTTCGTCATCGTTGTTGTTTTTATAACGATTTAACCAAAGTCTGTATTTTCTAATTACTTCCGATGTGATTTTGTCTACGGTTATGTCATTTGTGAATTCTACAAAACGCTCGAGGTATAAGGTGTAATTCTCGGCTGTACGCGCCGAGCGACCACCTTCAACTTCAAGATGTTCGATGTAGTCGAGTAATAATTCTGACATGTACATACTATTAGCATAGCCTAAATCATCATTAGTGGGTATGATGGTTTTTTGATACAATAATGTATATACAAAAGGAGAATCATGAGCGATACAAATATTCAAAAAACACTGGTGGTATTTAAACCAGATACCCTGCAGCGCGGACTTGTTGGAGAAATTTTAACTCGATTTGAGCGGGTTGGCCTCAAAATTGTTGCTACAAAGATGCTGGCGCCTGATAAAGCACACTACTATAAACACTATGAAGACATTGGCAAGATGGTAACTCGTCGTGGCGAACATACTTTTAATATTACGCTTGATATGATGACGCAAGGTCCTGTGATTGCTATGGTCCTTGAGGGTGTCGAGGCAGTAGCCCTGGTGCGTAAGCTAGTTGGACCGACCGAGCCAAAGTCTGCTAACCCGGGCACTATTCGTGGCGATTATTCACATATGAGCTTTGGGTATGCTGACGAAAACAACAAGGGTATTCCAAACTTAATACATGCGAGTGGTGACGTCGACGAAGCCGAGCAAGAGATATCACACTGGTTCAATGCTAGCGAACTGTATGACTATCAAGTATTACACGAAAAGTTTACGCGTTAATTACCTCTGTTATATGCTACAATAGCAGAGTTGGGGGTTGGCCCTGGTAGCTCAACTGGATAGAGCAGATCCGTCCTAAGGATAAGGTTGTAGGTTCGACTCCTGCCCGGGGTACCAAAATATTATGAGTAAAGACGATACTAATAACAGCGAATACCAGCCCGATTTTGAGGGTCAGCGTAGCGACGAAGAGTTGTTGTTTATCTTTCGGCGCCACATTATTTCGATGCGAAAAGGGTTTTACTTATTGTTAATTCCCGTTGTCGTAACTTCTATTCCTCCGTTAATTTGGCAGACAAACCTAGAGTTATTTTTATTACCAGTTGCTGGGCTGATCATTGGATTATTACTGTTTGCCTATCACTTTATACTTTGGTACTTTACGGTTTATATAGTTACTGACCAGCGTATTAGGCAGGTGACGCAGCGCGGGCTTTTCGGTAAAGATGTTATCGAACTACGCCTGTCCAAGATTCAAAACATAAGCTATAATATACCAGGGTTCACAGGCGAAGTTTTTAAATTTGGCACTATTGTGATTCAAACATTCGTGGGCGATCTCGTCATTCATCAAGTTGAACACCCAGATGAGACGTACAACAGGCTCCAGGATGCTGTCAATAACGCCGTGAAACACCAAGGAGATTATGAAGAAGTTACTAGCTAAGGCTCGTCGCAAGACGAACGAGCCGCCATCACGTATCACTAACGAGACAGTAGCCGAACACCGGGAAAAGATCCTCGCTGGCGGACGACGCTTTAAATACCCAGTTCAATATGCCCGTCATCGATTGGTTATTAACGCAATTGTTATCAGTCTTGCTGCTGTAATAGTACTTTCTTTTGTGGGCTGGTGGCGACTCTATTCGGCTCAGGATACGAGCACTTTTATGTACCGAGTGACAAAAGTAATACCGGTGCCTGTTGCTTCGGTTGACGGCTACCCAGTGCTCTATAGTGATTATTTGATGAAATACCGAAGTGATGCCTACTACCTCGAAAACAAGGAGCAGGTTAGTCCAAACACAGCAGATGGTAAAAAACAGCTGGACTATAGTAAGCAAAAGGCGATGCAAGATGCAATTGCTGACGCCTATGCCCAAAAGTTAGCCCAGAGTCTCAAAATTTCGGTATCTGATACAGAGCTAGAGGCTTTTCTGAAGTCGCAGCGCCAGTCTAGTGACGGTGAAGTGTCGCAACAAACCTATGATGCTGTCATTCTAGACTACTATAATTGGAGTCCTGATGAGTATCGTGTAATTACCAAAAACAAATTATTACGCCGCAAGGTCGCCTATGCAGTTGATAAGGATGCTACAGCTTTAGTAAAGGCCATTACACCTCAGGTGCAGGCGCCGGCTAGTAATTTCCAGTCCATTGTAGCGAGTAGCGCGGCTATTGGTGGTAGTAAGGCAGTTTATGGTGCTTCTGGATGGGTGCCCAAGAACAACACAGACGGCGGTTTGTCTAGCGAGGCTGCTAAGCTGAGCCGAGGCCAGGTGTCGGGTGTTATCGAATCGACCACGGGTGATGGTTACTATTTCGTCAGACTCTTAGATATTAATGACTCGCAGGTAAGTTATGAATATATAAAGATCCCGCTGAGCACATTCGACAAAGACTTGGCTGCGCTGAAGGCTGCCGGCAAAATCAAAGAATATATTTCAGTTCCAAATGTATCTAACGCAACCACCAGTACTAGCACACTATAACAATAGGAGGTAAAACAATGTTTAAACTACCAAACTTGCCATACGATTATGATGCTCTAGGTAAATACATTAGCAAAGATATCATGTACCTGCACCACAGTAAACACCACCAATCATACGTCGATAAGCTGAATGCAGCCGTCACTGGCGTGTCTGACATACAAGGAAAAAGTTTAGAGGGTCTTATATCTGACCTTGATGCAATCCCTGCTAATATTCAGACTGCCGTTAGGAATCATGGTGGTGGTCACTATAACCACAGTTTATTTTGGCAGTGGATGTCACCCGATGGTGGTGGTGAGCCGAGTGGAGATTTAGCTTTAGTTATTATCAATAAGTATGGTAGTTTCCAGGCTTTTGTTGATGAGTTTTCGGCCAAGTCGCTGGCCGTTTTTGGTAGTGGGTGGGTTTGGCTTCAGCCGGACATGCAAATTATATCGACCGCAAACCAGGATACACCGATTATGCAGGGCTTAGAGGCGCCTTTACTTGGTCTTGATGTTTGGGAGCACGCCTATTATCTGGATTACAAAAACAAACGCGATGATTATATAGCTGCATGGTGGAATGTGGTTAACTGGGACTTTGTTGCTAGCCGCCTTACTAAGTAGGATTTCTATATTATTCCATTATCGACTACACTGGTTGCAGTGATAGATTTACGAACATATGGTTATGACGACCAATTAGCAACAGCTTATGATGGTTTAGGACTAGACGGCTGTTTGCCTGGGCGCGTTGTGGCCGATTACGGTGCCTACTTGAGAGTAGCGACGCCTGATGAGTATGATTGTGGAATTGCCGGCAGTTTAGTGCACGATAGCGAGAAACACCAACTGCCAAAAGTCGGTGATTGGGCGGCGGTTCAGCCGGGTTACCTGAACAAAGCAATTGTTCAAGCCGTACTGCCTAGGTTCAGTGAGGTTAATCGTAAAGCAGCCGGAACAGGCAACGCTCGACAGGTGTTAGCGGCTAACGTTGATGTCGCTTTTGTTGTTCAGGCGCTTGACTTAGATTTTAATTTGATGCGACTAGAACGTTATAATTATCAGTTGATTCAGGGTAATATTACGCCAATCTTTATATTTAACAAAGCCGATAAAGCCGTTGATTTGGATGAGAAGTTAGACCAAATTAATCAGCTGGATATAACATATGTCGTAACGACGGCTATTAAAAATAAAGGCATTGATCAAATCAAAGCCTTGATTCATGCTTCTAAGACCGCGGTGTTTTTGGGTTCCTCTGGCGTAGGTAAGTCAACTCTAGTTAATGCCTTACTGGGATATCAACGCCAGAAGACAGCTGCTATTCGTGAATCTGATGCGACTGGTCGTCACACGACTAGCCATCGTGAACTTTTTTTACTGCCGAGTGGAGGTATGATTATTGATACACCCGGTATTCGAGAGCTGCAACTGTGGGGCGAAGCCGCGTATTTAGAGCAAAGTTTTCACGACATCGAATTATTAGCGCAGGGTTGTGAATATAATAACTGTAGCCACGTCAAAGAAGTAAACTGCGCGGTATTAGCTGCGGTCGATAGCGGCAAGCTGGCAAGGACACGCCTAGCTAGCTATCTAAAGTTTAAGCATGAACTGCAAACAGAGGCTTTTATTGCTGCATCATCGTCGACGAAGCAGAAGAAGCAGCGCACTAAGCGCATGCGTAAGGTGATTGAAATGGATGAGAGAATGGATGATTACAGCGATACAGCATAGTCGCTCGCGGTTGTTAGATAAGATTTCCAATAAAAACAGTCCATCGAAATGATGGACAGTCTTTATTGGCGGGCTCGGCCGGATTATCGGCTAAAGCCTCCTCTGTTTGTTTGCAAAAATATGTAAACACATTTTTGCTTCACGGCACTACGTGACCCGGTGCCCGCTGGGCTACCGGTTCGAATCCGATCCAAGTCTCGGGCACGAAAAAACGCCATCAGATGATAGCGCTTTTTCGTGGCGGGCTCGGCCGGATTTGAACCGGTGATCTCCTCCGTGACAGGGAGGCGTGATAACCCCTTCACTACGAGCCCGTATGTAGGGTGAACTTAGAGTATGATAGCAGTTTTTTGCTTTCGGTGCAACAGGGGAGAGGGCGTTTATTTTCGTGAATGAGGATGCTATAATAGCCATTGATGCGTGCCGCTGTAGCTCAGCTGGTAGAGCGGCGCTTTCGTAAAGCGTAGGTCTCCGGTTCAAATCCGGACAGCGGCTCCATACAATATATGAAAAAAATTATACAAGAATCATTCTCGCAACTTCTGGCTCATCGATACCTTTTGGTACTTAATGGTTTTTTGTTGGTGTTTGCTATCGGCTTTGCGATATACGTCGGTTTTAGTGTACGCCCAAGTGATTTACAGCTAGTGTCTCACTACTCGGCCTTTGGTATTACGCATTTTTATCGTGACCAATGGTATTATCTGTTGACGTTCGGGGTCTTTGGTTTTTTTGTGGCCGTTATGCATATAATACTTTCGGTCAAACTTTTAGTAGTAAAGGGGCCTACCTTGGCGCTTCTATTTGCGTGGTTTAGTGTCGCGATTATTATTTTTGCTTGGATGACGACCTATGCAGTCTTAAATGTCTGGTCACCGCAGTAGTTTATGAGTAATCTAGAAATACCACTGGGCAAAAGAACGCGACAGTATCGTTTTTTTGAAATGGTCCCGGCTTTGATAAGTTACGGTGCGATCGTACTATTATTTGTCTTATCATTGACTAGTCCGCTTCTGGCGGCTATTTATTTGATGATCGTCATTATTACTCTAATCGTGAAAGCAATCGGGATTGCATACCATACGATTCGTGGTCACGATAAGCTGGTCCAAGCTCAGCGAGTCGATTGGCGACAGCGGCTCCTGGACCTAGAAGATCCGGTGTCGTCGCTAGACAAACGTCGCGAGGCCAACTCGCATGCTTTTGGTGCGTACGCGCATATTGATAATTTACAGATTATGTCATCTCATCCCGAGGCTTTTCCTAAGCCTTCACAGATATACAATGCCGTTATTATCGCAACCTACAATGAGGGCTATGATGTACTAGAGCCAACGCTTAAATCAATACTCAATACTACCTATGACAAATCAAAGCTTATATTGGCAATAGCCTACGAAGAGCGTGGTGGCGCGGCGATCGAGCAGACAGTCGAGCGTTTGCACAAAAAGTACGGCCACAAATTCTATGCTTTTTTGCTAATCAAGCACCCCAAGGACGTCAAAGATGAGGTGATTGGTAAGGGCGGCAATATTACACATGCTGGTCGGTTCCTGAAGAACTGGCTACCTAATCAGGGGATTGAATATAAGGATGTTATCATTACGACACTAGATAGCGACAATCGTCCGCATCCGACCTATTTTGACTACGTTACCTATGAATATATCGTGCACGAAGACCGCAAACATTTGTCTTATCAGCCGATATCGTTATTTCTAAACAATATTTGGGATGCGCCAGCACCGATGCGTGTTGTAGCGACCGGTAATTCATTCTGGAATATCATTAGTTCGATGCGGCCGCACACCTTGCGTAACTTTGCATCACATTCGCAACCCATGGACGCCCTAGTTGAGATGGATTTTTGGAGTACGCGCACGATAGTCGAGGACGGACATCAGTATTGGCGCAGCTATTTCTATTTTAAGGGCGATTATGCTGTTCAACCGATCTATGTTCCGATTTATCAGGATGCTGTTCTGTCAGGGACTTACCTCAAGACTCTCAAAGCTCAATTTGTGCAGTTAAAACGTTGGGCTTACGGTGCCTCAGACGTGCCATACGTTGCAACGCGCATCTTTACGCGCAAGCGGACGGTGCCGCTGTTGGGTGGGCTTGGGCGACTCGTGAGGCTACTTGACGGCCATGTGACCCTAGCGAGTGTCTCAATACTGGTTGCATTTGGTGGATGGGTGCCGCTACTTATTAATAACCAGGCCTTTCGTGACCCTGTGGCGCATCAGTTGCCGGATGTTATTAGTAGTATTCAGCAGGTGGCTATGATCGGACTGTTTATAACAGTATTTTTGTCGCTCAAGATGCTACCGCCACGTCCAGCACGCTACAAACGTCACCGAACCGTATTGATGGTTGCACAGTGGTTCCTAATGCCGTTAACAGCGATAGGGTATAGCTCGCTATCGGCCTTTTATTCTCAGACGAGACTATTGTTCGGTCGTTATCTAGATAAATTCGACGTCACAGATAAAGCAACCCATCAATCAGTCAAAAAGGCGAAGCAGCAATCCAGGGACTTAAAGCGCTCTAGTCGCGCAAAGTAATCTAATGACAGGCGAATCAGCCCATCTAATGTATATCCAAGAAAGACACCGCTCGGTAACGAGCGGTGTCTTAGTAATTACATATAAAGGCAAGGGCTATTAAGCGTTCTTGTAAGTTCGTAGGCGTACGTCGCGCTTTACTTCCTGGAGCGTCTTGTCGTACTCAAAGCCTAGGCTAAAACGCTCAAGCTGAGAGAGTTGGGAAAGTGGTTGCATCTGTTGTTTCTTAACCATGATTACATGTTAGCATAAACATTATAAATTGTCAATAGTACAGGTGGTTAGCTGATATTCATCTCATGATATATGGATCATCAAAATGGCGGCAATACCCACGTGGAAAACTATTTATATGTGTGGGTAAATAAAAACTCACCACTGTTAATGGTGAGTTAAATGGCAATTTGGTGGGTCCTAGAGGATTCGAACCTCTCACCTCCACAACGTCAATGTGGCGCTCTAGCCAAATGAGCTAAGGACCCAGGCTATATAAGGATAACAAAATAGGGGTGGCGGTGCAAGAATATGCTATTATAATATTTGAACGACGACGTAAACTAACCACTTATTGAGTTCCGTGTATGAGTAGCACACGATAAATGCCGCTCGATAAGTGCCTGCAATCTGCAGGAAGTCCGGTGGAACCGCTCGCATCCCAAAAGGCGAGTCCGAGACATGCGATATTTAGATTTAAGCCTTGTTTATTAGTCTTAAATGTAACCATCGCATGTTTTTATTTTATAAAAAGGAGTAATACGAAATGAACGAAGATCAACTACATGCAATGCGACATAGCCTGGCCCACATTACAGCAGCGGCCGTTCAGCGACTGTGGCCAGAGGCGAAGTTTGGCGTTGGTCCGGTTGTCGATAATGGTTTTTACTATGACATCGACCTGGGTGAGGTTAAAATCTCTGAGGCTAACTTTCCGAAAATTGAAAAAGAGATGCGTGGCATTATTAACTACGGAGATGACTTCGAGCGCTTCGAAATACCAATTGATCAGGCGATTGACTGGGCGAAAGATAACAATCAGCCATATAAAGAGGAGTTGCTCAACGACCTTAAGCGTGCCGGAACTACTGTTGCCAAGGATTTAGATGTTGATGAACTAGGGCTTGCCACCGATGGTACGTCAGCTGTTGAGAACGTGTCTTTTTATAAGAACGGTAACTTTGTGGACCTATGTCGCGGTCCACACGTCGCGAATACCAAAG
>JAJYAA010000013.1 GCA_021779755.1 bacterium | reverse complement strand
GAAACACCTGTTCTCATTCCGAACACAGAAGTTAAGCTCAGCAGCGGCGATTATACTGCGTAAGTGGGAAACTAGCACGGTGCCGAATTATAAAAAGACCATCCGAATAGGATGGTCTTTTTCTTTGGCAACACTACATACTCTGCCTCAAAGCTGAAGTCTAGTTTACTTTTTAAGTCTATGTTTCTGGTGTATTCTTGGGCTTGAGGTTCAAGTAAGCTATAATCCAGGGAGAAAATATGAGTTTAGAAGTTAATATTCATGATGCACAGACCGTAATACTAAGGGAGTTATTGTTTCACCCCAGCGTGGGTTTTGCTAGTTTGCAAAAGCTTACCGGCATGACGAGCGACCACTTCAACTTTCACCTCAAGAAGCTAATTGAATTAGGTCTAGTCGAAAAGCTATCGCGCGGGCAATATTCGCTTAGCACTCGCGGCAAGGAGTATGCTAATAAACTCGATACCGACAACAACACGATTGAGCGTCAGCCCAAAGTTGCTGTTATCCTTGTAATTGAACGTAAGGCTAAATCAGGAATCTCTGAATATTTGTTCCAAGAGAGGTTGAAGCAGCCCTACTATGGCTTTTGGGGATGTCCAACAGGTAAAGTTCGTTGGGGCGAGACGATTATACAGACGGCAGAACGTGAATTGCTAGAGGAAACCGGCTTATCTGCCGACCATAGACTGACTGGTGTTTATCACGAGATTGTATATCAGCAAGAAACTGGCGAGCAGCTAGAGGATAAGCTATTCTTTGTGGTTCATTGTACTGATACGC
The DNA here is from genome assembly GCA_021779755.1 of bacterium. GTDB lineage: Bacteria > Patescibacteriota > Saccharimonadia > Saccharimonadales > Saccharimonadaceae > UBA1547. The sequence goes on along the minus strand of JAJYAA010000013.1, from coordinate 15,454 downwards.
ACGGTAAACTAACTGAATTCTTCGAGGGTGGCCATAACAAGTGGATGACACGACAACAAGCCCTGTCGCAAGAAAAGATATTTACTAGCTTCGATATCGAAATTGATATCGTAAGTTCTGATGATACTTTTATAGAGCGTAGAGTGGAGTATTCAAAGGATTTGTTTTAGATCACGTATACTGTAATCAAAAAACGACCAATCTCGCAGATGTGGTCGTTTTTAATGTATGAATCATAATTTTGGATTCAAACAGGTGCTTAATAATGATATCGCACCAGATGATTATTTGCAACAGTATGGATATAATAAAAAAGTGCTTATGTACATATTGACAAAAAGCATAAGCTATGATAGTATAAAAACATACACATATCACGTGTGAGTTAATTTACAGGGTGGAGACCTTGTATAAGAGGAGAAAAATTATGGCAGGAACAAAAGCAGGCGGCAAATTAGCTGCAGCTAAGAACTTAGCAAAAGACCCACTTTTTTACGCTAAAATTGGCGCAAAGGGCGGTCGCTTAGGCCGAACAGGTGGTTTTGCTGCTAACCCAGAGCTAGCTCGTATTGCTGGCGCAAAGGGTGGTCGCATTAGTCGTCGCAAAAAGACTACTGTAACAACCGAAGGTTAATATAACCTAATAATAAAATATGCCTCTATCGAGGCATATTTTATTTGATTTTATAGCTTGTATCTGCGCAGAGCGCACAGGCGGGCTTCATTAACGCGCCAGTTTTGGTTGCAAGCTGGACAGGCGTATATATTCTTATGAGTTTGATGGCCGGTGGCTCCACATTTAGGGCAAGTGCTACGGCTATGTAGCCAGTCACGATATGAGTCAAGCGTTGATTCTATCAAGTTATCACCAATGGTTAGACCGTACGATTGTGAAATAATAAGTGCCTTATCCCAGGCAGCGCGCTCCATGGCGATTAGCTCGATGTCGTAATAGTAGTCGGTGTGTCCCAACAGGCCGTGCGATAGCTCATGCAGCAGGTAGCCATATTCGTCGGGGCTATCAAGGTAATAAACAGTTTGCTCGCTAGGTGACCACAGGTAGTCGGACGCTTGCTTAAAATTAAACTGGGGATAGGTGGACTTAAGCTTTTTTACTAGCGAGGCTGTCGATAGCATAGTAATAGCATCCATAAATAACGGCTTCTTCGGGGTGAGCGGCTTGAACGATCTTTGGGACGGGTATATGAGCCGGTAAGTGTTCCTTCAACAGACCAACGAGCTGTTCGCTATATTTGTCGAAATAAGTACCAATACTACCACCAATAATTATAATATCTGGCTGGATAATTGGAATAAGTACCAAGAAGCCACGACTAATACGGTCGGCAATCTGGTACCATATACGCTTGCTGGTAATGTCACGCGCATATTTGCCATAAGTTTTGTAGATAGCTTGTCCTGATGCGAAGCTTTCCCATTCGCGTACAACACCGTCAAATTCAACTAATGCGCGACCAGCCTCGCTATAGCGTAGGCCTGGGTCGATATGGCCGTTTGTGATGACACCCGAACCGATGCCAGTGCTGACAGTTACATAGACTGACGAAGGTGGATTGGTGCGAAGGGCTCTTGTTTCGGCTAATCCGGCCAGATTGGCATCGTTTTCAACAAAAACCGGTGCTTTGCCTAGGACGCCGGCAAAAGCAGTGGCGACATCGAAGTTCTTCCAACCCAAGTTGTTACACCAGATAGCGACACCGTTTTTAATGATGCCGGGTATAGCGATGACGATAGCCTCAACGGTCTTGTCGCCGTATTCTTTGATTAATGTTTCGCGCAAGAGGGCTGTGTAGTCAGATGGTTTTTTGGGTGTTGGAAACTTGATCTGTTTGCCAATGACGCCATCCCGAAAGAAGCTTGCAATAAGAGTTTTTGTCCCACCGGTGTCGACTGTTATTATCATATCTATTAGTGTAACATACGACCGCCGTTGCAATAGAGCGTAAATGCGACTATAGTTATAACATAATTAAACCTGAGGTGTTATATGATTTCATTGAAACGAACAAATCAGGGTGGGTCGGTGCAGACATTTTTAATCGTCGCAGTGATTTTAACGATTGTTTTAATCGGTGCTGCGCGCTACGTCCAACAGCACGGTGCGCAGGTGCGTCGTGATCAAGCAATTGCAGCAGCCGACAAGCAAGCTGCTGATAACCAGACGGCGACTACTCCTTTAACGGACAATCAGGATACAGGTACTACGCAGGGCGCTAGCTCGGCTACTGGTACATCGCAACAGGCTAATTCTGCAACTAATACCGAGGCGCAGGTTGCGACTACGAACGATTTGCCAACTACCGGACCGGGTCTATCGTCGATTGTTAGCATGGCTATGATGGGTATTCTGGTCGGATTTACGACGGCCTATGTTTTGTCGTTACGTATTGCTAAGCGCCCTCTTTGACTTAGGCACTCATCTGAGGTACAATAGTATCAATCTAGGAGGTTGCGTGTCTTACGCGCGCCCCAAGAATATTAATTAAGGAAGGAGTCTGAATAAGACTTATGGCAAAAGCCACTATAACAATGGATGAATTGCTCGCTACCGCTGATGATAGCGTCAAGCAGTTAACGCAAGGTGAAGTGATCACTGGTAAAATTTTAGTAATTCGTAAACACGAGGTATTAATCGACCTAGGTGCACAGGGTATTGGCCTGGTGCCACGTCGTGAAGTTGGCTATTCTCGCGCCCTGAATGTTGGCGACGAAGTTACCGCTAGTATCGTTGATGCCGAGCTAGACAACGGCTACGCTCTATTGTCGCTCCGTAAAGCCGCCAAAGATCGTGGCTGGGATGAAGTCGCTGCTCGTATGGAAAGCGGTGAAATCCTTGAAGTATCACCATATGATGCAAACCGTGGCGGACTATTAGTCGAATTTGACGGCGTTCGCGGATTCTTGCCAGTTTCTCAACTGTCAGCCGAGCATTATCCACGTGTTGGTTCAAGCGACAAAGATGAAATCTTGCAGCGTTTGAACGTTCTAATCGGACAAACCTTAAAAGTACGCATTCTTGATTGTGACCGCAAGGCTAATAAACTGATTTTTAGCGAAAAAGAAGCTATCAAAGACGGTTTGTCGGCTCGGTTCGAGAAACTAACTGTTGGCGACAGTGTTAAGGGAGTAGTAACCGGTGTCGTTGACTTTGGTGTCTTCGTAAACGTCGAAGGAATTGAAGGACTAGTTCACATTAGCGAAATTAGCTGGGAGCGTGTTAACAATCCTAGTGATTACGTTAAAGTTGGCCAAACTATCGATGCCAAGATTATTGCAATCGACAAAGATCGCTTAAGCCTAAGTATCAAACAACTATCCGAGGATCCTTGGATGAGTGAAGTTGATCAGTTCAAAAAAGGCGACAAGGTTGAAGGAACTGTAACGCGCATTACACCGTTTGGTGCCTTTGTGCAGATCAGCCCAGCTGTCGAAGCCTTGGTTCACGTTAGTGAACTAGGTGGTGGCGACGACCAAGACCCAGAAAAAGTCTTTACATTGAACGAACGCAAAGAGTTTGTCGTTCTGGATATCGAAAAAGATAGCCGCAAAATCTCACTTAGTTTAAACACTAAAGCAAAAAAATAAACTAAACAACCGATTTAATTACGTCTTGTAATTAAGCCGGCAGAAAGGAGCACTATTATGGCCGAGAAAGTTATTGTTGTCGCTGACTCAATCACTGTAGGCGAACTAGCCGAGACGCTCAATCTGCCGGTTACCAATCTGATTGGTGAATTGTTCAAAAACGGTATCGTGGCTACGATTAATCAACGCCTCGATTTCGAAACAGCTTCGATTATCGTCGAGGAGCTTGGACTCGATGTTGAGCTTCAAAAGAAAGCGGCATCTACACTCAGTGACCGCAAGGTTCATCAATTGTCAGATAAAGCCGTTGCCAGGCCGCCAATTGTGGCTGTGATGGGACATGTTGATCACGGCAAGACAAGTTTGCTGGATGCTATTCTGGGGACCAAGACTGTCGACAAAGAGGCTGGTGGGATTACCCAACATATTAGCGCATATCAGACGATTCGTAATGATCGAACTATTACGTTACTCGATACACCGGGGCATGAAGCTTTTGCGGCCCTCAGACAGCACGGCGCGACTCTGACCGACGTAGTTATTATTGTTGTAGCTGGTGATGATGGCGTGAAACCACAAACCGTTGAGGCGATTAGGTTCGCTAAGTCGGCCAACGCCAAGATTATTGTTGCAATCAACAAAATGGACAAGGAAGCGGCTGATGCTGACCGAGTCAAGGCACAACTTGCAACTGAACAGGGACTAAACCCAGAGGAATGGGGCGGCGATACTGTTATGGTCGAGGTTAGCGCCAAGACCGGACAGGGTATTGATAAGCTCCTGGATATGGTGCTACTCGTAGCTGACCTAGAGGAGCTCAAAGCCGACATCGATACGCCGGCCGAAGGTCTAGTGATTGAATCGCATATGGAAGTTGGTAGGGGTTCGGTTGTTGGGCTGCTAGTTGAACAAGGTATGTTGCGACCAGGACACTTCCTAGTAGCGGGTACGGCCTATGGAAAAGTAAGGACATTATTAGATTTTGCTGGTAAAACGCTTAAAGAAGCCGGTCCTTCAACGCCTGTAACTATCACCGGCCTAAAGGAGTTGCCGCAGTTTGGTGACACGTTCTCGATTGTTAAAAGCGAGAAGGAAGCTCGCAATGCTGTCGCGATTACTCGTATTGAACACGAAAAGAATGCAGCCAGTTCTAATGTGACAGGTGCCGACCTTCTAAAGATGATGAATCAGCAGCACGAATCGCAAGATTTGAACGTAATTGTTAAGACTGATGTTCAAGGTTCGTTAACATCGGTAATTGACAGTTTGCGGCTTATCGATACTAAAGGCGAAATTACACTACGCGTTATTGGTAGTGGCGTCGGCAGTATTTCCGAGAATGATGTTCGACTAGCTTCAGATGCTGGGACTATTATCTATGGTTTTAACGTTGATCTACCACCAGCTATCAAGCAGCTCGCATCACGCGACAAAGTACAGGTCCGTTTATACAAAGTTATTTATGAACTACTTGATAATGCGCGGGCCTCAATGGAGGCGATGCTCAAACCAGAAGTTGTCGAGACTGAAATTGGAAAATTGACCATCAAGGGTATTTTTCGAACACTCAAAGATGAGATTATTGCTGGTGGTGAGGTGACTGGCGGCAAGGTTATGCCCGGCTTGCTAGCGCGCGTCAAACGTGGTGATGAGGTACTGGCCGAAGTTGAGGTGACGAAAGTCCAGCGTCAACAGCAAGAGACCAAAGAAGTTTTTGAGGGTGAAATGTGTGGTCTAAGCCTAAAAACTCACAAAAAACTCATCCTCGAAGAAGGTGATAAACTCGAATTCTTTACCCGCGAACTAGTTAAACGTACCCTAGGCTAGATAATCGTAGACGTTAGCATGGTACAATTAAAGTAACTAGCCAGTAAAGGAATATATTGATATGTTTCAATTAGATGACAAATTTTTAGCAGATGTTGGCATGGATGAGCTGCCCGAAGAGCAGAAAAAGGCTTTTTTGCAGCACATTTATGATGAACTTGAGCTACGTGTGGGTACAAAATTATCCGACGGCATGAGTGATGCACAACTTGAAGAGTTTGAATCGATCATTGACCGTAAAGACGAGGCTGTAACAGCCTGGCTAACTCAACATGCACCAGACTATCATACCGATGAAGCATTTGGCCGTATCCAACAGGCTACAGGTCTAGATCCCAACGACCCTGGACTACGCGCCGAATACGCCGCAACTAAATGGCTGGAAGTTAATCGCCCAGATTATCGCGAGGTTGTATCAAGTGTTCTAGGCGAACTAAAAACCGAAATTATTAATAATCGTGATAAGTTACTGGGTACTGATCAGGCAGCTGCATAGCCGTTCAAAAAAGCCTGAGCGTCCACCAAGCGTCCGCTCGGAGCAATTAATTCATCAACACTCAAATAAGCACCGTCTCGGCATCGAATGTCGAGCGGTGTTTTTGATTCGCTAACTACATGAGCTTTCGTGATAATGACCGCGTGACCAAGTATGTTTGCCTTGGTTTTAGGAAAGCCGAGGTGTGCTCTGACTTTACGTTCGGCTTGATCGGCCGTCAGGTTGTCGGGGACTAGTGTTGAATCATCTTTTTGGAGTAATTGGCAATAAGTAGCCGCACCTTCATCTTGCGCAGTAGGCTGTAGTGAACCTGTGAGTATATCTGGGAGCGATTCGAGTAGTAGCCTGGTGCCAACAGACGCTAATTGAGAATATAATTCTGGCTTAGATTCGTGACCAGATAGCGTATAAGTCACTTGTGTGTAAACTGGCCCAGCGTCCATTTTGGCGGTAAGTTGCATGATTGATACGCCGGTTTGCGAGTCTCCGTTCATAATAGCCGATTCAATTGGCGAGGGGCCACGATAAAGGGGCAGTAGTGATGGATGAACGTTAATGATGCCTGGCTTGAATAAGTTAATTATACTTTCTGGGACAAGCTTGCCATAGCTGACCAGAACTCCAGCAATGTCGCCGAGACGCTCGATATCGTCGCTTATTTCGGATAGCTTGACTGGCTGCCAGACTGGTATGTTACGGGAGGCAGCGTAGACCTTAACGGCTGGTTGGGTTAACTGTTGATTACGGCCACGTTTGCTGTCGGGTTTAGTAACAACGGCAGCGACCGAGTAGCCAGCCTCAACTAGACCTTGAAGGGCGACTAGGCTGAAGTCCTCAGTCCCAAAGAATATGATTTTTTTCAACATGTTGTTCATAATCTAGTGGCTCAAGCTCGCCTTTCTCGTCGAGAGTATAAAATGCATCCTTTTTATCACGTATATGGTCTATAAACACTATGCCATTGGTGTGATCAATCTCGTGCTGGATGACGCGTGCTAGAAAACCTTCAGCCTTAAACCTGACCTCGTTACCATCTTGATCTAGGGCTTTGATGCGTATTTTGCTGTAGCGGGGGACTTTGCCATAGATATTACTAACACTCAAACAGCCTTCGTAATCCTCACTAATAACGCCTTCGTACTTAACAATTTCGGGATTGATTAGTGCGGTAAAATCACGAACTTCTTTGTCGTCGAAATCGCTTCGAACGATAACGACTCGGTCCAGTCTGTCAATTTGAACAGCTGCTAGGGCGGCGCTGATCTCGTGAGGGCGGCTGTCCTCCCAATCAAGTGCGGCCGACACCATGTCATTGATCAATTTCTGAGTCTCGCTAGTTACAACGTGAACTTTGGCCGACTTTTGACGCAGGTGCGGTGACGGCAGGGTAATAATATCTTCCTTTTTCATTGTCTGTATTATACCAGGGGTACTTAAAGCAGGCTAGTGGGGTCGAGCTCCGATTGCCAATGGGTTGCGGGGATATGGCTGCTTGCGTCAATTAAATATTCGCGTCGCGGGCTTTTGAGAGTCAGCTGCCAGCGGTACGTATCGCGCTGTCTTTCGTAAAAGGCGGGTGTTGGTCCTAAGATTGAAACAGACTCATTCACGCTTGTTTTTAGGTCTTTGGCCAGGACTTGGGAGGCTCTGATGGCGGCTGACTCTGATTTGTATATGCAGGTTAATTTGAGTAAATGTGTAAATGGAGGAAAATTAGCTTTTTGGCGTTCTTTAAGCGCGTATGCGTAAAACGATTCATAATCTTGGGCTAGACCGAATGTAATACTGGGGTGAGTTGGTTGATAACTTTGTACAACTACTCGGGTGGTATGTTCGTTGCGTCCAACTCTGCCGACAACTTGAGCTAGTAATTGAAAGGTTCGCTCACTAGCGCTGAAGTCCGGTAGGGCTAGGCCACTGTCTGCTTGAATAACACCAACCGTCCTGAGGTGTGGCAAGTCTAGGCCTTTGGCGACAACCTGCGTTCCGATAGCGATATCGATCGTGCCGTTGTATAGCTCATCGTAGCGGGCGTTAACCGTATCTTGACTATTATTATCAGCATCAAATCGGCCAATAACAGCCTTTGGATATAGCTTTTTTAGCTCGGCTTCAATTAGCTTGGTGCCAAAGCCTTTATGTATAATATCGACATTGTGGCACTTGGGGCATGACGTAGGTACATTCTGTCGGAAGTCGCATATGTGACATCTTAGGGCGTGCTGGTCGGAGTGCAGCGTGAGTGGTACAAAACATCTAGGACACTGGGCTGTCCAGCCGCAGTTTTCGCAAAGTGTTGTGCTGGCGCTGCCGCGTCGATTATGAAAAATTAACGCCTGCTTACCGTCAGCCAGGGTTTCATCAAGTCTTGCGAGTAGCTGCTTCGACAAAAAACGATGACCATTGAAGTTAGCCTGTTTTGTCATATCGACTAGTTCAATTATTGGTGCGACAGCATTACTTCTCGCAATGGTATTTAGCACCAGAATCGGGCGACCTGATTGCTCGGCTAAATACCTGTCGGTAATACTAGGCGTTGCACTACCAAGGACTACTTTTGCGTGATGTAAGCGTCCTAGTACTGAGGCGGCGCGCAGCGCAGAATAGCGCGGAGCTTGCTCTTGTTTATAGCTTGGTTCGTGGGATTCGTCGATGATGATAGCCCCTACGTTACGCAGCGGCGTAAATAGGGCAGAACGCGCCCCTATAACCAAGCGTGGCCCCTCGGAATCAAGTGACTCCTTCCAGGTCGTGTGACGACGAGCCTCACTGATGGTTGAATGTACCAAAAGAATATCTTTGAAGTGATGCGAGAATTCGGCAACTATTTGAGACGTTAGGGCGATCTCTGGTACCAACACGATAACCGACTTGCCTCGTGCAATTGTTTGTTTAGCAACTTCTATATAGACTTCGGTTTTACCTGAGCCAGTAATGCCCTGGAGTAGGAATGTACCAGGCTCCGAATCAATGATTGTATCGATGGCTTTTTGCTGTTCGTCATTGAACACAATATTTGTTCGTTCTCGTATCGGAAGAGCGTTATTGGCGGTCTGAGAACGTCTGCTTTTTTGAATTCCGCGAGGTAGGATCATCTGCAAAACGAGCGCAAGGGGAGTCACGTAGTATGAAGCCAGCCAAGTAGCTAACTTCAGTAGGGGCTCTGGCAGCGGTGTATCTTCGACGACAGAAGTAATTGGTTTGGTGACATATTTAGGTTTAGCAACGGTCCGCATAACCGTACCGACCATTTGCTTTTTACCAACCTCAATAATGACAATCTGACCAATACTTAACTTATCATTCGAGCTGTAAGTAAAGACATCGCTACCGGGGCGGACGATTTGATTAGGGGCAACCTCATAGTAGTGCATATATACCAGTATACTGCTAATATAAGCATATGTATTTTGAGAGTAGATCCCAGGCCGGACAGATCTTAGCTGCCGAGCTATTAGATAATTATCGCTACGAGAACTGCGCCGTAGTTGCTCTGAGTGACGGGGCGGTGCTGGTTGGTGAACAGATTGCCGCAGCCCTACACTGTGTTTTGATGATGTTGCTTACAGAGGATATACAGGTGCCAGGTGAAGATTTGAGTTTCGGCGCGGTATCGCAGGATGGTGGTTTTACGTACAACGGTATGTTTTCAACTGGTGAAATCGAGGAGTATGCAAGTGAATTTCACGGCTACCTAGATGAGCAAAAACGTGAGGCTTTTCAAAAAATTAACAGATTACTTGGTGATGGCGGCATTATCGATAGTACCTTGTTGAGAGATCATGTAGTTATTCTCGTGTCTGACGGTCTAGACAACGGCGCGTCAATTGATGTTGCGATTGACTATATGAAGCCGATTAGGGTAAAGCGTCTGGTTGTTGCAACGCCAACTGCTAGTGTGCAGGCGGTTGACCGCCTGCATATACTCGCTGATGAGCTACATATTTTAGACGTCAAAGAAAACTTTATGGGTATTGACCACTATTACAACCAGAATGTCATACCGTCACACGAAGAGACGATTGCAAAAATTAACCAAATTGTCCTGAATTGGCGTTGACCAGAACAACACAAAAAGTGTAGAATAAAAAGCAACAAGTGAGACAGTGATTAATTAAGGGAATACATGTTAGACGTTTTTATTACATCTCGGGTTCGACGCAAAATTGTGGTTGTATACGCCAAGTACCCCGACTTTAGAACGCATGTTCGCGGACTAGCAAAGTTAATCAAAGAAGATCCAGGCAATATTCAACGTGAGCTGAAGCGTCTCGAAAAGGTCGGCTTTTTGACTAGCGAAAAGCAAGGTAACACCAAGATCTACGCTACAAACAAACAGTTCCCTATATTCAAAGAACTCCAAAGTATTGTTATAAAGTCACAGCAAGCAGGACGTCCAAAGCGTTCGTCGTCTGACCTTTAAAATGTCTTTATTTGAGCAGATCCTGATCGCCCGTGGTTTAAGCGGTAGCGCTGCCAGCGAGTTTCTATCACCAGATTACAATAAGCAACATGACCCCTTTTTGTTGCCGGATATGGACAAGGCCGTTGAGCGCTTGGTTAAAGCTCGTAAATCACAAGACAAGATTACAATTTACGGTGATTATGATATTGACGGCTTAACGGCGACGACGGTATTGCTTGATGCGTTTAAATCCTTTGGTTTTAACGATGTGGAAGCCTTTATCCCTAACAGGTTTGTAGAGGGCTATGGCCTGACTGTTGATGCGGTTGAGACAATTGCTGCCCAGGGAACGAAACTGATTGTTACGGTTGACTGTGGTAGCCTGAGCCACAAAGAGATCGAGCGCGCTAATGAGCTGGGGGTTGACGTGATAGTGACTGATCATCATAACGTTAGCGATGTGCAACCGGCCGCTATAGCTGTTATTAATCCAAAACGCACCGATCATGCCTATCCATTTATTGATCTGGCTGGTGTTGGCGTGGCCTTTAAGTTGGTGCGCGCTTTGCAGACAAAATTAGACGGGCTAACCGAAGGTAACGAGAAGTGGTTACTTGATTTAGTGGCGCTAGGGACGGTTTGCGACGTGGTTACGTTAAAAGACGAGAATCGGACTAACGTCTTTTGGGGATTGCAAGTATTAAAGAAGACCAGGCGGCCAGGACTAAGGGCCTTGATGGCAGTTGCTAAGGTTGAGCCAGACACGCTAAATAGTCGTTCATTGGGTTTCGCGTTGGGTCCTAGGATGAACGCTTCTGGTCGTTTGGATACTGCTAGGCATGCTTTAGATATGTTATTAGCACGCGACAATATCACGGCCTATGAAAGGGCGGAGCAGCTAGATACCTTGAATATTGCGCGACGATCAGACCAGGCGGCGATCTTAAAAGAGGCTATTATTCAAGCCGATCAATATAGCGATGATGCTGTCTTGGTAGTTAGTGGTGCAAGTTGGAACCACGGTATCGTCGGTATCGTGGCAGCAAAATTATTAGAAAAATATCAAAAACCAACTTATGTTTTGCAAGAAATGGGTGAGCATGCCAAGGGTTCGGCCCGGAGTTACGGTGATTTTAGTGCTGTGCAAGCTATACGTGCGGCTGACGATTTAATTATCAAAGGCGGCGGACACAAGCTGGCAGCCGGCGTCACAATGCCAACAGCGAATATTCAGGCATTTCGAGTGCGCGTCAATGAGTTTTATAAGTCACAAAACCTAACAAACCAGACGGCTTTATTATTGCCTAAGGCCGACGTGACAATCGACGATTTTGCGGAAGTAACCGAGTCATTGATAGATCAGCTAGCAAGCCTGGAGCCCTTTGGTAGCGGCAATCCAGAGCCGATTTTAAGGCTTGAAAACGTCGTTGTCGTTGATCAGCGTCGGATGGGTGACGACAGACAGCACGTTAAGCTGGATGTTAAGGATAAACGAGGTCTTAGAATTCAAGCGCTGGCTTTTAGCGCGCCTGATTATTTCTTTGCCGAGCCTGGCGAACAAATTACGATATTGTTTCAACCAACCCTGAACGAATGGCAGGGGCGGCGCAGTGTTGAAGGACGCTTATTGCACGTCATACGAGACCTCTAGATAGGGTGAACAAATAGCTCTGTTGCACTAAAACACCTTCTCTGTTACAATACATCCATATGGTACAAGTAACACGTAAAGATGAACGAGAAGCAAACGAGAATATAATTCGTCGTTTCAACCGCAAAGTTTTGCAGAGCGGTGTTTTAGCTGAGGCTAAGGCAACTATGCGATTCGAAAAGCCTATTAGCAAAACCGAGCGTCGCGCTAAGGCGATTATTCGCAAAGCCCGCAAGGCTGACAAATTAGACAAAGCGCGTTTAGGACTGCGTTAAACGTGGCTCTAAAAGACCAAATTGATAACGATCTAAAAGCCGCCTTACTGGGCGGTGATCGTTTTAAAGGCGAAGTTTTACGTGGCCTCAAAGCCGTTATTTTAAATGAAGAAGTTGCTCAGCAGAAACGTGATGCCGGACTTAGCGACGAGGTTATTGAACAGCTAATTGCTCGTGAGGTTAAAAAGCGCCAAGAAAGCGCAACTATTTACGATGGCGCTGGTCGCCCAGAGTTATCCGAGAAAGAGCGTGCCGAGGCGCAGGTCATAGAGGCGTATCTGCCAGCTCAATTGTCTGAATCAGATATTCTATTGGTAATTGAACGTGTCATTGCAGATCTAGGGGCAGCCGGCATGGGTGATATGGGCAAGGTTATCGGAGCTGTTAAACAAGAGCTTGGTAATTCCGCTAGCGGTTCATTAGTCGCTCAACTTGTTAAAAACGCGTTACAATAAAAACAAAAAAGGAGCTTTTGTAATGATTATAATCTTTGGTCCAGCCGGAGCTGGGAAAAGCATGCAGGGTCAAATGTTGGCGGCTCGTCAGGGTTGGCGTTGGCTGAGCGCTGGGCAATTGTTGCGCGATACCCATGACCCAGAACTTATTCGAGAGATGCAAACTGGCCAATTAGTTGCTCATAGCAAGGTTGACGCCATCATGGGTGAGGCGATTGCACGGGCTGCAAATATTAACAAAGTTATCCTTGACGGTTTTCCGCGCGCCTTGGAACAAGCAGAGTGGTTGGTTGCCAGTCAGCCGCAGCATGGCCGATCGATTAGCTTGGTCATTGTATTAACTGTTCCTAAGAAAGAGCTAATGAAGAGACTGACTGTGCGCGGTAGGGTTGATGATGTTGCGGACGCTATTGACGAACGCTTCGAGATTTATAAGCAAGAGACGGATCCCGTTTTAAATTACTTTGAAAAACAGGGTATCAAGATTGTTCATGTCGATGGCACCGGATCGGTCGGCCAGGTCCATGACCGTATTATGGAAGAAGTTGTTGCATGCAAGCTCGCCTAAAAACAACTGATGAGATTGAAGCTATGCGTCAAGGCGGCAGACTTTTGGCGACTATTTTTGACGGACTCAAAAAACAAGTTGTCGTCGGCATGAGCGAACGCGAAGCCGATGCTTGGGTTGACCAAGAGATTAAACGACTCGGTGCAAGCGCGACTTATAAAACGCCAGAGGTTAATTTCCCAAATGCCATTTGTATATCAGTTAATGACGCTATTGTGCACGGTGTGCCCACTGATTATCGATTCGAGCTGGGTGATATCGTTAGCTTTGATTTGGTAATTACCTATAAAGGCATGAAGACTGACAGTGCATTTACTATGGTTGTCGGCGAACAGCCGTCAGGCGTCAAAAAACACTTAATGAATTTAACCGAACGCAGCTTGTACGCGGGTATTGATGCTATTAAGGGTCCGACCTATACGGGTGATATTGGCGCAGCGATAGAAAAAGTCTTAAACAGTGGTAAATTAGGGATAATTCGCGATTTAGTCGGCCATGGTGTGGGGCACGAGATGCACCAAGCACCAGAAGTTCCTAACTGGGGCCGCAAAGGAACGGGCGTTTTACTTGTACCAGGTGACACGATTGCTATTGAACCAATGGCTACGCTGGGCGGCGAAAAAATCAAAACCGACAGCGACGGTTGGACGATTCGAACGCGCGATGGCAGCTTGGCGGCACATTTTGAACATACCGTTCTAGTGACCGATGATGGTGTCGAGATTTTAACTAAGCTTTAGTCAAGACACTTTGCAAGTAATGGCATAAGCTATATACTAAGACCATGCAAGAAAACTCTCGATACGCCGTGGGTATTGATGTCGGTACAACGACAGTACGATGCTTAGTGGCTCACATTGACGGAACAACAGGTACGCCGACGATTGTTGGCGTTGGAAGCGCGCCAAACACAGGCATGCGCAAAGGTACGGTAGTTAACTTAAGTGGTCCAGCTCAGGCTATTGACGACGCCCTGGGTGAAGCTGAACGCATGAGTGGATATCAGGTCAATGAAGCTACTCTTAGCATTAACGGTACGCATATACTAAGTACACACGCTGACGGTATGATTGCTGTTGGTGGTGCTGATCACGCTATTAACCACGAAGATTTAAGCCGCATCGAAGAAGTGGCAACGCTCGGTAAAATTCCAGCTAACCGTGAGATATTAGACGTTGTGCCGCACGCTTATAAGCTTGATGGTCAGGATAATATAAAAGACCCCATTGGCATGACTGGTACTCGTCTGGAGGTCGATGCGCACGTCGTATCGGCGTTGACGCCGCACCTCGTTAATCTGCAAAAGTCGGCAGAATCTGCCAAGGTTAATCCACATAATATCGTAGTTGCTGGGATTGCTGCAGCTCGGGCCGTTTTGAGCGAACAGCAGTTAGAGAATGGCGTTGCCTTGATTGATATTGGTGGCGCTACGACTAACATCGCGATTTACGAAGAGGGTGACTTGCAATATTCAGCTGTTCTGCCTTATGGCGGCGTGAATATTACGAACGATCTAGCTATTGGGCTGAAGACTGATCCAGAAATTGCCGAAAAAGTTAAGCTTGAACACGCCTCTGCGGTTGTTCGCTCGGACCACTCGGGGGTTAGTTTGAAGCATGAGGATGAAATCTATAGTTTTCAAACAAGTGATATTGATGAAATTGTCGAAGCTCGCTTGGAAGAAATATTTGAGGCGATTCAGGCTGAATTTAAACGTGCGGGACGAGCCGGCAAACTACCTGGTGGCGTTGTCTTGACCGGTGGAACAGCACAACTCAAAGATATTGCCGAGTATGCCAAACAGTCGCTTGGTCTTGCAGCGCGGGTTGGTAAAACTTCCGGCTACGGCGGGGTTGCTGATGGTGTAGAGAGTCCCCAGTTTGCGACGGTCGTAGGCCTGATGTTGATTGATGCCGAGTCAATGAATATACCACATCATGTCTCAAAACCTAAAATCAACAACCCCCTAAGCGGCACCGGCGGTTTTGTGTCGAAGTTCCTGGATCGCTTTAAGGCCTAGTGACAGCCACGAGACATAGTATTTTTCTGGGGCCAAGTGTTATACTAGCTATTGAATACGAATATTGGGAGATTATAGATACATGCCTGAAGTAAAACCAAGCGATATACAGACATTTGCCAGCATTAAAGTGGTTGGCGTAGGTGGTGCT
>JAJYAA010000012.1 GCA_021779755.1 bacterium | reverse complement strand
AGCCGCTATGATATTGTTAAAAATATCTTTGGTGAACTCGGCCACAATAATGTGTTGAACAAAAAGATGAATGGCGACTACACGTACCTATCTGATAGCATTAAGGTTATATCGGAGTTAAAACAGAGCGGTTTGACGAGTGATGAATTATTAGAAGTACTTGATGCCAACGACGGCACAATTGAAAAAACCGAGCAATTACTAGGGCCGGTTTTTGCTAACAAGATTAGTAAATTAACCGCCGACCAACTATTGAAACATGTCGATGCCATTCGCAAAGCCGCAATTGATGTACCGTTGCCAACAATTGTTGACTTGTCGTCTGTCATAGCCGACTCACTGAACGACGCTGTCGCCGAAGCTCAAGCGTCTGGCTCCACCAAGCCAGTTACCGCCTGGCGCAATCTGTGGTTTAAAAAAGACGAGTCGGGTAATTTCGTCCTCAAATCACGCGAACGACAGGTCAAACTGCGCGCCATCAGCTCGATATACGAACAATACCTAGCTCGCATGAGTGAGGCTGAACTATTTGACTTTGACGATATGATTCTGCGCGTCGTGCACGCCATGGAAATATTTGACGAGCTCCGCCTGAATCTGCAGGAAAAATACCAGTACATAATGGTTGATGAGTTTCAGGACACTAATATGGCCCAAATGCGTATTTTACATAATCTCACCAACAACATCGCTCAGGACAATACGCCAAATATATTAGTAGTAGGCGATGATGACCAGGCTATTTATAGCTTCCAAGGCGCCGATATTAGCAATATAATTGACTTTCGCACCAATTATCCCGGCACTCAAATCATCACCTTGACCGACAACTATCGTTCAGGAAAAGTCATCCTGGAACAGGCCCGCGAGATTATTACACAAGGCTCGGAGCGGCTGGAAAATCATATTCAAGAACTTAACAAGAACCTGACCGCTCAAACCAGTCAGGGTAGTGGGTCGGTGTCACTCATGGAAGCCGAAACTAGCGCCGACGAGCGGCACTGGCTCGTCGAAGAAATTCAGCAAACTATTCAACAGGGCTGCAACCTATCAGATATTGCCGTCCTCACGCGCACGCATCGCGAAATAGAAGGAATCCTGCCGTACTTTCTACGTGCCAATATACCAGTCCAATATGAACGCCGCGATAATGTGCTTGAAATGGCGCCAATTGTCTTGGTAGAACAGCTTTCAAGAGTCTTGATTGGGATATTACTAGGCAACCACGCTGACGTTAACGCAGCCTTACCACAGCTATTGGCGCATCCAGCTTGGCGGATTGAGCCGCTATCGTTGTGGCAGCTCAGTTTGCAGTCATATCAAAATCGTTCACACTGGCTAGACGAGATGGGTAGCATTGACGAGTTTATTCCTCTGCGTGAATGGCTTGTGACGACCGCGCTGACAATTCCATATCAGCCCCTCGAGATAATCTTGGATCAGCTAATCGGCAATACCGAGTACCAAATCGGCGACAACGAGCAGGACGACAGCGAACCGTCCGATAATACTAAAAAAGCGATTTTTCGCAGTCCAATTTACGATTATTTCTTTGCTATTGATAAACTTGAATCGCAATCAGATGGTTACGTCCAATATCTACAAGCCTTGCGCGCTATCAGGACCAAGCTGCGTGAGTATCGACCGCTAGAAACTCCTAATCTGTTGACCTTCATCGAGTTCATTGACCTACACCGCAGTATTGGTAGTGGTATTACTAGCGTGCGTCCAGCCTCGCAGCGAGAAAATGCCGTCCAACTAATGACAGCCCACAAATCAAAAGGTCTTGAATTTCAAAATGTCTATATCATTAACGCAATTGACAATGTTTGGGGCGAGCGAGCCCGCAGCCACAGCCGTATGATTAGCTACCCAGAAAACCTACCAATTGCACCAGTCGGGGATAGCAGCGACGAGAGACTCCGGCTGTTTTATGTAGCTGCTACGCGCGCCAAAAACAATTTGCACATTAGCTATAGCCTGTCAGACGATAACAACAAAGCCACCGCCCGTGCTAGCTTCCTAGTAGGCGACAACTGGCCATCAAATGCCATCAGTAGCACTCATAACCAGACGCAAGCGCTCGAAACCGCTCAAATGCGCTGGTACGAGCCAGTCGTCAAGGGCTCGTCTGCTAGCCTAGCAAACGTTCTGGCCCCCCAACTAGACAACTATCAGTTAAGCGTCACACATTTAACTAACTTCCTAGACGTTACTCGCGGTGGACCACAAAACTTCTTGTTACAGAATTTATTACGCTTTCCGCAAGCCATGAGTCCGGCCGCCGCTTACGGCTCAGCTGTTCATGCAACCCTGCAGCGTGCCCATGCCCACCTGGCAACAAATGGCCAACGTCAAGCAATCGAGGATATACTACGTAACTTTGAAGTTGCTTTAACAGAACAGCGCCTCGCCCCAGCAGACTTCGACACATACCTACAAAAGGGGATTGATGATCTGCAAATCTTCCTGGCGGACCGCTACGACAGCTTTAAACCCACGCAAAAGACCGAGCTTAACTTCAAATCTCAGCACTCACTGGTCGGTGAAGCGCACTTATCTGGTGCCCTCGACTTAATTGATATCGACGGAAAAAATATTACAGTCACAGACTACAAAACCGGCAAGCCAGCCCGCAGCTGGCAAGGTACGGCCGACTATGAAAAAATCAAGCTTCACAAATATAAACAACAACTAATGTTTTATAAGTTACTAGTCGAAAACGCCCGTGATTACCGTGGCTACACAGTCGAAAACGGCGTCTTGCAATTCGTTGAACCAACCCAGAGTGGTGATATTTTATCGCTCGACGCAACATTCAATACACCAGAATTAACAGAGTTCTCAACGCTCATACAGGCAGTTTGGAAACACATTATTAACCTAGACTTTCCGGATATTTCCCAGTATGACATGTCATATAGGGGCATTTTAGCGTTCGAACAACATCTTATTGACAACACCGCCTAGGTATTGACGCGTATACTGTTTTTTGCTAATATAGCCTAGCGTAGATTGAGGTTGTGAAACACCGATAAGATTAAATATCGTATCTGTATTTCACGATCTCTCTACAGCACCTTTTATGGCGCCGAGATTGTGGTAATGTTCGGTCACACTGTCCCCGGTTTTGTGTCTCGCGTCCCCTGAGAGACACTTGGAACAGGACATTGTTGCCGTACACGGCCCCACCACCCCAGAATTCAGACCCCCTGCTGAGGGGTGGTGGGGCCTTTAACCATGAAGCCTACGACAGGAGATGCAATATGGGTACCATCTACAGCTCAACCTGTGATGGGTGTTGCCCGCGATGTCACGGCACATCTGCCCGTGCTCGCGGCGGTACGGGAACGTGCAAGGGTGGCTGCAGCGGCACCGGGCACATGCCCGGCTGCAAGAAGCGCACATAGGCGCCTATCTCGTCCCGAACGGCTCACCCCGTTCGGCCAAGGCGACGTGACGAAGACTAAGGCCTGTCTGCCCCAAAAAGTAGATAGCTTGGTCCTAGGACGTCAAATACCTCGCAAGAGGTATCCGGTTGGGTTCGAATCCCCCCGTCGCCGCCAGTGCCCGCTGTTGCTTCGTGTGATTAAGTTCACGCAAAGCAGCAGCGGGCTGTTTTAATATATGAGATAATGAATATAATGATTAATTTTTGGCAAGACCTACCGAAGCCCTTTTTTATACTTGCACCGATGGAAGCGGTCACGGATGTGGTTTTCCGCCATGTCGTCGCGCAGGCGGCCAAGCCCGATGTTTTCTTTACTGAATTCACTAACGCCGCTAGTTATTGTAGTCCTAAGGGTATTCACAGTACGCGCGGCCGCCTGGCGTTCACCGACGACGAGCAGCCGATGGTTGCTCAAATATGGGGCAATCGCCCAGACCAGTTCAAACAAATGGCTCTTGGGCTAAAAGATATGGGCTTTGCTGGCATAGATATCAACATGGGCTGTCCAGATAAATCCGTCGTCAAGGGCGGCGCTGGTAGTGGCTTGATTCGCACCCCAGAACTAGCGTCCGAGCTGATCGCAGCCGCCAAATCTAGTGGTCTACCAGTCAGTGTCAAAACGCGCCTGAGCGACGTCAAAATCGACGAATGGACGGCCTGGTTAACACATATCCTGCAGCAAGACATCACCAACCTGACGATTCATTTGCGTACCCGCAAGGAAATGAGCAAAGTACCAGCTCACTTCGAACTAATACCCGCAATTAAAAAGTTGCGCGATGAAATTGCACCAAATACGCTACTGACGATTAACGGCGACATTGCCGACCGTCAGCACGGCGAAGAACTAGTTCGTCAGTACGGTGTTGACGGCATCATGATTGGCCGCGGAGTTTTCCATAACCCTTTTGCATTCGAAGCAGAGAAGCGCGAACATTCTAAGGATGAGCTATTACAGCTACTGAATCTGCAACTCGACCTTCATGATAAATATTCAACCGAACTAGAGCCTAGAAAGTTCGATCCACTCAAACGATTCTTCAAGATATATATCAATGGCTTTCCTGGCGCCAGCGAAATGCGCGACAAATTGATGCATACAAAAAATACGGATGAAGTTCGACAAATCATATCTAACTTATAGCAATTATTCTCAACTTTTACTTTTGTAAAAAATAACAAAAGTACCCAAAACCGCTTCGGCTACTGTCCAGTAGGTGCTTTTGTTTTAGTTCGCCTCTGCGCCCAACTACTATTTCAACCAGGCGTCGCTACTGCTTACTCCGGATATTGGGCATAATTACGGGTGGCGCGCGGTGGGGCCACCCCAAAATTGTTTATCGTAATCGATAAAAATTTTAGGGGTAAACCGTGCGACAGGACCCGCAGCGCAGGTAAAGCGAACTCTTAATCAGACCTGGCGTAAAGCAGTGTTGTAGAAATACTAAGTTAAAGATAAGGCGAAAGTAATTCTATCGTCTGTGGTGGCGACGCAGCTCAGCAACCTTCAAGCGAACCATATGGCGATCGACTAACGCGTGGGCTTTATCAAGCTCAATCTGATCGGCTGCTTTTTCACGTAGCTCAATGGCACGTTCCAGGGCGGCCCGTGACTCGGCTTCGATAATGTCGTCACCGTGATCGGCTTCATCCACTAATACGCGGATAGATTTTTGAGATACCTCAATAATACCGCCGCTAATCGCAAAAAGTTCCAGTTTACTGTCAGGATCACCCTTGTGCACCCGGACAGAAATCACACCAGGCACAGCCAGAGTGACCAATGCCTCGTGACCTGGAAAAACCGCAATCTCACCAGTTGAAGTTGGGGCAATTAACTCATAGATTTCTTGATCTACTTTTACTCCAAGCATTGTGATGAGTTTGAGGTTCATTAGTCTTTTTTATCCGCCAAGCTACCGCTAACCATATAGAACCATTCTTCGGGTTTGTCATCATACTTACCAATTAGGATATCGTTAAAGTCGCGAATCGTGTCTTCGAGTTTAATATATGTTCCTGGATTACCGGTAAACTTCTCGGCAACATGAAAAGGTTGTGACAAATAGCGTTGAATGCGGCGCGCCCTAGCAACAGTTTGCTTCTGGTCGTCAGATAGTTCTTCCATTCCGAGAATGGCGATGATATCCTGCAGCTCCTTATATTGCTGCAGCACTCGCTGTACTTCACGGGCGACCCGATAGTGTTCCGCACCAACAATTTCGGGATCCAGGCTAGTCGAGTTACTATCAAGCACGTCAACAGCTGGATAAATACCAATCTCGGTCAGGGCGCGGTTCATAACAATCGTCGCGTCTAGGTGGGCAAAAGTAGTCGCCGGTGCTGGATCGGTTAAGTCGTCAGCTGGAACGTAAACTGCCTGCACAGACGTAATCGAACCTTTTTTGGTGCTGGTGATGCGTTCTTGCAGGGCACCCATTTCTTGCTGTAGGTTAGGCTGATAACCCACGGCTGACGGCATACGACCAAGCAAGGCCGAAACCTCAGCACCAGCTTGGGTGTAACGATAGATATTATCAATAAACAGCAAAACGTCTTTACCTTCGTCTCGAAAAGTTTCAGCCATAGCGAGGCCCGACAGAGCGACGCGCAAACGTGCTCCTGGCGGTTCATTCATTTGACCAAAGACCAGGCTAGTTTTGCCGAGGACGCCAGCTTCCTCCATCTCGTAATACAAGTCGTTACCTTCACGAGTACGTTCACCAACACCAGCAAAAACCGAGTTACCACTGTGGAATTTGGCAATATTATTAATTAGTTCAGTGATAAGTACTGTCTTGCCAACACCGGCACCGGCAAATAAGCCAACCTTACCACCCTTGGTAACTGGCGCGATCAGATCAACGACCTTGATACCGGTCTCGAGGATTTCAGTTGTATTGGATTGCTCCGATAGGGGAGGAGCTGCGCGATGAATTGATGAGCGATGGCCTTTTGGCGACGGTTTGCCGTCAATTGGATCACCAACTACGTTAAACATCCGCCCCTGTGTATCAGATCCGACCGGTACTGTAATAGGACCGCCAGTATGTACAACCGCATCGCCACGTCTCAAGCCGTCGGTACTCTGCATAGCAATAGCGCGCACCGTATGTTCGTCTAGGTGCTGCGCAACCTCAAGAGTTAACAGTTTCTTGTTGTGTGTAATAGTAAGGGCATCGTAAATTGCCGGAATTTTACCAGAGTCAAACTCGACATCAACCACCACTCCCACGATCTGAACAATTTTACCTGTGTTTTCTTTTATCATCATATCTCCCTTATTCGTTAAGCGCTTCAACGCCGCCGCTAATTTCTGCTAATTCCTGAGTAATTGAACTTTGGCGGGCTTTGTTCATTACGAGCGTCAAGTCATCCACCAAATCCGACGCGTTATCGGTTGCATTCTTCATAGCGATCATTCGCATACTGTATTCACTAGCGCGGCCATCAAGTAGCGCCTGAAATATCTGGGCACCGACTAATCGGTAAGCCACGCCGTCCAAAACCTCGGCTGTATTCGGCTCATAGGCCGCATCTGTCGCTCCGCCGGCATCTGTCATAGCGTCATGTCCCGCCGGCAACACACGAATGAGCTTGACCGCCTGATTAATACTGCTGATAAATTCCGTATAAATCACATCGACAGCGTCGACTTCACCAGACGTAAACATAGTACGTACGCTGTCTAGAATTGATCGCAGTTCGCGACCGTCTGGACGATCAGGTAAGTCCTGATATACTCCTAAAATTTGCGTGTCTTTAATGCGCGCTGCAAATTGAGCCGCCTTGCGTCCAATCGCGATAGTTGTATTCTTGATCTTTGCCTTATCGTCAGCCTGTAGCTGTTCAGTATAGGCTTTGATGATATTGCTATTGTAGGCACCAGCCAAACCCTTGTCAGATGCAATTACAATCAATAGTCTCGTTTTGACAGGGCGCTGCACGAACAGGGGATGATCAGCTACAGACATGTGACCAGCCAGGGCAGTTAATAATTCACGGGCCGCTTCGGCGTATGGAGCTGAAGCTTTTGTAGCCTCTTGGGCACGACGCATTTTACTAGCCGCAACCAGCTGCATAGCCTTGGTAATCTGCCTGGTGCTTTTAACCGAGCGAATTCGTGACTTTAGTACCTGCGTTGATGCCATGTTTTATTTATCCTCAAAACCTTTAGCAACTGCTTGAGTAACTTTGGTGATTAGTTTGAGAGTTTCATCGAGTGGCTTGTCGCCCTTATTCAGTTCGCGCATTGCGTCTTTGTGTTCAGTCCATAGACGGGTCAGCAGGGCAGCTTGAGCATCCTTGATATGAGCCACCGGTACTTGATCGAAGAGGCCATTTGTAACAGCGTAAATACTAGCAACTTGCTCCCAGACGCTAGCTGGCTGATACTGCGGCTGCTTGAGTAGCTCGGTTAGCCTTTGACCTCTATCAATCTGCGCTTTAGTCGCCTCGTCTAGATCACTGCCAAACTGCGCAAAACTCGCTAGTTCACGGAATTGCGATAAGCCTAGTTTCAAACTACCGCCAACAGATTTAACTGCCTTTGTCTGAGCATCACCACCAACACGACTGACCGAAAGTCCGGCTGAGATAGCTGGCCTAATACCCTGATAAAACAAGTCGGTTTCGAGGAATATCTGTCCATCGGTAATTGAAATTACATTGGTTGGAATATAGGCGCTAATATCGCCCGCTTGGGTTTCGATAATCGGTAGGGCAGTTAGTGATCCAGCACCCAAACTATCGCTTAGTTTTGCCGAACGCTCCAATAGGCGAGAGTGTAAGTAAAATACATCACCCGGGTAAGCCTCGCGACCCGGCGGGCGACGCAACAATAGCGACATTTGGCGATAAGCAACAGCGTGCTTGGTGAGGTCATCGTAAATCATCAAAGCGTGTTGTTTATTGTCACGGAAGTATTCACCCATAGCCGTGCCGGCGTATGGCGCCAGATATAACATTGATGCCGCGTCCGATGGGCTAGTGGCAACAATAATAGTCTGGTCCATGACACCCTCAGCCTTTAAACGATCGATTAAACGTGCAACCTTTGAGGATTTTTGGCCAATTGCAACGTAAACGTTCACAACACCAGTTTTTTGCTTGGCCTGATTAATCATTGTATCGATTGCAAGTGCGGTCTTACCAGTTTGACGGTCGCCGATAATTAGTTCACGCTGACCACGGCCAATCGGAAACATTGCATCAATCGCCATCACACCAGTCATCAGAGGCTCATGAACAGATTTACGCTCCATAACACCAATAGCTTCACGCTCAATCAGACCAAATTGCTTTGCCTTAATCGGACCAGCCCCGTCAAGCGGGCGCCCTAATGGATCGACCACGCGACCTAGCAGTTCGGGCCCAACTGGTACTTGCAGGGCAGTACCTTTTAGCCGCACCGTATTACCAGCGGATACTTCCGCATCATCACCGAGCAGTACAGCACCAATTTCATCTTCCATTAAGTTAAGGGCAAAGGCTTCAACAATACCGCCCGGGGTTTCAATTTGTAGGACTTCGCTATAGCCAGCTTTGTGTAGACCATGCACCCAAGCAACGCCGTCACCGACTCGAACAACAACACCGACGCTCTCGAGGCCCTCATTTGCTTCAAGACTTGCGATTGCCATCCGAAGGTCTTTGGAAAGTTCTGCTACTGATAGTTCTGCCATATTAGTTATTCCTCATCATTTCTTATAATTTGCTCTTAGTGTCGCTAGTCGGCGGGCGACCGTTGCGTCCAACCTGTGGCCCGGCAGGTCAACCCTGAGGCCGCCGATTAAATCCGTATCGATAAACTGTTGCAGGTAAACTTTACTGGCGCCAGAATGATCTTGGACCAATTTGGCAACAGCCTCCTCGGTCGCTTTAGTCAGGTCAGTAGCCGAGGTAACGCGGGCTAATACGACACCGCGATTCTGCAATTCGTACTCAATATCGCGCACAATTAATTCAAGTTCATTCGTGCGCTTGCTATCAATTAAATATCCCGCCAATTCTTGAAGAACCGCCGTATCGTCTTTGACAGATAATAGTCGGCTAGCTATATAGCTTGCAATTTTGCGGCGAGATAAACGAATAGCCATGACGTTACTTAATAGCCTTTAGCGTGTCTGTTATTAGTTCATTGTCTAGTTTGGCTGATATCGTTTTGCCAACAACCTTTTCGGTTGCCAGGGCAATTAAATCAATTGTCTCGTTATGTAGCGCTGATTTGGCCGCAATCACTTCTTTGTTAATCTCGGCCTGGGCATCAGCAATAATTTGATCTGACCGCTTTCTGGCTTTCTCTTCACTCGCCGTTAGGGCTGCGGCTGATTCAAGTTTTGCAGTTGCCACGATATCAGAAGCATCGAGCCTAGCTTTGGCAAGCAGTTTTTCAACCTGCGCCTCGGTATGAAGGGCTGTCGCTTTGGCTTCATTAGCGGCCTTGATTGCCGCCTCGATACCAGCCTGCCGTTCGTCGACTGACTTCATCAACCATGGATAGACAAACTTTCCCATCAGCCAGACAAGCAGCAAAAAGGCTACGATCTGCAAAATTAACATCTTCCAGTCAATTCCAAGCGCAGCAAACAAACCACCTTGGTCAGGTGTCGATGTAGCAAAATTAGAAATTATTGGTACCAAGATTTTTCCTATCCTAAGAACTTAGAGATGATAGCCACAATGATTCCGATGATTGCCAAGCTATCCGCAAAGACGATTGCAGTAATCATAAGTGTTCGAATGTCGCTTAATTTCTCTGGGTTACGACCGAACGCGTTAAGCGCACTGGCACCAATAAAGCCGATTCCAATAGCTGCACCAAGTGCAGGTAGGGCATAGGCAAGTCCAAACGCTAATTGATTCATGTATTTT
This sequence comes from bacterium, assembly GCA_021779755.1. Taxonomy (GTDB): domain Bacteria; phylum Patescibacteriota; class Saccharimonadia; order Saccharimonadales; family Saccharimonadaceae; genus UBA1547. The sequence goes on along the minus strand of JAJYAA010000012.1, from coordinate 6,951 downwards.
TCTCCTTTAAATTATTGTCTTTCGTTATCATTATTATATCATCTAACTCCCGGCCGACTGAGCTTTTGGGGCAGGGGAATGATCAGTGGGTGAGTCGCCGTGGGAAGTAACGGCTAGCGATGTAAATATCAGCGTCAAGGCAAAGAATACATAGGCCTGAATCAAGCCAATAAATAACTCAAACGCCATGAAAAACGGCAAGACAACACTCGAAAAGTAGCTGGTCAGAACGGCAATAACAATCAACAAAACCTCGCCAGCAAAAGCATTGCCAAACAATCGTAGCGCTAACGCCGAGCCGCGTGACACTTCGCCGACTAGCTCCAGGATGCCTTCAAATGATCCAATCGGGTCTTTGATGGGGTTGCGAAAGTAACGATGAGCATTACCGAGTGCGGTCAAATACTTAATTGCATAAATCTGCGCCGTAACCATGGTTATGATAGCTATCGCGAGCGTAAAGTTCAAATCAGCCGCCAGACTTCTAATAACCGGTATGCCATGATAGACAATTGAGTCTAGCCCCGGTAGGATACTGAGCCAGTAGTTAATTAGTACGAAAAAGAAAATCGTGATCGCCAGTGGCGCAATTTTTTTAGCCAGTTTTTTATCAGGAATAATATCGTAAACCGACTTTAGCAAACCTTCAAAAACCCACTGCACCAAGCCGACGAAACGATTGTATTTACCTCTGCGCACCTTGCTGGCTGCATACCAGAGAATACCAAATGCTATTACCAAGCCCAACAAACCAGTAACGACAGCATTCGTAATAGCGATTCCATAAATCGTAAACAGCGTCTCAGACGCAATACTTATATGCAGGTCAATTGCTGCCAATTGGTTAATCATACGCGCCTCACGGCTTTAATTTGCAACATAATCAATAGCGCACTAGTCGCAAAGCCAACAATAATCATAATTATAGTCATTAATGGAGCAACTCCGAACAATTTGTCTAGTCCAACGCCCAGAAAAGTACCACCAACAGTAGGCACGAAAGCACGCCAAGTTGTGTCAAGGATAGTCACCATCAACAAAATCGCCGCAGAGCGCGGCTGTATGATCGTCTTATGGCGAGCATTAGGTGACTTTGGCATTTCACTACATATTGTATCAAAATAACACAGACCTGGCTACCCACGACAGCTGATCGCAAGACTGATAATATATGCGTTAATTGAGGATAAGTTGAGGATTCTTGACTTGCAGGTCCATACTTGCATAGCCAGTCGCATAATAGCCATAAACGGTATATTTAATGTAGTAAACATTTGGACCGCCTGTAAAATTACACCAGACACTTGCCGAATTCCAGACAGAAAGTGTTATAGGCTGCGCGCACCCATTGGCGGTATAGCCGGCAGAGTTAGCTGCAGGAGTGACCCCGTCGCTTCCGTAATAGTTAATTCCCATGTGATAACCACCTTTTGGCGCAAGTGATGCATTTGGTGAAGCGGCGGTGGCATAGAAATCACCGCTGACCTTAATTAGGTTTGGCTGATTAACTGGTATAAGTGGTGTCGTAGCAGTTCCTGTTGCTGTTGAAGAATATGGCGTGAGAATACCCGTTGAAACGTTGTAGGTAGCACCGTTGGCTAACGTCCATTGAGCAATCGGTGGCGCTATATTTACACCGACGCCCGAGGCGCTATAGACCGTAAATGTTCCACTGCTCGTAAACGTATGAATCGTATTGCCACCTGAAGTCGTTACGGTCCCGCCCGTCGCCATCAGAGAACCGGTAGGGTAGGAGATAATGACAACGCCAGACCCACCAGCTCCACCATTACCTGCCGAGTAACCCCATCCACCACCACCTCCACCTCCGGTATTAGGCGTGCCGGCTGACCCAACACCTCCTGCGGCACCAGCTCCACCACCGCCCAAACCACCTGAGACAGCGGGACTCGTACTGCTACCGCCTCCACCGCCTCCACCGTAGTACTGAGTAGCCCCAGATATACTACTCGCAAACCCAATCCCACCCGTACCGCCAACATACATAGTCTCTGAATTGGCACCAACACCGCCGGCGCCGCCCCCGCCAGAGGCCGACATAACACCTAATGCCCCGCCTGAATTACCCTGTGATGGAGTGCCGCTACCTGGGGGAGTGGAGGCGGTAATATAAGTAGTGCCACCGCCACCAGAGCCACCATTTAAACCGCCAGCTCCCGTTCCACCAGATGCGCTATATCCACCACCGCCGCCGCCAATAGCAGTTAATCCATTAAAGGATGAGTTAGCGCCGTTCTTGCCAATCGACTGATTGCCAGGTATGGCGCCGCCGGCACCAATAGTCACGGGGTAGCTGCCAGCAGCTAACGACTGAGTAGTCGCGATAACACCACCGCCACCACCACCGCCACCAGTTGAACCACCGCCGCTACCACCACCAGCAACCACCAACACGTTAACGCTACCGATATTAGGCACTGGGGTATAAGTACTATCATACGAATACGAGGCGCTAGGGTTAGTTGCGCTCCAAGCACTGGACGCCAACCAAGTAGTATCAGTACTTGTCAGTACACTACCGTCGGCGGTGTTAATTGCGCTGAGCCCGAAAGCACTTGGGCCCGATCCGTTCTGACCCATAAATCCAAACTCATGATAGCCCGCTGCCATGGTAACCGTAAATGATGTCGGCGTCATACCGATGCCAGACGGATATATATTATTGCCATCAAGAAATGGATAGCATATATCATCACAGTACATAGTGATTTTGGCCGTAGTATTACTAGGCACATACACGTCTCGGTTATCTCTAAACAATATAAACTGATTCGACGGATAATTACCAGAACTATCATAACTATGGGTTGTTGATATATACCTGGCGCTAGAATCACCGCTAACAGAGGCCCACGTACTGATCTGTGCTGTCATTGCCCTGATGTCACGGGCCGGCGTCCAATAACTAGGATCAGTATAGTAATTCACTTCCGAAAAATGACGCGTCGTGCCGGCGGTTGCTCGCCAAGAGGTATCAGTCACAACTGTTGGCACACTGCTACCAACCATAGTAAGCGCTACTTTGAGGCCAGCTGGGTTTGCTGATATGCCGGCATTAGTGAGCTTTGCTACAAAAGTATGACATCCCACAGCTAAAGTAACAGTCTGCGTGTCGACTGTCGACCAAGTGGCAGTCGACACCAATTGACCGTCTAAATACAGCTGGCTCTGATTGTCACCCTGATTATAAACAGTATAAACACCAGGTACAGTAACGCTAAAATCTCGTCGCAAATATATCGGGCCTGGATTGATCGCACCAGCGGCGATTGATATTTGCTGCGCCGAGGCTTCTGGAAATGCTATGCCTGTACTAACACCGACAGCATTACTCCAACCAAGCGTTGACGTCGCAGTACCAGAACACAGGTCAGGTACAACAGCCGCCTGAACGGCTGGCTGGTTATAGCGCCGCCATACATCACCATTAGAAGTACGCGTAATTTCAGTAAAGCCAGTGTTCGGCACGGTTTTGGCCTTGCCATTGGAATCTAGTAGTGGCATTCCCACGCTGAAACCAGTGCGAACATCACCATTAGTCATAACATACGTCGGATAGCCACTTTGCACTGTGCCAGTACAGTCTGTTTGTGGAGTAAGCGGCTTGGCATCGGACCAAGTCGGTACATTACCGTTGGCATGCAGACAAGCGTTAGCATATGCAACACCAGCCTCGCCAGCCACCTGCGCCAACTGTGAATAATATTGACTCAACATAGCCGTTCTGACTGCTGTTGTACTGGTGACCGAGACCAACAAAACCGTCAACATGACAATCGAAGCAATCAAAATAGTCGGCAAAGCAAAACCTCTGCTAGCTACCTTATTTAGTCGTATCTGTTTTCGAAGCGATAACGCCACGGGTTCTCCTTGTATTTGCTAGGTTCAGTATAGCATAAGCAGAGTAGGGAGTAGAAGGTACATAACTTCTATATTCCAAGCAGCAATTAGTGTATAATGTATAGTAATTAGCATGAAAGGCAACAACTATTATGAGCGACTCTGATACACCAAAAATTACACTTTATCGAACCAGCTGGTGTGCGTTTTGCCACACCGAACAACAGTGGATGGATAAACTTGGTATCCCATATATAGCCAAGGACATCGAAGAAGACAAAGCAGCCTATGACGAATTACTAGCTAAAAACGGCGGAACATTTAGCGGCGTACCAGTTACCGACGTTGCTGGCGATATTATACTTGGTTTTGATCGACCAAAATTACAAGAGGCGATGGCCAAGCACAACATACAACCAACTGCCGCCTAAAAGTAAGTTATCTAATATAAAAATCCCTACTTTCCATCTGAAAAGTAGGGATTTTTGCTTTTTGCGGACCAAGTGCTATTTTTATTGAGCGCCGATTTGCAGCACATCACCACCCAAAGCCTGACGGAAGTAGCCATCGTGACTGACATAAATAATTGCACCAGAATATTTGCCAAGTGCCGTCTCGAGCTCCTCGATACTCGGCAAGTCCAGGTGGTTAGTTGGTTCGTCTAGAATCAGAAGTTGCGGTTCGTTGGCTAGCATCGAAATCAACTGAAAGCGCGCTTTTTGACCACCAGACAGTCGCGAAACCGGCGTTTTACCGTCACCCTCGGTAAATAAATAATCACTCAGCAGATTACGAATCTTGGTATTAGATATTGAAAGTTGACGATCCAAATACATCTTCTCAATGGCCGATTCGAGCGATAAGTCAAAGTAGGTAGGCGAGACCTCTTGTTCATAAACGCCGATACGAATATGTTTGTCGAGCGACAACTCACCAGCAAACAATGTAGCGGTTTTATTACCAAGCAATGCTTTGATAAGCGTAGTTTTACCAGCACCGTTGCGTCCGCGAAACTCTAGCGCTTCACCTTCGCGCAGGTCAATATTAACACCAGCAAATAATGGCCTGTCATCATAACCCAGCGACACATCGCGCGCTGTCACTAGGACGTGCTTGCTGCGCGACTCGTCGTCTTTGAGGTTCATGCGAATGTTCTTGGCTTTGAATTTATCATACTGAGCAGCCACTTTGTAGTTCAAATTAGCAGCCGACTCTTTATCAATCCAGAATGTTGGCTTTTCTTTGGCCTGTAGTTCAGCTAGCTCTTTCCTGGACGTTTCCTCTAGGCGTTTGAACTTTTGAATCGTACCAGGGTTACGTGATTTTTCTTTCAAACGCTGGTAGTCAATAACTTTAGCTTTCAAGTTGACAATACGTTTCTCGATCATCTCAAAGTCATTCATCTGCGTACCGGTGCTAACGGCGTTCTGCTTCAGATAGGCATCGTAGTTACCCTTGTAACTAACACTATCGCCGTCTTTTAATTCAATAATGCGATCAACTTCATTCAAAACGTCACGGTCGTGAGTAATCACTAGCATCGCTTCGCGCGCCGTCTTCATCCACTCGACATACTGCGCTTTGGCTATATAGTCCATGTGGTTGGTTGGTTCATCGACTAACGCCAGGTGCGCGTCACTATGCATGACTTTAACAACTTCGACTAGCCGCTTCTGACCACCAGATAGGGTAGAGAAGGCACGATGCGCAACACCAGGTAGTTGGAAGTTGTCGAGTTCACGCTCAATCTGCTCTTCGATTTGGTAAAAGCCTTTATCGTCAAAACGCATCAGAGCCTGCGTATATTGATCAATCAATTTCATGTCATCGCCCATAGTAAGTGGCAGCGTTTCAATTAGGTGCGACAATGCCGAGTACTCCGGCAGACCCTGCAAAACGTATTGCAAAACGGTCGTATCGCCCATGTCGTGATGTTCTTGGGCTGTCGAAACAACCACGGTACCGCGTTTAAAAATAACTTCACCGGTAAAATCTTTGTCGATACCGGCTAAAATACCAAATAGCGTAGACTTGCCAACACCGTTACGACCGATAACACCAACTTTTTCGCCATCATCAATACTAAATTTAATCCCACTCATCAAAAGCTTGGGACCAAAAGATTTCTCCGTAATTGTAATATCGGCAATCATATCTGTACAAGTGTAGCATAAATTCAATAAAAATTGACGTTTTATAAGTTCGATATTGTAGTAGATATAATTAATTTATGCAAGACAATATACGCTCAGGCTATGCCGAGTTCAAGCTCTAGTATCGTGCCGACAGACAGAGCTTTCTTTTTAGCATCCTCCAAAAGCTTCTCTAATCTATCTACTACCGCCGGGTCTAGGTCTCCGCTATTCAGCTGGAGCTCCAGAACGCCAAATGCTAATGTACCCAACCTGCGAGAACTCCTGGCCCTTCCTGTACCACCGAATATTTCACTCTGAGATAAGAAAAGTAATTCACCCTGTTGGTATTGTGCCGAGCTGAGTATTTCGTCTGTTTTGTTTTTAATTTGCTTTGCAATCGTTGCCGACGTCTTTTTGTTTTGGTCGCCAGACAGTAGAGGTTTTACCAAATCATTACAAAATACCACCAGACTATCTTCGGTCAACTGTTCTGCATCTCCATTAGGACGTTCTCTCCTGTGGAATTGTCTATAGGCGTCAGCCAAGGGCGCCAAGCTTTGAACTGTTGAATATGATAGTAAATTTCTATCCGTAAAAGTCTGAATAACTTTCGGCAAAGAGGTAAACGTGAGCGCATCACGTACCTTAGTTTCACTAAACCCGAGCCTCGTGGCAAACTCCCGCAGGACGGGCTTTTTCCCCGTTTGTTTTTCAATATCGCGATAAAATCGTTCGATAGCACGAGCCTCATCATGAACAGGAGGCCGTTCATACACATTTTCCCTCAACTGTAATCCCAGCCCATCTGCAAAACTAATATTTTCATGCCCCACTGCTGACAAATCTATCGTGTCCTGGTCTATACCAAATCTACTAGCAAGCTCCATGACGGCAAGCACCCTTCTATTACCGGCGATTAGAATAGATAGGCTAGTCTCATTGCCAGTAAACCTGT
>JAJYAA010000052.1 GCA_021779755.1 bacterium | reverse complement strand
ACTAGGCAAAACAACCGACCAACGCGAACGCGCCCATGTCGCTTTTATTGCCGAACTTGCGCCAGGACTAACGGTTATTAACGAGAATGACAACTACTTCCATTCAATTGGTATTGCTGAATACGGTGACGAGAAGAAGATTCGTGCTGAAGTTGATGAAATCGTCAAGGTTATCAAAAAGAACGGCGAACCAATGACCGTTGAGCAGATTCACGATCAGTTATCATACGAACACCCATCTCACATCCGCGCCCTCGCAAGTGTCAGTAAGCTACTTGCGCACCTAAAAGACAATTGGGGACTAGTTAAGTGGCCAACTGTTAACCCAAAGAACATTCGTGACAAAATCTACGTTATTTTGGCCGAAAACGGCAAACCTATGCACTTTTCTGAGATTTCTGGTTCTATCAAAGAGAGTAGTTTCAGGCGCAAGGACGTTACAACTCAAGCAATCCACAACGAACTAATCAAAGACAAACGCTTTGTCCTGATCGGTCGCGGCATTTATGCCCTCGACAGTTGGGGTTTTAGCAAGGGTACCGTGTCTGACATCATCGTTGACGTTCTAAGTAAATCAGACACACCTTTGCACCGTGACGAGATCGTCAAGCGCGTCCTAAAAAGCCGCCAAGTCAAAGAAACAACTATTCTATTGAACCTCCAGAGCAAGCCACAGTTCAAACGCGTTGCCAAAGCTACTTATTCACTTGCTGATAAATAATACGAGCGTTGCCAAGTCGCCTCAGAGGTGAGACAATACAAGGGTATATATGGGCGTTATCTCAGAAATAATTACTTTCTTAATACAATGGTACGTTTCGCTACCGATCGTACTCGTTCTTGGGTACCTAACTTGGCGCAATTACAAACGCGCTGACGTCGCTCGGGTTACTACCGAAAGCGACTTGCTAATCCTAGAGATCCCAAAGGCCAACGACAAGAGCGAGTTAGCTGCAGAGCAACTATTTGCCAGCTTGCACGGTATCTTTCGTGACAAAGAAGAACTACGCCTAAATGGCGGTGTGCAAGAGCATCTGAGCTTTGAAATCGCCTCTGTAAACGGCCAAATTCGCTTCTACGCCTGGGTGCCGCGTACTCTCCGAAGCTTTGTCGAAGGACAAATCTATTCGCAATATCCAACCGTTCAAATCCATGAAGCCGAAGAGGATTACGTTGCCCACGAAGGCCAACACAGCGTCGTTTATAGTTCAGAAATCACTCTAACTGATAATGAAATGTTGCCAATTAAAACCTTCCAAAGCTTCGAAGTCGACCCGCTAGCTGGCATCACCGGTACACTAGCCAAACTCGAAGCCACTGGCGAAGAGGTCTGGATTCAGATTTTAGCTCGACCAATCGCCGACGACTGGCACGAGCGATCGGACAAATGGGTGTCGAGTATCAAAAAAGGCAAGTCATCCTCGATCATAGGCGGTAGTGGCCTTAATTTTTCATGGCTAGCAGGGCTACTCGAAGCCCTATGGAAACCACCAGAGGAGGGGAAGGGTAGTGCTAGTGCCGCGGTTGAACTATCGGATCGCGACAAAACACGCCTCGCCGAGGCAGAGAAAAAGGCGACTAAACTAGGCTATGAAGTCAAAATTCGTTTAGCGTATCTGGGTGACAGCACCACAAATGCGCGTTTACGTATGCAGGCAATCGTTGGAACTTTCAAACAATACAACAGCACCAACCTCAATGGCTTCAAAATGTCGTCCGGCAGTTTCAGCAAAGAGGATTTATCGAAATACCGCAACCGAGCATTTAATGACCACGGTTTTATCCTCAACATCGAAGAGCTAGCAAGCGTCTTTCACTTGCCTCACACAAACGTTGAAACACCTAATATTGTATGGGCCAGTAGTAAAACCGCCGAGCCACCAGCCAAACTACCATTAATTACCGGTAACAATGCGATTGATGAAAACATCAGTGCCTTTGGGCTTACTAACTTCCGCGGCGTCAACCATCAATTCGGCATGTTGCGTTCTGATCGCTCCCGCCACGTTTATATTATTGGTCAAACCGGCGCCGGCAAAACTGGTACCCTCGAGTTATTCGCCCTGAGCGACATCTTTCACGGACACGGCTATGCCATTATTGACCCACACGGTGATTTTGCGGTTGATAATATGCGGTTTATTCCCGGCAGTCGCCTGCAGGACGTCGTTTACTTTAATCCAGCCGACACAGCCTTTCCACTCGGCTTTAATCCGCTAGAGGTCACTAATCCTAGCCAAAAAACGAATATTAGCTCCGAGGTGATCGGGGTTCTAAAGCGTATGTTTGGTGAAAGTTGGGGACCGCGCCTCGAGTATATCCTGCGCTACACTATCCTGGCTTTACTAGACCGTCCAACAACAACGATGCTCGACATTACACGCATGCTCACAGACAAAAAGTTTCGTCAAGAAACCCTAACTTACTGCCAAGACACGGTCGTGCTAAACTTCTGGAAAGTTGAATTTGCAAGTTGGAATGATAAGTTTGTGTCAGAAGCTATTGCGCCCGTCCTTAACAAGGTTGGTGCTTTCACGGCTAACCCGATTATCCGTAATATTATCGGTCAACCGAAGTCGACCTTTAATATCAGGCAAATTATGGACGAAGGCAAGATATTAATCGTCAACCTATCCAAGGGCCTCATCGGCGAAGACAACGCTGCGATTTTAGGCGCATTCCTAGTCACCAAGATCCAGCTTGCCGCCATGAGCCGTAGCGACATCGAACATATCGAGGATCGTCGTCCCTTCTATCTGTACGTTGACGAATTCCAGAACTTCGCCACTGATTCATTCGCGACAATCTTGTCCGAAGCACGTAAGTATGGTCTAAACTTAACTGTTGCCAACCAGTATATTAGCCAGATGACCGACACTGTCCGCGATGCCGTCTTTGGTAACGTTGGTACGATGATATCGTTCCGCGTCTCGGCCGACGATGCGCCAATCCTTGCCAAACAGTTCGAACCACAGTTCGAGCCTAATGACCTACTGCAAATGCACAATCGTCACTTTATCATCAACATGGTCATTGCTGGCGAGAAAGCTCCCGCCTTTAGTGCTACGACACTGATGTTGCCGCCACCTCAAACAGACAACACCGGTCGCATTATCGAGAACACTAGGCGCCTCTACAGCCGCCTACGTGCTGAAGTTGAGCAAGAGATCAGTCTGGCCATCCAGCCTCCAGAACACCTCCAAAAAGCACCTCAGTCTAATGCACAAGCACAGCAATGGCCCATCAACACGGGCGCGCAAACAGCTGCCACAAACAATCAGACCTCGATAAATACGCCAGCACCATCAGAGGGGCAGGGGAGCGACACTCCTACTAAGCGTAAAAGAACGCGCTCCCGCAAGAAAAAATCAACGGAGACAGTCTCAGAGGCCGCCAGCGGCGATACTCCTGCCGAACAAGCCGTACAAACTACAGACGCTCAAACTCAAACATCATCAGACGACCAGACTACCCTACGCATTCGTTAAGTCATATCCTAACAGGTTAGTTATTTAAAAATGGTATAGAACATAATTAGAACATTTTAATATAGCTAGTTGGTTGATGGACTACAATGATTGTCGCAAGCGGCACATATCATGGGCAAGATTAAATACCGATAATCAAAAGTCCGAAAAAATGACATACACATAGTCAAAAAAGACCGAAACACAGCGAGCGTAGTAAACGTCAAAAAGGTCAGCAAAAAATGCAGTTAATATGAACCAGACAATAATATCTATATCAAAATTTTGATATAGATTATGGGTCCTCAAATGTATATTTTACGACATTGAATATTGAGGGCAAAGACGACTTACTATGCGTCTGAAATATAGCCAAAAAACAGATATAGGCCCTCCGAAGTAGTGACGCTACTTATATTATTGTTCCACTGGTTATACTCATTACATTACATACATACACTAACTAACTCGTACTTCTACGCCAACGGTGCACACAGTATTAATGTCGATACCAAACATTTATACAACGACTGTGTTATCCACATGTTGTATGTATTGTTTGCATTTCCGTGAAAATATTTTACCACTTCTCTACTTACCCATTTAATATATATTTGCTTTTTAGTATTTTTGGTGTTTATATATGTTTTTTTACTTGATTCGATATTTATAACATTATAGAACAAATATAGAA
>JAJYAA010000051.1 GCA_021779755.1 bacterium | reverse complement strand
TCTAAATCGTTCTCGCGGATGGCCGTTGGCGACACTTTCGACAAAATATGCTCCGGTACAATTGGAAACGTCAGCGCATACGGAAATGCCGCAATCACAGCCGGCAGCGTAAATACCAGGGTCGTATCATCAACAGCCTTGACAGAGATTGAGCTCCAGTCCTCGTGATTGGTCGAACGAACTGCCGGATTTCTGAGAAGACCGACCGTAAAAGCTACGTCGCTCGCCGTCAATTTGTAGCCATCCTGCCATAGCACGCCCGGCCTAATCTTGATTGTGTAAACCTTACTAGAGCTATCAACCGACATACTCGTAGCCAGATCACCGCTCAGATGTCCGGTTTTATCATAATTAAACAGACTCGAGAACATCAGCCTGCTTGCAGCCTGTTCAGCCGGCGACGCTGCGTAGAGTGGATCTAGTGTATCGACTGGCCCTAAAACAGCTTCCGCATAAGTACCGCCTAGGGCAGCGGTTTGCGTACGATAACCTTGCTGGTTCCACATAACCTGCAGTCCAGTAGCTCCGATAAGGACCCCCATGGCAACAATCCATAGCGTGATTGAACGTCGAGCCTCGCGCATGTTGCTCCAGCGCTTAACTATAAACTTACGCGTGTGCCGAACCGTTACATCTTCGGCGCGCTTCACGCGTTTATTGATGTTTTTGCGATTAATATGAGTCTTCTTTAGTTGACGCCACCGACTCGGTTTTTCGTCTTCCATTAGAACGCCGCCTTAACCTTACTTAAATGCGGGCAGCAGTAGCCCAACTAAGATCGACAATACAAACACAACAGCCAATATGACCGTGGCTTCAAACAAATTCTTGTCGAGACCGCGACGGGTTGTATAGAGTTCGCCCGAGCTACCAAATCCAGCGCCCAGGGATGCGCCTCGCTGCTGCAGCAAAATAGTAATAATCATTAGAACAGATGATACAACGGTAATTGTCTGTAGGATAGAGTTTATGTCCATTATTATTCCTTTAGGCCTTATTTACTTGTCGCAGTTCTAATGCGGCACTTACTATATAGTTTATCAGACTCATTAGTATTCCGGATAGAATCGACTCAACAAATGTCATTGATATACCAGGGGCAATTAGTAATGACAAGTAGACCATTAGGCCGTTAACGACCAAGATAAATAGTCCTAGGGTTAGTAAAATCGCTGGCAGCGACAAGATGACGGCGATTGGTCGCAGCACACTGTTGATGATTGAGAATATAAGACCGGCCATCAAGAACTCCCAGGCAGTAGACGTGAAGCCAGTGACATCGTAGCCAGCCCCAAAGATGCGCACCGCCATCCATAAACCGAGCGAATTTAATACCCAACGAAACAAGAACACAACGAATTTTCTTTTCATATATTAGCTCAATTATATCATAATTCAGTCGAGAGTGATTGGCTGAGATTAGTGTGCCCTTTGTCGGTAATCAAAATATTATCCTCGATGCGCATACCAATCCCCTCCTCGGGAATATATATTCCCGGCTCGACAGTTAGGATCATACCAGGCAGAAATTCGGTCGCCCGACCCAAACTATCGTGCACGTCAACTCCCAGCCCATGACCAATAGCGTGCGGGAAGTACCGTCGATATATCTCCTCGTTATCATCCTTCGTCGACATTAAGCCCAGCTCCATCAAAGCAGCTTTCATAATGTCATCAACAGCCGCGTAATAATCCATCACAGCCAAACCAGGCCCAAGTAATTTAATAATCTGCTTGTGGGCCGCCTGCAGGCTACTGTGAACTTGACGTTGACGCTCAGTCGGCTCGCCAATTGCATAAGATCGACTGATGTCAGCCGCATAGCCATCGACGCGCGCCCCGATATCTAGTAAAAGTACCGACTTGGGCTTTAGTTTGTCGTTATTAGCACTATAGTGCAACGTACAGGCATTACCGCCACTGGCAACGATTGGGTCATAGGCATGGCCGATGGCTCCATTCTTGCGAAAAATATGGGTAAACTCAGCCTCGACCTCGTATTCATATCTATAAGTCGGCAGCTTACTTTTTACGTCGTTAAAGGCCGCAGCTGTTAACTTAATCGCCTTTTTGATTGCGGTGATTTCCTCTGGTTGCTTAATAGCCCGCAGTTTAGCTAACTCTAAGCGACAATCTTGGACTTCGTTAAAAATCGTCTCCAAGCTGCGCCACAATTTCTTTGGCGCTGGATTAACGGCAAAGTCATAATATTCATTACCTGGTGCATCGCCCAGACTATAAACCACGCTATGTTTTTTAGATAAATCACGTAGCATCTTAATGGCTTCATCGTGATTCAAAACGCCGTCCACACCACTAATAGCTTTTGCCGATTCGGCCGACAGACTGCCATCAAATATCTGGTGAATCTCGGATACAGACGGCGAAACCAGCCAACTTTTATTGCGCTGCCCGTCAATTATCAACCACCAATCCGGCGCCTCAACACCCGTCAACCACCAAAAGTTGGCTTCTTGCTCGAACATAAACGCAGCATCGTTGCCGCGCTGCATTGCTGAGTAGCCAGTTGCGACAATAATGGAGCCGTACTTAACCTCGACAATGCGGTTTCGATTAGCTTGATAAAAGACAGATTTCATTAAAATCTAGTATACCAGGATGGCGGCTTTTTAATACACCAGTCGCCAATCGCCTAGTTGTCTATTGTTCAGCTATGAATGATATAGAGTCTAATGATAACCAGGCGCTACTTACGCCAGCAACAATCATAATATCACCATTCGGCATGATATCGATGCGACCAGCGGCCATGTTCGAAGCACAGTCCATAATTAATCTATCTTTAGGACGATACCCGACAGGTAGTTTCGCAATAACAGTACCGGGGCTTGTAGCCCCAGAATCAATTAAGCCGTTTACGACCACCAAACCATCACTTCCCTTCGTATATGATGGTGGTGTATAGCCAGTTCCATGCTGCAACCAGCCATTCTGAAGAGTCAGTGAACACCAACTAGTCGTACACACACTTCCGGACGAATAAGAACTAGGGTAGAACATCGCTTGAATCGAGTCGTAAGAGTTAGGAAAACCTTTTGCTACAACATTACCGGACGTGTCAAGACTGATAAGGCCGAATGCACCGGTAGCATCGTCAACAATATGCATATAATATTGCGGCCTCGACCCCACTGGTAGCGTAGCTATAGCTGTTCCATTGGTAATTGTACCGCCCTTCACTAGACCTTTGACGTGAACCCTTCCGTTATTATCTGTCGCATACGCTGGCGATGCGAACGGAGACCCGTACGTCAACCAGCCGTTTAGTAGAGGCGATAGCGGAGAAAATGTATAGGGTGAAGTTGATGGCAAAAAGTTAATGCCATCAAGCGACAACCAGACATTGCTAGCGTAGTAGGCATAGATATTGCCGTTGGGATCAACGTCGACCCGTGATGCGACGTTTGAATTTGTAGTTGTTTGAAATATGAGCTGTTCTGACGGACGATAGCCGACCGGTAAGGTTGCTATGATCCAATTAGAGGTTGTAGTTGTTGCGGGGTTTTGGACTAGTCCTTTCAACACAACCATACCGGCACTAGTTAGCGTATATCCACCCGTTGCAAACGTATTGCCGTAATTAGTCCAACCATTCTGGAACGATAGACTCGTCCAAATTGGCTGCGTGTTAATCGAAACACTATTCGACCAGGCACTATTACCACCAGAATTAGATGACTCTACACGGCAGTAATAAGATGTGTTTTGCAGCAGTGATGACAGCGTAACCGTCAGGGCCGTTGTTTGAGTTTGACTAACATTATTAACAAATGCCGTGTCTGTGGCACATTGCAAAGTGTAACCCGTAGCACCAGTTACAGCCGTCCACGATGCATTAAACGAATTATAAGTACTAGATGTCAGCGCCAGGCCGGTTGGTGCAGCTGGCAACGGCGTAGTTGTTACGCTTGCACACGTACCTGCTTGCGGGCCGGCACTAACTGTAGCTGATGACAAATAGTACGTAATTGTCGGATCCTCGGTACTATCGGCCTCAACACAATAGGTTGTACCGTCCGTACTACCGCCCTTGAGGGTTACGCCACTGCTTGGTACAATCGAGGATGGCACAGTTGAAGGGTAGACGTTATTAAACGTTAGGGCGCTCTCCATAGCCGACGCTACACCGTTAAGGTCGCTTTTCACCTT
>JAJYAA010000050.1 GCA_021779755.1 bacterium | reverse complement strand
TGTTACTCCAGCGGCTAACGGAATTGCTATGACGTTGTAGCCTGTTGCCCAGGCAAGGTTTTGCATCATTTTTCGGTAGGTAACCTTGGATAGCGTAATAGTTTTTGCAACGCCGCGAGGATCACTCCCTATCAGCACGATTCCGGCCGATTCAATAGCAACATCTGTGCCGGCGCCAATAGCGATACCGACTTCGGCTTGAGTGAGAGCCGGAGCGTCGTTAACACCATCGCCAATCATAGCCACACGACTACCATCAGCTTGTAATTTTTTGACTATTTCAGCTTTATTTTCTGGCAAAATTTCCGCAAAGTACTCCTTGATACCGAGTTCTTTAGCCACCCAGGCGGCAACCCCCTCGGCGTCACCGGTCAACATGGCGACACGCTTACCCATGCTATGAAGAATAGCTACCGCCTCTTTCGACTCTTCACGAATAACATCAGCAAGCACTATTGCACCTAGTACCGTTTTGTCTTTTATGACATAAACGACGGTTGATCCGTTCTTTGAAGCCTGTTCTGTAGGCTGCACGATAGACTCAGGTATAGCCAGTTTTAACTCTTTAAGCAAGCTTGGTCCGCCAACGTATACTACCGAATCGCCGATTGTTGCCTGCGCACCACGTCCGGCTAAGGCCGAAGATTTTCTTGAACGTGCAATAGCGATTCCTTTTTGTTTCGCCGACGTGACGATAGCTTGAGCTATTGGATGCTCAGATTCGTTCTCGACAGCCGCCGCCAGACTTATTAGTTCAGTCGTATCGCCATCGGTGATTACATCGATAACTCCTTGCTCACCCTTTGTTAAGGTGCCGGTTTTATCGAATAAAACCACGTCGACATTACGCGCAGCTTCTAGAGCTAATCGCTGTTTGACTAATAAACCGTTTTTTGATGCTAGGGTTGTTGAGATTGACGTCACTAGTGGGACGGCTAGGCCTAGAGCGTGAGGACAGGCAATAATAAGAACTGTCACTACTCTCGCTAATATGAAGCCAAATGAAGCATCAGTAAATAATCCCCATCCGAACCAAGTGGCAAGCGCCGCACCTAACGCAACAAATGTCAGATAAGAAGCAGCTCTGTCGGCCAGTATCTGAGTTTTAGATTTTGTACTCTGAGCATCAGCTACTAGCTTCATGATACCAGCAAGAGCAGTGTCGTCTCCAACTTTAGTGATTCGAATTGTCAGTGCACTCATGCCGTTGATTGTGCCGGCGATTACCTGAGAGCTTGTAGCCTTGTGGACGGCTTTTGACTCACCAGTCAGCATCGATTCATTGACAGATGAGGTACCTTTTATCACCTCACCATCTGCCGGTACCTTGGCACCAGGACGGACCAATACTATATCACCAACTTTCAACTCTGCAACGGCAATTTTCTTTGTAGAATTACCAGTAGCGAGTTCGGCTTCGTCTGGTAATAATTTAGCTAATTCGTTTAGGGCGCCTTGAGCGCGCTTCACGGAGGCCATCTCTAACCAATGGCCAAGCAACATGATGGTTATAAGGGTAGCAAGCTCCCACCAGAAGTCCATGCCACTAACGAGGCGTAGCGTAATTGCGAGACTATATAAAAATGCAACCGAAATAGCCATAGATATAAGCGTCATCATGCCAGGTTGGCGGCCAGCAATCTCGATCTTGGCGCTTTTTAGAAATACCAGACCGCCATACCAGAAAAGTATAATTCCAAAAATTGCCGGTATAAATTCGCTTCCGGCGAAGGAAAGATTCAAGCCAAACCAACTCTGAACGGTTGTCGAAAATAGTAGCACTGGCACTGTCAGTGCTAGGCTTAACCAAAACTTCTTTTTGAAAACGTTGGGGCTGTGACCCGCATGTTTATCATGATTGTGCAGATCATTGCTAGGAGCTTCCTTTGCTTTTGACGGCACTAGGTGCATGCCACACTCCGGGCACATACCTGGTTTAGATTGCTGAATGTCTGGGTGCATTGGGCACATGTATGTATCACCATCAACTTGACTCGGCGAGTTCTTACCGCCCGTTCGAGTGAACGCGTGTAGGATATGTTTAATCATTACTCGTACCCCCAGCTTTCTAAAAATATTATTTGTCGTTCAAGTCTTTTTTAATCTGCTCAAACTGCTTCTTATCGATTTCACCCGTTGCGTAACGTTGCTTGAGCAAGTCCAGCGCGTTGTCTTTTGTGCCGTCTACCCGAGTAGTGCGACTAAAATATCTCACCGCCCAGACAATAAGAACAATGAATAAAATCATCATGATTGACATGAAGATCAGTGAAACGACACTTCCTCCCTGGCTATACCCACCGTTCCACCCGTCCATCATATTATTGTAGTCATATCCGTACATATCATTCTCCTTTATTAATTATTGGTTCTTAGGTTTGTTAACTCATAAAGCACTAATAGCTCATTGATGGAGTCGGTTTGCATTGCTTCATCACCACTACCGATCATATCTTTTACGTGAGTCTTTAGGTGATTTTCGAGAATTAGTTTATTGAGAGAAGCAAGCGACTTCTGAATCGCAAGCGACTGCGTGATTATATCCATACAGTAAGCTTCGTCTTCTATCATCTTTTCCACACCCCTCATCTGCCCTTGGAGGATTTTACTGCGATGCAATGCCCGTTTCTTAATATCTACTAACATAGCTGTTATTATATACCCCCTAGGGGTATTGAGTCAAGTTATATATATGTCTGCGAATACCAACCTTCGGTACATCTCTAGCTTGAATTGCCGTATGCGGGAAAGAGTTTGATAAAACATACATAAACTTTGTGCGATTGGTCGCTGTTTCATTTGATTACGTCGATAATATCTGTGAGATAAAGTCCGTAAGAGTATGAGACGAGGTGTCCATAGAAATATGTGAAGGTTCACCCGTACAATGAGGAGACAGAGGAAGGAAGCCCTCCTGTTTAGGAGTACATTCCGAGTTGTCGGGTCGCTCGTAATGTAATGACATATCGTATACTAAGAACCATGCCCGTGATAGATAAGCTCAAAAAAGTCCCCGATCTCTCATCCCATTTTTGGATAATAAAAATACTTTCAACCGCGATGGGCGAAGCACTCTCGGACTTTCTTGTCCACACTATTGACCCTGTTATCGCCGTGCTCATTGGCGCCGCCGGTCTTGCCATCGCGCTAATTATTCAATTTACGTCGAAATCATATCGGCCATGGAAATACTGGCTGACGGTATCGATGGTGGCTATCTTCGGTACCATGGCCGCTGATGTGCTGCATACCGGCCTGGGCGTCCCGTACCTAGCCTCAACAATATTCTTTGGGGTAGCCTTACTGGCTATCTTTGCCGTGTGGTACAAAACAGAAAAAACCTTGTCGATACACAGTATCTATACAATTCGTCGTGAGATATTTTACTGGCTAACCGTAATGGCAACATTTGCCCTCGGCACCGCTACGGGTGACATGACGGCGTACACATTAGGGCTTGGCTTCCTCGCCTCAGGGATTCTATTTATCGTGTTATTCGCAATTCCGACGGTCCTTTACTTTGTGTTTAAGCGAAATGAGGTCTTGCTGTTCTGGATTGCCTACATACTCACGCGACCGCTTGGTGCCTCGTTTGCAGATTGGCTTGGCGTCCCGCACGATCTGGGCGGGCTTGATTTAGGGCGAGGCTGGGTCAGTCTTGTGCTTATCGTGATGATTGTCGGCATGGTGATATATACTTCCTTAGCGAAAAATGACATAAAACCCAACAAGCTAACATAAAATATCTATCTTGCTCGTCTCACGTCGCTCTCATGTAAGTCCTGTCATACTTTTTTGTATGAATTATCGTTACTCCGCACGCCCAGAGTTAAGCCTTCGTGCATAATATCTTAGACCCAATACAGTTGCTGACTGCCTTTGGCTACGTAGGCCTGGCTGTCATACTTTTTGCCGAGACTGGACTGCTCATCGGATTCTTTCTACCAGGTGATAGCTTACTGTTCGCAGCCGGGCTTGTCGCAGCTCAGGGGCATTTAAATTTATTTATAGTGATGCTCGTCGCGGCAACTGCCGCAATCGTGGGCGATAGTTTTGGGTATTATTTTGGGGAATCTACTGGCCATAAACTATTTACAAGAAAAGACTCTCGTTTTTTCTCACAAGACAATATTACAAAAGCTCATGTGTTTTTTGAAAAATATGGCGCGAGGTCTGTGGTTTTAGCGCGTTTTGTCCCAATTGTGCGTACATTTACC
>JAJYAA010000049.1 GCA_021779755.1 bacterium | reverse complement strand
TCCGATATCTAAGCCAAAAAGTGGCCGATCTTCATATGTATATGGTGCGAAATTTGTTTTTTTCATGCTGCCCATCCAAGCATATCCGTATTGCTTCTCTGTATCATATCACATTACAGCCGCTCATAGCTCGCTTGTCGCCACGACAAATCTATGGGTATTTGTGATAAAGGAAAATTCGGATCGAGTGCTAGATCCCATGGAGAACCAGGGTTCGTTGAAACGTAAATATTTTTGCCACCGATACCTCCAAGTGCAGGGGTAGGCAGCCCATTCGCCTGTGTACTCGGCATACTTGAACTACCAAACTTGGTCTTATCAAGGCAAATCCCATTCATTGCAAGTAAATACACGCCTGGAGCGTAGGTGTTGCCGCCATTGCCAAGATACACAGAGCCACCTAGCGGGCATGTACTTGTTTTTGAAGCTGGATCAGCGCCGTAGGCAATGAACACGATAGGTCCACTCCCAGTTGTCGTATTTAGACTACTAAAATTAATTGTTCCTTCGACAAATACATACACTACATTAGCTGTCGGATTATTAAAGATAGGGCTGCATTCAGTTGCTTGGCAAAGGTTTGCACGAATATGTACTGAGTCACTAATGTTATAGGTTGCGCTCCCGAGGGAGAGGTCACCATTTGTTCCGCATGAACTACTAATATTGCTGCCGCTATCCGGGTAATGTGTCTTTTTGCTGCCGGTTGTACTGGGGATGTTTACAGATGAGGCACCAGACGTCCAGTCGGAGCAGCTGCCCGCATTCGTGTAGCTAGAATCTAAGTACTGATCCCAGGGAATGTACGTTGACTGAACCGTTGATATCGTAGATTGATTAGCTAAAACGTTGAAGTCGCTATTGGATGAGTTCCCCGGTGGGGTAATACAGTTATTATATGCGAGTAAGAGATTAGTTTTTGTTTGAGACGGGTCCGAAAAACTCGATGGCTTCACGAGGTTACCGCTACCGCCGATGGAACAGTTACCAGCGCTCACCTGCCTGCCCGCAACTGTAATATTCTCTGCAACAAGGTTCGTAGTATTCTTGTCCATCTTTATGTAACCATTTACGTATGCATCTTTGGTCACAATATTTTTTACGCCACTACCAACCTCAACAATGTTTCGGCTTAGTAAAGAACTGGCCGTCGTAGTACTGGACCGTTCTGCAGTTACGCGAATTTTTCGCACGTAACGAGCGGTTGTGGCAGATGCTGGGCTATAGACATTACCTTCTGCGGTGATAATCTTTTCTTTGGAAGTAGTGCCGTCAGTTACGGTAGTCGTAAACGTAGCTCTATCCTGGCTATTATCCAAAACAGTTATTTCCGAACTAGTACCCGAATAGGTAGTATTGCCACTGTTGAACTGAGCAATAGCGGCATCAATGCCGGATTCCGCAGAATATTGAGCCTGTAAGAGTAGTATACGATCCCGTGATCGTGTTAAGTTTGCTTGTGTAACGACTAAGAGCCCAAGTACAAGCGTGCCAAAGAAAACCGTCAAAATGAGTATTGTAACAATAATGGAGCCTTGCTGTTTCTTGGTTCTGTTCATACTACCCCTATTATCCATTTCTAAAAGCTACGCGTATAGTGGTTGAATCTGTGGTGTCATTGGTGCCGTGTATAATAGCCCTGCGAGCAATATTGACGGTAATCTCTACGACCTCAACAGAAGGAAAGTCTGGTCCGATGTATGCTCCAGTGTTAGGATCGATAATTGATTCGTAGTTAATCTCATTACCAGACTTCGAAAAATATTTTGTTGCTACTGAGGATACATCTTCTGCTACAATCCGATCACCGGGACATCCAGCAGAAGCGATAGCGGCAGGACAGGTAGTTTGCAGACGATCTCCGGTTGCACTTGGGTTAACGAGTGTACGTAACAAAAGTTCTTTGCTCGAACCATCAAGGTAAAGGATGAACTCGTCATAATATGGTTGAGTACCATTCATAATTAAGTTGTGTGATGTATCAGTGCTTGGTGAGGCGAAGTAAAACACAGGTGCAGCTGCAGTAGCAGCGGGCATGGTTATTGTAGATGGTACGGCATGTAAGGCAATCCAGTAAGAGCCAGAAGCATTGGACGGATCGCTTACTTCCGTATTTGGGTCAGCGATACTATTTTGTATGATAAGACCAGTGGCTTGTTCTAGATCCATGCGGAGTATGTCGCCGGCAGTCTGGCGCGTAATAAGGGTTTCGTTACTGTTCTGGAGGGAGGCCTCACTACCCCAATAATCAATTGCAAAGGTTATCACCATGCCCGAGAAAAACATTGTAAGTATCATGACGACCAGGAGCTCAACCACTGTAAAGCCTGTTTGTATTGAAGCACGGCTATTTGGTTGTAGCTCGAGGGTAGACATTAGAGTTGCCCAATTCCATTCCTTGTTATGAGCAGACGCAACTCCATCACTGGCACGGTAGGGGTTTGCGGAAATCCAACCCGTACATCAACGACTTTAGAGTCAGGATAGGCAGAAAGTGGATCAGTGCTAGAGAGGCTACTCGTATCAGTAACCGTCAGTGCAGGCGTGTAGCTTATTGAACCACCCGGGGCATTTTCGGCAGGAAAAGTATTGTTTGGCGCGCAGTTTGAAGTGCTCGATAAGTCGGTGAACTCAAGCGCGCGATCTATTTCTGGGCAAGCGCTTAAAACGGTATATATCTGATTTAACTGGCGCGCAATAGTATACGAACGTACCATGCTGTCGTATGCGTCGATGAGCCCAATTACAAGAATAGTAAATACAACTGCCGCAAGCAAAAACTCGACAGCCGTAAAGCCATGTTCATTATGCTTAATCATGCGCTGTATATCCGTGCAATATTCATAAATAATACTTATACTTAGTATACCTCGTATTGCTGTATATAGTAACGCCCCGTAAAATTACGGGGCGTTACTATGGAGTGACCTATCTCCTAAAAACTAATTGCTCTGCTTTACAAAGGTACCGCCATTTTCTAGCTGAGCAGTGAGGACAAAGCTCGTGCAGCCATTGTCTACTGGTGCCCCATTCGTGATAGTGGTAGCTGTTGTATTGACGCAGTTTGTCCCTGACGCAACGTAACTATATTGCGTTGAGCTTACAGTTGCACCGATAGTACCACCTGCTGCCTGACTTGGATCGTGAAGTGCTTGTGGATCAAGTCCCTTCAGGAAAGTTGGCACAAATCCTGTAGTGGGAGTCTGATCTTGCAAATCTGCTAGGGTCGGATAGAACCCGTACGTTGCGTAGAACGCCTCAACATGACTATCTACGGCGTTGATATCTGTCTGTCGTTTACTGTTACGTGCTTTTTGTTGTATGCCCGTGAAAGTCACGATCACTAACGTTGCCAATATGCCAATGACAATGATGACAATCAAAAGCTCGACAATCGTGAAACCTTTGCTCTTATTTTTTAGTGAGACCATAGAAGCCCACCCTCCTTATGATATTTTTTGCTTATTGCTTAACGGTTGCCCGTAAGTCTGTACCTGATTATAACCATAAGCAGGGTAAGGTCAAGTCGTTTTTAGGTGTTAACAGCGAAACGAGTTAGTTATTCCCCACATTATTACTCATACTTGCAATCGGCCCCATGACACTAGCAGCGATGAGGCCGACGCCAGCCCCCAGAAATATAATCATAACGGGCTCGATAATAGAAGCGAGGCTATCAATTGCTGTCGCAACTTCTTCCTCATAAAAATCAGCTACTTTCAGCAACACAACATCCGTTGTACCAGTTTCTTCACCGACCGCGAGCATTTGAGAAACAATTCTCGGAAAGTGTGGACTTGTGGCGATGACTTCAGAGAGTTGTTTGCCATTTTTAACTTGCACTGCGGCATCGGCTAACTCTTTTTCAATAACCTTATTTCCTATGGCACCACCCGTGACGGCCAGAGCATCTAACACACCAACGCCAGCGGACATCAAAGAAGAAAATGTTCGTGAAAACCGCGCAATTGCAACTTTTGTAATCACTGTTCTGACTACAGGAGTGCGTAGCATGAGTGAATGAAATTGATATTTGCCCTTTGGCGTTTTTATATAACGTTTGATCATCCAAATGACCCCAATAGTTACCGGAAGGATAATGTACGCATACTGGCGGCTAAATTGACTGATATTCAGCAGGGCTTGCGTGTAGACGGGCAACTTTGCATTAGGACCACCTAGGCCAGTGAGAATTTTAGCAATTTTTGGCATCAGGAAGAACATAATTCCAAAGAAGGCGATAACAGTAACGGTAAGAATCACTATTGGGTACGTCATAGCACCCTTAACGCGCTTCTTTA
>JAJYAA010000011.1 GCA_021779755.1 bacterium | reverse complement strand
TACTAGGCCTCGGTCGATCCCGGCATAATCAAGCAGGTGCTGCTCGATTGTGACTCGACCTTGTTTTTGGTCAAGTTCTGCCTCGGTCTTACCGCGCCTGAATTGAACGTTCATGTCAGCAACCTTCTCATCGAGAATGCTTCCGCTGGCACCGAGCGCCGCTTCTACGTCCCTATCCCAAATTGCTTTAGGGTAAAGGTGTAAGTATTGGCCAAAGCCACGTGTTAGCACTACGCCGCTAATAAATTCATTTCGAAGTTCAGTCGGTATTGTTAACCGACGCTTGTCGTCAAGCTTTCGTTCGAAATAATCTACGCTGGCCATAATGTTACTTTTCGAGGCTCCGCTTTGGTTATTTTTAATGTAAGTGGGTTTTTGTTTTTTGGTGGTGTGAGCCACTGCTTCCACTGGATATAACTATACTACCCACAATTACCCACTACAACCCCCAATTTTGACATATTTTGAGATAGCTGACATGTTATCCACAGAACTGTGAATAAAGTCGATACACTACAGCGGTAGGTCAGATAGAATGCATTTGTTTTAAATAATACCAAGAATTTGACGTAGGTCAGTAACAATACCGAGCTCAACGTCGCCAACGACTGTTGTGATA
This sequence comes from bacterium, assembly GCA_021779755.1. GTDB lineage: Bacteria > Patescibacteriota > Saccharimonadia > Saccharimonadales > Saccharimonadaceae > UBA1547. The sequence continues at coordinate 17,490 of JAJYAA010000011.1, read as the reverse complement.
CGGGCAGATTTCGTCGCTACTTTATCTGTATACCAATAACCAGTAACCCCATCCGGCAGTCCAACTAGCGCTTCGAGTTTGTCGTCAACCAGCACAACCGACGACAAAGTCCCGCCACCAAGAGCCTTATAACGGTCCGTTAGTTTCTTTGGTAGCTTAATTTCACCGCTCGGTTGCATCCAAGACGTCAATACCCTACCCTTTGCCCGCTGCTGCGTTACGATATGGGGTAAGGCGTCCAGCCCACTCGCCTGTAACTTGAGGGTCTGCCACTCAACCGACCCATACGTCAGAACACCATGCGGGACTTGACGCTCATCCAGGGCTTGTAGCAATTCGCCCGCTCCGTCATTCAAATAGCTATAATCTACTTGGTCCGGTATGGAAAATAATTTGTCAAACTGATCAACTGTGCTTTGCGGAACCCGTTCCATGACAACTTCCTCTATTAGAAATCTGCGTGCATCAAACGACTCATTAGAATCCTCGGCCTGACGCCATGCCCAATATAGTCGATTCGACAAATTGGCGTCGTGTTGCCTAATTAATGCCACGTAATCAGCCATAGCCGCCTCGGTGTTTAGTAAGGTTCTGTCTAGGTCAAGTAATACATAGTCTGGCGTCTTAAATCTTTCGGTCACGTCCATAAATCTCCATAATTAATCTTACAACTGCCGCCGCATCGTGACGAATCAGTGACCTAGTCACAGGCAAGACATCCTTGTGCGCTCGACCCATTTCACCCAAGAATCGTCCTGCGACTGCCTTATAATGCGCGTCCTTAAGGACTGTCTTGTCGATTTTGGTCAGGTAAGCCTTTTCTGCTTTATACCGAGCCGCGATTTTGGCATCAGGAATCTGCTCATTATATATAACATAATCCAGGAATTCATTACCAGCAAAGCGCTCTATCTCTCCCGCATGATCACTGACGGTAAAACCGCTCGTTTGACCATCTTTTGTAACCAGGTTGGAGACATATAATTTCAGTGCGCTCGTATTCCTCAAAGCATCGCCAATGCCATCAATCACCAACAAAGGACCAAGTGACGTATATAGATCACCCGGTGCAATTACAACTAAGTCTGCTTGGTTGATAGCCGCAATCGCCATTGGATTAGCGACTGGGTTGGGCGTTAACGACAGATGAGCACGCCTCGGATCGTGGCTGAAATAATTGGCATCAATCACTCGCTCACCCTTTAACATTAGGCTGACGTCAGGCCACTCCATCTTTAGGCGTACGTCATCTAGCGTCGCCGGAATAACCATGCCGTTAACTCTCAAAATTTCCGAAGCCGTAGCAACCGCCTCGGTAAAACTACCAGTTACCTTCTCTAGAGCTGTCAGTAAAATATTGCCAAACGAGTGACCGTTAAACGTACCTTCTTCGAAACGATAGTCGAACAAGTCGCGCACTTTTGGAGAATCACTAAGCGCTACTAGACATTGTCTGACATCACCCGGCGGCAATACACCCAGCTCATCGCGTAAAACGCCCGTGCTACCACCGTCGTCAACCATATTGACAATCGCCGCAACCTGCTTGGTGTAGTTTTTAATCGACGACAGTAGCGTAAAACTGCCCGTACCGCCGCCGATAACTGCAATCTTGATATCCTCTTTGGCAAACGGTTCATTCATTACTTGCTATTATACACCTCGGATTTTTTTAATAATCCGTCCGAACCATTTAGCACTTGGGCGCAGAGTGCGCCCGCCTGTCTCGTAGTTAATTTCGGCCAGTCCAAATCGCGGCCATTTGCCATACGCCCATTCAAAGTTGTCAATCAAACTCCAGTGCAAATAACCCTCTAATTTAACGCCGTTTGTCATCGCCTTTTGCATACCAATTAGGGTTTGAGTAATCCACCACTGGCGATTAATATCCTGATTATCGGCAAGTCCGTTTTCGGTTATAATCATTGGTTTATGGTACTTGGTGTTGAGGCGTTCTAAAGTGTGCTGAATATCGGCTGGTGCTAATGTCCACTCGACATCACTAACCTTCTCCATTGGGTTATGAATTCTGTAACCGTAAATACGCTGCGATTGATAATAATTAACCCCCAAAAAATCGCAGTGTTTAATATACTTTTTAATAATATAATCGTCCTGAAAGTATTGATAAACCGCTGCGCTAACCCTCGACAACCAGGCATTATCACCAGCGTAAAAATAATTAGAATTTTTAGCAACCGATACCTGATAACGACGATTAATACCATGAATCACCTTTGCCGCTTGACGATGCGCGAGCGCCATATTGTTGGTCACTCTCCAGAACTTATATTTACTGCCCACCGCTGGCGGCCACTCTCGCAGGTAATAGCTCTCGGCAGCATAAACTTCCGGCTCGTTAATCGTAATAACATATCTAATATCTGCACCAAGTTCTCTAATAATTTTTTCGGCAAACCTGGTGAAATATTTCACATTCGACCGCTTCTCAAATCCGCCCATTTCAACAAACCAAACTGGCAATGTGAAGTGAAATAGCGTTACAATCGGTTCAATACCACGCTTACTTAAACTATGAACATAGTCTTTATAATGCTGGATTGCTTCTGGACTCCAAGCACCTTCTTGCGGCTCGACGCGAGACCACTCGACACTAAAGCGATACGCGTTCATGTGCATTTTACCTAATAGGTCAAAATCCTCCTCGTATCTGTCGTAGTGATTGGCTAGGCCGTCAGATACATAATTAGTCGGATCTTTCGCCTGGTTTTTAATCCTCGGCCAACTTTCAAAATCGTCAATATGATACTCGGCTTGAGCTGCTCTAGCTTTCGCATTCTCTAATTCCCAGACTGTCCATTGGTTATGATTACCACCCTCGACTTGATGAGCGGCGGTTGCAGCTCCCCACAAAAAGCGCTTCGGAAATGTGAACGGTGATTTATCTGACTGATTCATGTATTTATTATAACTTGTCTAGCGTACTTAAGTCTGTCCTATGAGGATTGCACAACATCTTCACCGAAGTGTTTCTGCAAGCGCATCATAATCGAGCCTTCATGTCGACCAAGCAGTTTACTTAGCTCTTTGACAGTTGCACCGTTTTGAAACTTTTCTTTTAACAAGCTATCCTGACCTGGTTCCCATGGCCTATAGGCATTGGGGTATGTCTCGCGCATTGTTGCGATCTTTTCCGCCCAACCACTAGCCTTTGCGGCCTTTTTGGGAAGCTCGGTTTTGCGTTTTTTAGCGGCCTGTTCGAAATGCGCAAAGCGTTTACTGTCCCGGGCTGCCTTATCGCGTAACATAATATCGATTTGCTGCGCATCGTCGCTTACCCGAAGCGCCATTTGATTTATGCCAGATAAGTACAAGTTGTTCAAGTTTTTTACTCGGCTGAGCGCAACGTATCCCATACCTTCCACGAATGCTTTGCGCAGGTCAATCCTTGCCGCATCGAGTGTCATGCCTTGTGACTTGTGAACCGTGATGGCCCAGGCCAATCTGAGAGGTATCTGCGTAATGCTAGCCCGCTTCTTGTCACCATCTCGCAACTCCCAGGTATCTGGTGACATGGTCACGACTTTGCCGCTCTTAAATTCAACGACTGGGTATTCCGTGACTGGTTCGAAGTCAATAATGACGCCTAAGCTTCCGTTGACGTATTTACGGTCTAGGCTGTTTTTGACAGCCATCACAAGTGCGCCTTTTTTCACACGTAAAACCGGCGGCGCCAATACTGACCGTTGCAAATTCTCAACATAGCTATCACTACCGGTAGAGCTTTGCGTGTAGAATATTTCATCACCCTCAAGCTCGTCCAGCTTTTTATCATTCAAGCGATCGACGTCAAAGTTGACCGTGTGTAACTCGGTCAGGACCTCGTCATTGGCCGGTTGTACTTCCACTCGCGCAAGCAATTGTTCGGCATGATGACGCCGTAATTCGCCAGCGCGCAGAGAGTTCAAAATATCGAGTAGTTGTTCGTCATCCTGACGATGCTGCTCTTCGAGATAGCAAATAGTTGGATCGAGTTCCTGCCATACATTGCTGCTAACAACAAAGCCACCAGCGCGTGAATCACCTCTGTTAATCGGCGGTAGCTGAAAGAAGTCGCCACTCATAATTATTTGAATACCACCAAACGGCTCGTCTTTACCGCGGACAACTCGACACACTTGATCGACCATATCTAGTCTAAAATCATGCAGCATGCTGATCTCGTCGATGATTAGTATGTCGGTCTTTTCAATTATCTCACGACGACCTTTGGCCATGTGGTCAGCAAAACCCTGCGGCAATTCATCTGCAACACCGATCCCGCTCCAGCTGTGAATCGTCGTACCGCCCAGGTGCGTCGCTGCCAATCCCGTTGTGGCCGTCACTGACACATGTTTACCCTCACTTTTGGCAACTCGAATCAGTTGGTTTAACACAAAAGTCTTACCGGCGCCGGCTGGCCCAGTTAGTAGTACGCTTTCGCCCGAAAGCATTACCTCAAGTGCAATCCCCTGTTTCATTTATCTAAGTATATCATCAACGCAAATATGGCGCGTGTCGTTTATAATAAATAAGCTATGCTTGGAATTATACTACGAACGCTCTGGCGCCTAATTATTATGGCCGCCGGAGGAATAATATTTTGGCTTATAATATTTAAACTAAGACCCTACGTCGACACTAAATTGCCAGTATATTTGGTTGCTATTTTACTATATAGTCTGGTCGTATATTTAGTTATTCCAACTTTGATACGAGCCTTACGCCTCTTCATCAAGTCAAATCACGTACCGCACTACGCTACGACCTCTGACGGTTGGCCATCTGATCCAGTCAATATTGCAATCATCGCTAGAGATCGTAAACACCTACAAAGCGCTATGGAAAAAGCCGGTTGGTACACGGCCGACCCCAAAACACTTAGGAATTTGCTAAAAGAGCTAGTTTCGATTGTATTCAACCGGGAATATCGAACAGCTCCGTTTACGTCCCTATATCTGTTTAACCGTCCCCACGACATCGGCTTTCAAATATCAACTAATCCAACCGGTAGCGCGCGCACCAGGCATCACGTGCGCTTCTGGCGACTTGAAGAACCTGAGCTTGATGACGACAATAAACACCATTACGCATTCTGGGCGCGCAAACTGCGCCATTTATTACAGATTGAAAAAGAAGTCTGGATTGGTGCAGCCGTCGAAGACACGCACCCTATCAATATACGCTGGCGTGACGGTGGCCGTTTAATCCACGGTGTCAGCGAAAACGACAGTAATGAACGCGACTTTATTATCAACTCCCTATCGAGGACCAAGCAAATTAAAAGTACATCGCTAACCAAACCCGGCAAAAGAATTAAGTTTAGAGGTCAGCAATACTTTAAGGCCGTTTTTTCATCCGATGGATGCATTAAAGTGATTACCCTCAAATAGAAACTTGCTTTAGCCTCTTGGCGGCTCGCCTTCGGGGTCACCCAATAGCTTCTTGGTTTTTACTTCATAACGACGACCGGTTATTTCACTCGTAATATAGTCCTCGTTAATTAAATTCACGAAGGTATCCAGGTCGTTACCATCCATAATGATGATCGCTCCGGCATCGTCGGTCATAATCTCGAGCTGCATTGAATCTGCGTAGTCAATAACCTGATCCTGCGTAATCCCTCCAACTTCAATCTTTTGGATCTTGTTAACCGTCTTCTTGCGCTCTCGAACCAGACTCTGCAGATCCAGACCTTCTGGAAAACTTAGCTTGAACTGCTTTTCGATTTCGGCAACTTTCTGATCAGCCAAAGCCTGCTTTTTGTAGTCATAGTTGAACAAGCGTTCGAATTTAGTTTGATTAAATACAAAAATATCCTTATCGACAATCAAAACCTGGTTATCGGTCGGTACTTTCAATCCAACATCCGCCTGAAAAATACCAAATTTACCGTCTCGAAATTCCCAAGCAGTCGAACCTTTTAATACCTGGCCCTGCGAAATCTGCTTGATAGAGTAAAACGGTTTTCGTGATCCGTCTTTGCTTGAAAAACGCGCGACAATACCTTTGATGGTCTTGAACTCGTGCTCCTGCTCACTGAACTCAACGATATCACTACGCTGGTGTTCGATTAGGTTTAAAAGTGTTTCAGCTCTGCCGACCTTGTCTAAATCAGTACGCAGTAAAACGTTTTCTTCGTCTTCGGACATCTCAAAGTCACGCACTGTCAGGCCAGTACCAGCGCCCATGTTTACGAAATTGATTAGATCATATAGGAATAACGGCTTAATCTGTGAATTTAGTTCGCTGCCAAATTGCGTCGTATAGGGCGTGTAGTGTTTATTGAATAAAAAGAATTCAACATCAAGCTCTTTCTTAACACCGTCAATGTTATTTGCCCACAAAAAAATATCAGTCTGTTCGGTTTTTTCGTCCATATTGCTCTTTCTTTTTACTTAAAACTGCAGCTAATTGTAATGTTTGTAGGCGTTAGTTACAAGATGGCATCGCGCTGTTATTTACAACCGTACACCCTCGCGAGCCTTGTTGGCCCAGGCATCGGCCAGTTCATTGCCTTCGTCGCCTTCGTGGCCACGGACCCAATTAAGTGTTGCTTTTGACTGCTTAAATAATGGATAAACTTTTTGTACAATATCAAGGTTTTTAATCTCGCCACCCTTTTTGGACCAGCCCTTTGCTTCCCAGCCTGGCGCCCATTTAGTGATGACATTAATCCAAAATTCACTATCAGTAAATATCTCAGCATGCTCGCCATTAGCATCCTCGAGGGCTGCTATTATCGCCCTACCCTCCATGCGAATATTAGTCGTAACGCCGTCTTCGCTGCCAAGTATATGAGGCACGCCGTTTTTAATTACCGAAAAACCACCAGGACCAGGGTTCGGGCTTGCACTTCCGTCTGTGTAATATGTAATCATCTCACTCTATTCTACACCATAAAAATTAGGAATTTTGGTATTTTGGGCGCATAATAGAAACACGATATGTGTAGCTAATTACACGAAAGGACAATACGATGGCGGAAAAGCACGGCAAACCAAAAAAAGAGATTAAAAAGCCCAAGAAAATTAAGGAAAAAGCATGACCACCGAAGAAGTGGCTGCTAAATTGCAGTCGCTTCAAGATGACCCGAACATGGCAACGGTTAGCAAATATAGCCCAACTGCCCCAGAATGGCCAGACAACCGACTGCCTTTTGTAGAAATTCACCTGGCCTACTTACGCGCCCACAAGGCAGTCAACCCGGCTCATTATATCTCTAACCTTGAGCTAATGATAAGAAAACGCTAGATCTAGCGTTTTCTTATTTTAATCAGTAAATTTACTAACTATTAACAACACCGATTTCTGTCGCAGTCGTTGTATTGTCGACAGTCGTGCCTACCACAGTCACCGTATCATTAACCGCCGGTTTTGTGCCGTTGTCATACTGAGTTGACGAATTTGTTTTGACAGTAGTCTGCTTACCATTACCTGCAATGACGATATTATCGCTATTAACCGCAGTTACAACACCGGTTTGGGTTGTATAAACAGTCGTCGTCACGGTGTCGCCGCTAACTTGAGTGTTAACATAGCTACCATAGCCAATACCAGACCTATCACCACCAAAACGCATTACGCGACTCATGGCTGTAAAGCCTGAATCGTCAACTAGCGAACTGTGCCTTACGTAACCACCAGCCAACATATAGCCAGTTGTAGCGACTAGGCCCAATACAAGCATCGACAAGATAACTACAGTAAAGATAAGCCCTCGCCTACCTACCTTGTGACGGGTTTTGGAATCGCTAAATTCCTTGTCAGAAGTTGACTTTGTTTTATCTACAAGATTTGATTCATGTGTTGCTTGATGTTTTTCATCTGCCATAACATTTTCTCCTTACAGAAATAATATTACAAGCACAATCTGAATATAGGCTTAACTTATCGCCAAGTTCTTATTCGATTATTTCGACGCCGTTCCAAAAAGCTACATAGTTAGAAAAGTCATGTCCAACGCGTTCGATCGCACCAGTTTTTGGTTCCTCGTAATACCAGGCGCCAAAGTCATTCATATGTCCATTTACAACTATGTCGTAATAGCTCGCCAAGCCCTTCCACGGACAAGTCGTATGATGATCGCTTTCCTCAAAGTACTGCCACTCCAGTGTTTTAGGTGGGAAATACCAATTACCTTCAATCCTGATCAAATCCGATATCTTTGCTTCAGCGATAATCTCGCCATTCCATACTGCTTTCATGCAACAATTATATCAAAGCTTAGTTATGCCAGTTCGCTAATAGCGACTCTTTTTTGTTCGGTTGTATCACGTTCGCGAATCGTAACGGCATTGTCTTCTAGCGTCTCAAAGTCGATCACGACACAGTACGGCGTACCGATTTCGTCTTGACGGCGATAGCGCTTACCTATATTTCCATTATCGTCCCACATCACGTTGCCATATTTTTTCTTTAAAATATCGTAAACCTCACGGGCTTTGGCGACTAGTTCTGGCTTGTTTTTTAGTAGTGGCGACACAGCATATTTCACTGGTGCCAGGTGTTCTGGCAGCTTCAGGTAAACTCGCTTCTCGCCGTTTACTTCGTCTTCGGTGTAAGCGGCCGACAGCACCGCCATTAGGGCACGTTCGACACCGAACGATGGCTCAATAACGTGTGGAATAAACTTAGTGTTGGTTCCTTTAACTGTGTACTCCATATTCTTGCCGGCTTCACGCTGGATATTACCCAGGTCAAAGTCGGTTCGGTACGCCAGACCCAACAGCTCTTCGCGGCCAATCGGAAAGTCAAATTCAAAGTCAATCGTGCGTTTGCTGTAATGCGCCCTATCGGCTTCTGGCACTTCAAGCTCGTGCACACTCTCGGCAGGTAGCCCCAATGCGTCAGTCCATTCATGTACCAGACTCACCCATTTGGTAAATTCAGTCTCCCAGGTAGCTGGATCAATAAAGTATTCAATCTCCATTTGTTCAAACTCACGCGAACGAAATATAAAGTCACGTGGGCTAATTTCATTACGAAAAGCTTTTCCTTGTTGCGCTAATCCAAATGGCAGATCTGGATAGAAGCTATCAACCACATTACGATAATTAGTAAAGATTCCTTGGGCAGTCTCGGGACGCAAATAGCTAACGCTCGATTCGTCATCGACTGGACCAACCGTCGTCTTGAACATCATATTAAACGTACGTACATCAGATAATTTGTTGCCGTTCGGACTTTTAATATCATTGTCGTGAATTAGTTTGGTCATGTCAGCTAGACTCAATCCATCGACGTTATGCCCAGCGTCTTTTAATAAATGATCAGCGCGAAAACGCTGCTTTGTTTCGAGGTCTTCAACTAATGGGTCGGTAAAAGTATCGACGTGACCACTCGCCTTCCAGACTTTTTGGTTCATCAAAATCGCTGCATCGACACCATACATGTCTTCGCGGTCCTCGACGAACATCTTCCACCACAGGTTCACGATGTTACGTTTTAGCGATACTCCAAGTGGGCCGTAATCCCAAGTTCCACTGAGTCCACCGTATACTTCACTACCTTGATAAATAAAACCCCGACGCTTTGCCAGACTAACAATTGCTTCCATTTTCTCGTTCTTGTTTTTATCCATAACTGATTAATATTATATCAGTAAACCAATACTTAAGCCTATTCAATTTGTAATATACTATTGATATTTTAGCATTTTACTGTTATAATATAGATACATCCTGTTTTTACGCTTCAACCGTAAGGAGAGCTGGTGAGCACCTTTGCTGCAGCTCGTTTCGACGAGCTGATTAATAAGTCCAGGGCATGGGAGGCAGCGCGACTGTACGCTGAATCCTGCCTTGAGACAGACGTCCTGGCTGCCATTAAGCCAGCTATTCTCGCCAATCTACTGTGCGGCGAGAAGGTTCAGGGGAAACACCTGAGCGAAATCCTGCAGCAGGCCCGCTCTATCGAGGGCTGGTCTCTGCTGGACGAAGGCGATGTCCTTCGGGATGTCGCCCTGGCGCAACTGCGCGCCGGACACCGCGAGAAGGCGCGCGAATCAATCGCGCAAGCCATCTCGTACCATTTCGACGACCACAACAGGCTTGCATGCCTGTTGGCGGTTGCCGGAAGGATCAACGGCGACCCCGCACTCTGCGCCAAAGCCGACAGGTTTTGGCGCGAGATCGGCGCCAAAGCAGATCCTCAGTGGGTGCGCAACAATGCACTCCACTGGCTGATGCTCGTCACTGCCCGTGGCGGGGCAACGAACTGGCATCGCTTGCGAATCTTTCTGCGCTTTGCGCGCGGCGAGAAGAGCAAGAAGAAGCTCGCCGCTGGCATCATTGTACTGGTGCTGGGACGCAGATCCCTGCATACAATGCGGTCGCATATGGGCTAACCGCCCCGTCAAGGAAAAGACGAAAAACCCGGAGCCCTGACGTATCAGGGCATGTTTTTTTATCCAGATAACACTGTAATTATTCCTCTTGATAAAGATACAGAAAAGAGTACAATTTTATCCAGTTCTTCCGCCGCCATTACACCGTACACCGTCGTATGAGAGGCCTGACATGAACTATCCATTGGACACCAGCGCCGCGCTCGACAATGTCGCTGCTCTCCGCCGGGCACTCGAGACATGCGATGGCTACACGCTATCGATCAGAGTGGCGCTCAGCGCTTGCCTGCACGACTACCACAACGGCTTTCGTAGCGCCGAAGCCAGCCTGGCAATTGCCGCCGCCAAGATCACGTGCACACCGCAGCCGAGGCAGCGCAGATATGCCTATACCTACAGGCAAGACGTGACATCGCTACCCGGTTACACACCGAAACTAGCGGTTGCCTACAGTCAACTCTGCTTCGATGCAATTACCAAGATCATTGGTGGATTGCGTGCCTCACGAAACAGAGAGCTTCGCGCCCACTACGAAATCGCCCTGGCGATCGAGACTGAGCAACTCGCGTCACTCACGTCCGCACTCGTCCCAGCCTGAACATCCAATGGATCCCCCGCCCCACCATAGGCGGGGGTTTCCATATCTGTTAGATATTGACTTTACAGCACATTAGTGATATAATTAGAACAGTTCTTTGATATACCCAAGTCACCGCCTTAACGACGATCGGAGGCGCTCATGTCGGAAGAAGATCAGATGATATTCGACCGGTGCATGACTGTCGGACATGCTGAGCTCGAGGCGGGTGGCGCTGGCAATATCGCCAACTCAGTCATCGCGTTTCAGCAAGCCATCAGAGTGGCATACGCCCCGTTCGCGGCCGCTCATGCCCACGTCATGCTTGGTAAGGCTCTGCGCCTGCAGAGCAAAACCAGAAAGGCACACATCGCCTTTGCAACAGCAAAGGAGCTCGCAGCTGATAATGCGAGCCTGATGAAGTTCATCGAGCAAGAAGAGAAAGGCGGCGTCTGAGCATCATCGAACTACCCCACCGGGTCAGCCAAACGCTGACTCGGTGGGCGCACTACCTCGTTATTAATACGAGGTGTTTTTTATATCGCGGCGTGTTGTCTAGATACTAGCAGGCATTCGCCCTGAATCGACTCGATACCGCCAATCTGAGCTAACGTCTTTAGCGGCCTGGTCGCAATTAGACGTAATAACTTGACGTGTTCAGAACCCAGTTCGCCACCAACAACTGGTCTCAAACCTTGTTCAGTTTCGTCATAACGATACTGTCTATCGATCACGAGCTTTTCACCGGCTGTATCGTGATACAGACTGAGTTCATGACCCAAAACAGCCGAATAATGCAGATAAAACCAGGTTTGAATCAATTCTAATGATATTGACGGCACATCTAACGCCATTAACGCCTCGGAGAGTATGTCATACCACTCTGGCTCATCAACCATCTCGCTGGCCTTGGCAACCAGTTTAATAGTCGTATAGGCAAACTGCATGCGATCATAATCCTCCATAATATGACGGTAAAATTGCACCAGGCGCGCCGAGGTTAATATCCCCAAATCACCCTTGCCCTCGCCTATGACAACATCACAGATTGCAAATAACTCAATCCCGCCAGCCAGGCGACTCTTTTCGCGTCTGACGCCGCGCGCCATCACACTGCGCTTACCGTTTGGTGTCAATAACTGCAGAATTCGATCAGCTTCGCCATAATTCGTTCGCCTCAGCACAATCGCTCGAGTCCTTAGGCTATTCATTCTAAAGCACGCTCCTGACGGCGGCGACAACATCATCTGGCGCCATTGTTGCTTTGTCGAGTATTCGTTTGACTCCGTACGGACGAACATCATCTAGCTTTATATCCGCTGCCAGATTAGTACAAAGTACAATCGGAATTACACCCGTATCTCCATATGATTGCAACTCATTTAATAGCGCAAAAGCCGTACTGCCCGTCAGCAACACATCCAGCATAATAACATCAGGATGAACGTCATCAACAGCTTCAATTGCAGCTATGGCGTGCGGTGCAAACGAGGTTTCATAACCCGCCTGGCGCAATACACGAGCCTGCTGTTCGGCTAACCAGGCGTCGTCCTCGACAATTAGAATAAGTGGCTTTTTCATAACAAGCTAAGTTGGTGCGAGGCGCTCAAATCAACATAAAAGGTCGCTCCGTCACGGTGCCTAGTAATACCAATCTTGCCATGCATCGCATCGGCAAACTGGCTGGAAATATACAGTCCTAGTCCGCTACTTTGCGGCCTGGCGTGGACTGATTGCGGTGCACTTGTTAATTTACCTTGCAAAGTCCGCCACATATCACTAGATAGCGCTGGTCCGTAATCGCGTACGCCCAGTCGAATGGTTTGACCGTCATTCAAGGCTTTGATTTGAATTTCAATGGCGGCGTTAGAATTGGCATAGTGCAACGCATTGTCACTAAAGTTCATAATAATCCGACGCAACAGGTCGCGATTTGCTACTAATAACAACGGGTGCCTACGTGGCAGTAGCCGCACATCGCGACCATACGCGTTAAATAATGGCGTCAACTCATGAACGATGTCTTCACATAATTGCTGTGGATTGATTGGTTCCAGATTAAACATTGCATCATCCAGTCGCGCAGACCTGGTCAGGTCGCTCGTTAAGCGCAGAGCGCGCTCACTAGTCAAGCTAATTTGGCGCAGCATACGCTGACTCTCCATCACCGACAAATCACCAGCCTCTAGCATTAACGATAATTGGCGCATTAACGCCAGCGGTGATTTTAGCTCGTGCGCAGCCGCCACAAGCGAAGGTATATTGCCTTCTAATAACCCTCCGCCTAATTGCTCGTGTGCCTCTCGCTTTGCACTCATACTACATCTAGTGTAACATGCTTAGGCCAGTAGACAGTAGACCTACTGGTTGAACTTGATTGTTGCAACTAAAGCGTTGAAATCAGGTTTAAATGTGTCGGCATCGGTTCGCAAAGTGGCGGTTTTGTCACGGATTTTATAAATTACAGCCGAGCCACGAATGTCTTTACTAAAGTTGCCGTCCAGTCGTGTACCGCTCGCGCCATTTGCAGTCACCGCACTAGCGACCAAATCACCTTTTTTGACTAGGTTTTCATAACCGGCGATAACTTTGTCATAATCTTTACTTTCGATAGTAACTCGCAGCGCATATTGCTGCGTCGAATTACTAACAGGTGGAACGCTGATTGGGTTCAGATAAGCCGAATAGGTGCCGCCGTTCGAAGCATCCTGATCGACGTAGACACTCCATGTCTTTGGATAGTTAAACGTCAAACGGCCATAATCGTCCGGACCGACAAATTGACGATTTGGTTCCTTGTCGCGTGCGGCAAACTTCGCCTCATCACTGTCGGCCTGTGTTTTCTTAGCGACAGCAACCGCTGACGCAATTTTGCCGTTAACGTCTGTCTTCTGGGCATTATAGTTAATAATCCCCCATACGGCAGCCGCACAAGCAGCGGCGCTCAGTATCGATAGTCCAATTGTCGCAATCAATAAATTATTTGCTGCACCAAATTCTCGAGTATTCCTAGGTGATATCATGTTTGTCATTATACTTACGGTTGTATCATGTGTAAAGCAACGTGCCTCAGGCTTCGCTGTCAAACTTTTGCTTCACAATCTGGATGTCATTTTTTAGTGCAGTTAGGTCTTTTTCGATTGTTTCTGCTAACAGCTCGGCTTCCTTGAACTTATCGAGAGCCGTCTCGAGCGTAAAGTCTTCACTATCAAACCAAGCGACTAGCTGGGCTAACTCGGCGGTTTTTTCTTGAATTGTTTTATTTTCTTTCAACATTTTTTACCTCTGCTTTCATTATAGACTTACTGGTCTCAATCTCTATCAGCGCGCCAACCTGCTGCACGCCGCGAATGAGTGCATATCCCCTAGCCAAAACTGTCTGTGGATTAAGTTGAGCCAATACGCTCCGGACACCGTCGAGCTGACTGAGCTGCTGATCGATACGGCCATCGATGGCATCTAGTGCACGAGCAAGCATATCATCGACCGTCCCCAATTGCTGCGCAACTGCGCTTTCCACACGTGGCAGTAATGACTTGACCTGATACCTGACAGCTCGAATAATCTCACCTCTGTCTGGTACCAATATTTGCGCCGCATTACTAGGAGTAGCCGCGCGCACATCAGCCGCCATATCGGCTAAACTTTCATCAACTTCATGTCCGACGCCGACTAGTGTCGGTACGCGACTAGCGGCAATCGCGCGAACTAACTGCTCGTCATTAAAGGCTGCCAAATCATCGGCACTACCACCACCTCTAATAATTACAATCACTTCCGGCAAATCATCACGACTATTAAAGTAATTAAGCGCTCTTATAATCTGATCTGGTGCATCTGCGCCTTGCACTTGGACGTGCGCCACATCAACCCGTAACCCACCCCAGCGATCATTAATAATCTTGATAAAGTCAGCATAGCCAGCTGCCTGCGTGCTACTAATAACCGCCACGTGTCCCGGAATACTTGGTAATGCACGCTTGCGATCCGGCGCAAACAAACCCTCTTGTTCAAGCTTGGCTTTTAACAACTCAAAGCTTTTTTTGAGAGCACCCTCGCCGCTCGGTCGCACGGCTTTAACTGTCAGACTAAACTTGCCCCACTGCGTAATCTTTGGTACGGCCGACACTATAACTTTCATACCGTCCTCGATTGGCGTTCGCAGCTGCCAGACGGTCATAAAGCAGTTCAAGCTACCGCCACTATCCTTGATATCAAAAAAGACGTATTTGCCTTGATTAACCTTAAACGACGCTACTTCACCCTCAATTTCTACTGTTGGATAAGTATATTCGAGCGTTTGATTGATGACAGCGATAAAATCGCTAACGCTGAATCGGGGTTTTTCCATATTTGAAGATCGTTAACTGATAAAACACATAGCCAAAGATTATCGTTCCAGATAGTAGCGCCACGCGTGCCAGCAAAATACCGGCAATCGCGACATCAGCCTGCACGCCAGATGATGCCAAGAAGGCAATCATAATCGCCTCATAAACACCAGCACCCCCTGGAGTCAGCGATATGACGCCCGCAATACCAGCCACACCAAAGGCGACAAACAATACCGCCGGATTCACCCAGGTACCGAGTGCCATAAAGGCAATGATTAACAGCAGCACGTCTGATAGATTGGCTATCACTCCCCATATAGTCGGTACTTTGAGGATTTTTTTATCACGCTTAATGTCCAGGTAATCAACATGTAGTTCATTAAAAAAGCTTTCAACCTTATCTCTTTTAACTACGTTATACTTCTTGCCAAACGTTACCACGAAAATAACTTTATTCGAAAAGCGCGCCAACCTGTCCGAAAAAAGCGCCAGACGCTTCGTACTGCCAATGATATAGATCGCAAACACAGTCGCACCAATGGCCGCGACCGCCAACAATACACTTAACATGATAATCAAGCGGCTGACTTTGTGGTCCAGTATCAACACCAACACCGAGAGAAACATAATTGCCACAAACGCCAAAAACATAATTGCGAAACGAACAATTTGCGCCATTGCAGCACGGCCCGAAGTGACGTTATAACGATGCAATACCCATCCCAAGTACGAAAACCCAGCCGCGCCGCCGCTTGGCAAGACGTGATTAACGAAGTTTAATTCTAGCGCCATGCGCGTCATCGTCCAGTGAGACACGCCTTTTAAATCGCCTTTTGAACGTAGGTAAGAAAAAATCATACTACCGACTGCGTAATAGCTCAAAAACTGTACCGGCACCAGTAGCAACAATATCCAAACGTCTACTCTACCAAGTAGTCCCCAGGCGTGCATAATCTCTGGCCATGCAAAGTATACAAAAACGCCCAATAAAGCTAGTGTTACGACTGTTACCCATGATCGAACTGACATATCTGGGACTATTATAGCACCATAATCACCCCAGTCGTCGTATAATGAGGTTATGTATGTAGCAATTCTAGGTCGCCAGCCTGCCCTTGGCATCGCTGAGCTTGAACGTGTTTTTGGCGGTAACAAAGTTACCCCGCTGTCTAACCTGGCGGCGCTCATCGATACCCCCACTCTCGATATTCAAAAACTAGGCGGCATCTTAAAGGCCGGCAATGTCACAATTGAAGTTAACGGTGGCGATTGGCACAGCGCCAGCCAGAGGATTGTTCAACATTATTTGAATAAATGGTCTGGGTTTGGAGGTAAAATCACGCTTGGTATCAGTGCCTACGGTTTCGATGCTAAATCAAACGAAGTTCAAAAAACCGGTATTATTCTGAAGCAAAAGCTTAAAAAAGCCTCTGTTAGCCTGCGCTTAATCCCCAACCAGGACTCAGCCTTATCGACCGCCACCAGCCACCACAATAAGCTCGGACTATCTGACAACAAAGTAGAACTACTGGTCGTAAAAGCAAAAAATGGTCGTATCGTCATCGCCGAAAGCACCGGTGCTCAGAACATCACCGCTTACACCAAACGTGACCAAGAACGCCCCAAACGTGATGCTTTTGTTGGCATGTTGCCACCAAAACTTGCCCAAATTATGCTTAACCTGGCCCACCCGACACCCGCCGGCCGTATACTTGATCCTTTTTGCGGGACTGGTGTGATATTACAAGAGGCCGCTCTGCAAGGTCACAGCGTCTATGGCACCGATCTGGCCGACAAGATGATTAGTTATTCGGGTGACAACCTCAAATGGCTCTCAGACACTCATCACATCAATTTCGACATCTCGCTACATGTCGGCGACGCCATGACAACAACCTGGCAGCAGCCAATCGATGCCATCGTAGCCGAAACATACCTGGGTCAACCGTTCAGCGCTCCACCTTCCCCCGCCAAGCTCGACGAAGTCCGGCACAATTGTAACCACATCCTGACCGAATTTCTCAAGAACCTGTCGTCGCAAATCGATAGCGGCATACCTGTTTGTATCGCAATTCCAGCCTGGCGCAACCGTGATGGTCACTTCTCGCACCTACCGCTCGCTGGCACGGTCGCTCAATTCGGCTTTAAGCCCCACGAATTTCACAATGTTTCTCAAAACGACCTACTATATTACCGCGAAGACCAAGTCGTCGCCCGTGAACTATTAGTCC
>JAJYAA010000048.1 GCA_021779755.1 bacterium | reverse complement strand
AAGTTACGTGGATTAGCACAAGCCGGCTCACCGCGCGCTAGGCGCTTTTTATTGAGAGCTTCGAAGTCCTTTTTGAGCATAACAATTTCGCCGCGGACTTCAGTACGGCCAACCAGAAACTTCTCGAATCCTTTTTGCAGTCGCAGTTTTAACGGCACGTTTTTGATCGTCCGTACATTGGCCGTCACGTCTTCGCCGACAAAACTATCACCGCGCGTAATCGCTTGCACTAGCAAACCATCCTGATAAACTAAAGCGCAAGCTAGCCCGTCCATTTTAATATCAGCAAAGAATTCATGTTTTTTACCAGGCAGCAATTTATCAGTACGACTCACCCAAGCTTCGACTTCGCTTTTATCAAACACGTCATTTAAGCTAAGCATCCGTGAACTATGAGTCACTTTTTTGAAACCACCCAACAATTCGCCACCGACACGTTGCGTTGGACTATCGTGCGTAATAAGTTCCGGATGAGCTGCTTCAAGTTGCTTTAATTCGCTAAACAAGCTGTCATAAATAGCATCTGATACACTCGGTTGGTCTAGGACGTGGTACTGGTAACTATAATCGGACAGTAAACTGCGCAGTTCAGCTATACGGTCACTAGGCTGGGTCGGCGTCATCAGCTACAACCTTTCGATACAGCAAATATACGTACACTGCCGCCCAGACAATCGTCATCGAACTTAGCGCCAATGTCACGACTGGAATCGTTGGCAACCATTGAATAGCCGGCCACAGACCCTTGATCCATGAGTCAAAGATAATCACCGGAATCATCACGATCAACCAGGCAATGCCCACACCCAGCGCCATCCATAGGAAGCGTAGTAGAATTCTGACGCGGCGACCAATCACCATATCACCGGCTGTTTTGATAGCCACAAATGGGTACATGCCAGGCAACGTCACAACAACCAAAGCAATAATCGTGCTCGTAATCCAGTAAAGTGACAGAATCGTTAACAGCCCGGCGACTATCCAGAACAGCATTGCTTCTACACCACCGTTTAGTAAACCTGTGGCGGCAGCGGCCGAATAACCGATCAGGGCAATAGCGAGTGGTAGCAATTGGATAATTAACACCAGTGCCACCAAGAAAGTCGACAAGATCGGCGCCGAGGCATTATATAGTCCATCGCGTAGTTTGACTCTTTTACCTGCCAGAATATTGCGCGCCAGCCAAACAGTCGTCAGCCACGTTAAGAGGGCAATCAATCCAGCATAAATCTGTTGTCCCTCAGTTAAGCTCTGCGAAATTCCGCCCGAGGCAATCGTCAAAAGCAACAAGCTTGCTTGGCCCAGTTGGCCGAAATTACCCTTGAATAAGTCGCCACTCGTTTGTTTGAGCGTGTCTGTCAGGGTCGTATAAGTGTCCTGGGAGGCAACCCCAACCATCACAGCTGAGATAACAGCGTACGCTAGCGCCAGTAGCAGAAAAATTTTCTTGTTTTGGCGCAAAAACTTCAGTACATACAACGAAAAAGCCCAATAACCGGGCAATTTGAGCGACCTAACGTAATCGCGGCGGCGAGTACGACGAAAGCTACGATGTGGACGGCGCGACATGTAATTTTTGTAGGCAGTTTTTGCGTTAAAACCCCACCTACTTACGGAGGCAACGATCCGTCGTATCAATGTTAATTTCTGCACTGGTTTTTTCTTGGTTGTCATGTTGTTGTTAGAATTTTCCTTCATTTTTATGGAGGCGTGCAATACGATCCTCGATTGGCGGATGAGTGCTAAATAATTTATTAAAACCACCTGATTTAAGTGGGTTGGCAATAAATAAATGCGCCGTCGAAGTGCTCTGCTTTTGCATCGGGCGACCAAATTGACCCAATTTAGCCAAGGCACGTTCCATTGCCTCGGGGTTACGTGTCGTCATGGCGCTAGTGGCATCAGCCAGGTATTCACGCTGCCGGCTAATCGCCATTTGTACCATAAAGGCTGCAATCGGCGCCAGTATCACGACTACCAGTCCAATAATCATAATGATCGGACTGTTATTGTTACTGTCTCGACGATCGCCACCAAAGAACATCGTCCGCAAAACGATATCAGATATCAAACCGATGGCGCTTACAAGTCCAAAAGCAATCATACTAACGCGTATGTCATAATTCTGAACATGTCCCATCTCGTGAGCCATGACAGCCTCGAGCTCGCTATCATCCATCAAATCTAGTAGCCCGCTAGTAGCCGCCACGATAGCATGTTTGGGGTCGCGGCCAGTTGCAAAAGCATTTGGCGCTGGGTCATTGATAATATAAACTCGCGGCGTTGTAATACCAGTTGTGATCGCGAGGTTCTCGACGATGCGATAAAACCTAGGATTGTCGCGCTTTTCAATCTCGACTGCACCAGTGGTTGCGACAGCTAGCTTGCCGGCGATAAAATATTGAATCAAAGCATAAAGCGCCGCTACAATTATAATAATCGGCGCCAAACTAGAATTGCCATAGACAATATAGCTAAACGCCCAGCCAATCGCTCCGATAATCGCCACAAAGGCCACCATGATAAACATGGTGTTGCGTTTGTTGGCAGCAATTGCATTATACATTTCAACAGATCCTGGTTAGTAAATTAGAATTTGACGTCAACTGGTTTTTCGGCTTGTTTTTGCTCGTCTTGACCAAGCTCAAAGAAGTCACGGCTAGCAAAGCCGAACAGACCAGCAATCACGTTGTTTGGGAAAGTCTGAATTTTGGTATTAAGGTCACGTACACCACCGTTATAGAAGCGGCGCGCAGCCTGGATTTTATCCTCGGTGTCAACTAGTTCACTCTGTAGTTCCATGAAGTTTTGGCTGGCTTTTAGGTCAGGATAGGCTTCTGCAACAGCAAATAGGCTCTTTAAGGCGCCCTCAAACTGGTTTTCAGCAGCAGCCGTTTCTTTAACGCCTTTGGCGGACATAACGCTCGTACGAGCCTCTGTGACGTTCTGAAAGACAGTTTTTTCGTGACTTGCATAACCTTTGACGGTCTCAACCAGGTTCGGAATCAGGTCCAAACGACGTTTTAGTTGGACGGTAATATCACTCCAGGCTTCGTCGACGCGCACGCGCAATCTAACCAGTGCGTTATAAACTGCCCAAAAGACTAGGGCTACAAGTGCGATAATGATCAAGATAATCCATACTGCTGACATATTCTCTCCCCTTAATAAGTTATTAACTTGTACATATATCATACCAAACTCTACCAACTTAATATAGCTTCCGACCGGAAGCTATATTAAGTTGGTGCGCAGAGCGGGACTTGAACCCGCACGACCGTGAGGCCAAGAGATTTTAAGTCTCTCGTGTCTACCAAATTCCACCATCCGCGCGTTTGTTTGTGGAGGCACCTACGGGAGTTGCACCCGTCTACGCGGTTTTGCAGACCGCTGCGTAACTGCTCCGCCAAGGCGCCATCGACTTACTTGTCCAATTATAGATTAAAGTGTCAATATAACAAACACTTCTTATAAATTACCAGTCACTAGCATTTAAACCGTATTAGACATTAATTGTTATCTAAATTCCATATTGTTAATGGTATAATCGGATGATGAATTTGATTGATACTTACCATTCGGTTGTTGTGTTGATAGCCCAAGATATGCTGTTTGTCGTCGGCCTGATTGCCCTAATTTATTGGTTCAGGCTCGATACCCAGAACAAAGTAAAATTTTTGATATTTGGGATTATTACCGGATTAGTTGCTTTGCTACTGGCAAAAGTCGGTGGCAGCCTATTCTATAACGCACGACCTTTTGTATCTGATAATTTAGTCGCCCTGATGCCACACGCTGCTGATAATGGCTTCCCGTCGGACCACACGTTACTTTCGGCCGCTATTGCTGTATCTGTTTATTATTTCTCGAAAAAGCTAGGTCTAGTTCTGTTCGGACTGGCTATTATCATCGGCGTGTCGCGCGTTCTGGCACACGTCCATCACCCGATCGACATTATCGGCAGCCTAATATTTGCCGTTATCGGCGGCCTGGTAGCATACTGGCTAACTCCAAAAATCACCGCAATGCTTGGCAACAAACAACAAGCTTAATTTCAACACCAAGGTCGCAATCGACACCTGTGCAACTTGAACACCCCACACCTATGGGAGTATTATTAGTAGTACAGAAGCATCATGGCTTCTCTCGATATATAAATTTTATATAAAAGGAGGAAACATTATGAGTAAACTTGTAAAATTTGATCCGTTCGCAGAGATTAACGCTCTGCAGCGCCAATTCCTGGGGGATGATTGGAGTGCGCCATTTAAGGGCTTTGGCATTCCTACAACAGACGTCTATACCAAGGACAATGAACTTGTCGTTGAGGCACATCTGCCCAACTTTGATCAAAGTGACGTCAACGTCGAGGTAGATGGTGATGCCTTGATTATTAGTGCCGAACGACACGAAAAAGAAGAAGACAAGAGCAAGAAATATGTCGTCCGCGAAAGTTCAAGCAGCTTCT
>JAJYAA010000010.1 GCA_021779755.1 bacterium | reverse complement strand
AGCCTGCATATTGGAAACATCCGGGGATGTTACCGTCTAGCTTGTCGTAACCAAGTTTTGCTCCGGTGCTAGTAAAGATACTCTCTGGAAGCGCAATACCAGCGGCGCCAAAGAAGTTATTCTCGTATTTCAAGCTACCGCTTACGTACTTGAGGTTAAAGTCCTGTGCGCTTGTAAAAGTTGCATCGTCATAGATTTCAGGCTGTGCTGAGTTACTAGAGTCTATGAAACCATCAACACGGATAGATTTACCAGTGGTTGTTGGCAAGTTGAACTTAGCTGTAACGTCATGTGCAACAAGGTTCAGGTTTGACGCTGCGTTGTTGTGGACGTACATGCGGACTGTGTATGACTTACCAGCCTGAACGGTCATATTATCTGACCATTGGTTAGTTGTACCGGTTTCGCGAATACCGACGAAATTACGCTCATCGCCAATATTTGGGTTGTTGGTGATTGAATCAAATGTAATGTGGTCGGCTGGATGCTCGATCGTGTATGTTGGACGGCTTGGTCCCCAGGCAAATAGAGTAGCTGGGACAACAAGGACCGCGGCGACAATGGCAAGGATTGCACTTGTGCGCTTTGGAGCTCGTCGTATGAGTGAAATTAATTTTCTCATAATATTATTCTCCTTTTTGATTTATCTCGCAGATATAATCAAATAATTATTAAATTTAAACGTTTTTGAGTCTGTTACCTATTTGTTAAAGGGAAACAAATCAGATTATTACAACGTGCACGTCGAATCAAGGATGATTCACGAGGAATCTTCTCGACTGCGAGTGCATAAAGCTCTCAAAGCAGGAAAAGACTCATCGGATTAGATGCGACTAAGTCGTATCCTTTCGAGCAGGTGCGGGGCCGTGATGGCCCCGCACCTGCTCATCTGGTCATGAACAGGTTGTCATACCAGGTGCAGGTGCGCACACTGGCGGTGCTGCCGGCAACGATACCTGGGTAGTCGGCGCAGGCGCCGGATCAGGTGTCGAGGTAACCGGCGGCGTTGTCACTGCCGGCGGAGCCGGAGCGACGTATGGTGTAGCCGGGGGCTGCACCATATCTGCCGGCGGTACATACGCACCAGAACCGGGGTCCAGGTTCGTACCACCACCGACCGGAGCATGTCCCTGTGGGGCAGGGTCAAGCGCCGGGTTCTTCGGTGACGGCGTCGGGGTGGGCGTAGGTGTCGGCGTCGGGGTCGACGTCGGCGTAGGTGTCGACTTGGGAGCCAGTGGTGTCGTCGGCGTTGGAGTCGACGACGGGACTGGCTTACCGCAGGTGAACACCTCCATTCTGCGGTCTTCGGTGTTGAAGCCGATGATCATCAGACAGGTGCCCGCCTTCGTCAGCAGACTTCTCAGCCATGCCGGCTTGGAGTCCGGTTCGGACGCCAACTGTGCTACCGGCAAAGTCCGCGGATCGCGGACTGCCGGGAGTTCCCAATTCCGCTTCGAGGTCAGCGATTGCTGGTCCTCGGGGCTGAAGTTGAGCAGGACGGTGTTGACCCATCCTGCCCACTTCTGGAACTGGTCGTTGACGACCTCCTTCGGGTTGTCTCCCAGCTTTCCAGCGAACGAGTCGAGCCCGTTCGCGTTCATCTGGTTGACAATCTCCTGGAGCCAGGGCTTGTTGGCCTCGGCTCCGTTGACATCCCAGAGGAGCATGTCTTCAGCGATCATGCGCAGGTACGTGGGGTTGCCACAGACCTCCGCGGTGATCTCCTTGGACACCTCGGCTTTGGTCTTTCCCGCGAACGGGATCGACACAGCAGTCGAGGACTGCCGCTTCTCCGGGTTGCCGATCTCGACCGTCCTGATGGAGTGGTCGACAAAGGCGTTGTCGGTACACCGCGCTTCCGCGGGTACCGTGTCGACGCCGGGCCGGAACGTGATGTCCGGCTCCGACTGGGCTGTTGCTGTCGCCGACGGTGTGACGCTTGCTGAAGATGTCGAATTGCCCGTGAAGGCAAACGGCACCAGCAGGACAATGACGCCGATGACGACACAGGCTACAAACCCGTTCCGCCACAGTCGCTTTGACTTGCTCATGTTGACCTCCTCGGGTCAAGTCGATTCTCTTAATTTATATAGCCCCAAGAGTGGATGGGCTTTGGCGGACGTATCGATTATTGCACCGCTCTAGGACTTCTCCTATAAAGCTTGCGCAATTCACTTTACGTCCTTCGTCTGGAATTACGCAGTGACCTGCTAGTTACTAGCGGTACGACGTTCCTCGAGTGCGGTACTCCACCAGCCGCCACCGAAGAATCCGGCCATAGGCCAGATCACCCAGTGGGCGACGTAGAGGATGACCATAGTCACACCACCAACACGGCTGTACCAATCGTAGGCGAACCACGATCCGAGCCGGTCGGCGAACACGATGCCGATGATCGTGCACAACACGATCAGCCACCAGTATTTGGACCAGTTCCACTCTCGCGGGTTGAACTGGCTCCTGGAGGCCGGCTCGGGGGTGGGTGCCGGCGGGGCCGGAACGGGCACGGGAGCAGGAGCGGGAACAGGCTCGGGCTCGGGGGTGGGTGCCGGCGGGGCCGGAACGGGCACGGGAGCAGGAGTGGGAACAGGCTCGGGCTCGGGGGTGGCCACCGCGGTGGCGGCCGACCGAACCGAGTCCAGGATGCCTTGGATCTGACCGATCTCCTCGATGAGAGGCTCCCGGTCATCCGCGATGCTCTGCAGGACTGCGGCCGCACCGATCTTGACATCGGTCTCGACCTTGTCCAGCTCGAGCGATGCAGCCTTAGCTGCCTCTGCGCGCTCGCGAACGCTCTTGGCGGTTGCCGTGAGCGTATTGCGGGCCATCGGGATGTTGGTGATGTTACGGACGGACATAGCGCCTCCTTGTCAGGTGGTTGGGCGAACGCCCGACCATGATGATCGGGGTTTCCCCCAAGCTGCCCGTAGGGAGCAGTTCGCTCGCCCGTATATTATTAGACAGGCCGGCGAACTGCTCCTTTCAAGGAACGATTAACTTGTATGTATCAATAGTGCATCTAGCGATTACAAGAGAAACGAATCTCATTTCGTAATCTATCAGACGTGCACTGTAATAATCTGACTTGTTAACGATCCTCCGTTATCTCGGGTCCTCACACCTTGGACAACTGATGCTATGAATTTATCACAAAAGCGCTAAAATGTCAATAGCGTATACAACAATATCCACCAAAGCACAAGCGTTTTCGGGGTTATACGCTACATCTAGCGTATATTAGAGGGTTTCAACGCTATATAATCTAATATTTGACACGGCTTGTCAACGGGTGTATATTCTCCTGCATGTGCTTCGGGGATGGTCCCCGATAGACGATCGATCAATTATCGGTCATCAATAAACACAGATAAGAAAGAGGTACTCATGCCTTCTTCAGCAAGCTGCACCCTGGTCGGAGTCGAGTCTTTCGAGACTGTCAGGCTCCGTACCGCGGTTATCGAGTTTCTGCTCTGGAACTACACCCAGGCGGAGCTTGAGAGGATGTCGGACGACGTCGACTCGGCAAAATTCGAAGTCGTCGAGAAGATCGCGACTGCTGCGACCGCGGATGACGCGGTAACCTGGCGCTTGCTGCACAACTACTCACCCAACCATGGGTGTCGAGTGTCGTTCGTCAGGCACGTAATCCAGGAGGTGCTCCCGCGAACACTCGCTGAAGGTAGCGCCGCTGGTTTGCGCGAAGTCACGCTGGTCACCTCGTAGCTTCGGTTATCCTGCCAGTCTGCCGTGATCCGGTGATGACGGTGGGGTGACCGTTCAAGTCCTCGGTGGGGCGGAGTTAGGGCGAAGATGCCCAGACTCTGCCCCACCGGGGCACCAACACATTGTTTTAACTGGTTAGTCCCTATACAGGGACTATTTTTATTTAATTATCTTAGTCTGTGTGCTATAAACAAATAATGCAACCGACGTAAAGGCTCACGTTGCAGTAGTACCTGCCCATTGTCCGACCGACAGGAGTT
Source organism: bacterium (assembly GCA_021779755.1). Classification (GTDB taxonomy): domain Bacteria; phylum Patescibacteriota; class Saccharimonadia; order Saccharimonadales; family Saccharimonadaceae; genus UBA1547. The sequence goes on along the minus strand of JAJYAA010000010.1, from coordinate 14,781 downwards.
GCCTAGATGTCCGTAGTAGATCTGCCTGGCTATCGTGGGTTCGCTGTTGATGCTAGAGGAGGGAGATCTCGCAAGAAGCCGCTGTTCGTACCGTCATCCGATCAGATCGAGAAGGCACGGCGTCGGCTGGTGGGCGCGCTCGACAGCAACAAGTGTCGCGGAGTCTTCATTGCGCAGGGCGACATCAACAGCCTCCCCGCGGAGCTGGCCGAAAGTGTGCACTTTGCACATGAGCTCGGCAAAAACCGTCGCGAGAGACGAATCACTCTGCAGCTAGCACTGCGGGGACTGCTGAACGACGGTGTGATGATTTGGCACAGCGAGACAAAAACCCTAGGCCTCGGTCCGGGTGTCTCGAGGCGCGCATCACATCGTCGGCATACAGATCGCTACGCTGGCGGTCGGAAGGGCTAGGCATCCCATAGCGAGGTGGCGCCGATAGTGTAGGTGAGAAAGGCATATCAGGCTGACTCTACTACCATCGGCGCCCCCGCTAGGGAGTAAAACCTCTAGTCAAGGGGTTGTTTTTTTGATATAATCACCCAGGTATTTGCGGATCCACATCACAAGTGTGGGCTGTAATACAATTAGTCTCGTGGTCTCATATGGATCCTTCGGACCATAGAGCAAGAGAGCATGGTCTTATATGGATTCTTCGAACCATATTGATCCCAAATTTTTCGGAAATGGTCAAATATGTAAACATATTTGCTTCATTTCACTCAAAATTTGGTCTCATCGTCTAACGGTTAGGACACCAGGTTTTCATCCTGGCAACTCGGGTTCGATTCCCGATGAGATCACCATAGAAAACAGCTCAAGGCATAACGTCTTGGGCTTTTTTCTATAGCGTATTGCGCCGGGATCGAATTCTGTCAAATATATTTGATTTTACAGAATTTAGTTGATGTTAGAACAAGCAGTCTACGGATTGTTATAACCTCTTGCGTTGTACCGGTGAGATCACCAAGATTGGATAACAGATAGAGATTTGTTAAAGAAAACGAATCTCTAGTTTTTGTTAATCTTTTAATTAGTTCGACTCCCGTAGCCTAAATTTATTAATAAAGTGTTATTGATAAATATATAAATTAATGTTATAGTAAATTTTGAGACAGAGACGACTTGTCAAGTCTTATGGATTGCCATCCCATAAAATCTCGAGAGAAACGAGGATAAAATGGCCTGGTTCGACGGTAAGGAAGCCAAGGTGGAACGCTCGGACGGCACCATCAACGTCTTCTACGGAGGGTTTTTCACACCTGACGGCCCTGGTCACGGGCACGTGAAGGCCACCGGTGGTCCGCTCGGTGAGAACATCGTCTACTGGCGTCTCCCCGACAGCGAGGGCGGTCAGGTGATCGTCAGCAACTCGTGGGACACCATGTACGGCAACGACCTCGGCAACCATCTCAGCGGCTTCTAGGAGCCACCCGACCTGGGCATGTCTCTAAACTGTCCTCTTTTCATTTGATACAATAAAACCAGAATGAACAATATACCAGATTCAGTGCTAAAAGCATTTCCATCTATACAAGATAAGGTGTCTACTAGACGATTAGCGTCTCCAGTTCCACTAGTTCCTGATACTACTTTTGATATTTTCGTGACAGATTCTCAAGAATTTTTTGCTCTTGTGACGACGGACTATGCCGATCCCTACGATCAGAGCAGTGAACTAAAAAGTATCTCAGGTTCATATGGGTTTGAATTTGACAGTCTCCAGAAGCCATTTAGTAAAAATGGCGAATCAATTGGTATTCTCGAAAATGATGACATAGATAGAAGCTTCTTCGTGACGGCACCATACAAAAATTATAAACTCTATTACTATCTGGCTAATTTGAAGTCAAACCCCGCAGACTAAATAATTCCACTCCTGAAGCGGGATGTCTATGCCAGAATAATTCCCTCATAAGAGAAGCTGAACGAGTGAATTCCCTAAGGATATTGTGCCAATTCGATTCAACTACGTTCACTATAGAAAACAGCTCAAGGCTTTATGTTTTGGGCTGTTTTCTATAGCACATTGTGCTGGAACGATGCGATCGCCAGACTATCCTTTTCTGACAACCGCAATATTGTGCGCATAACTGAGTCGGTAGGCTTTTCCTTGAAAGAAGTCGAGGATAGCGCGTTCGACACCAGGCAAGGTTTCACGTCGATAATCGTCGATAGCAATAGTGCCGCCCGCATCAAGCCTCGGCCAGACTAACTGTAGACTGGTCAAAACTGATTCATAGAAATCACCGTCCAAAAAGGCAAATGCAATATGGTCGGGCAAATCAGTATCTGTTAAGTCGTTAAACCAGGCCTTATGCGCAATTGGTGGCTCCAAGTGGGCGCGCCGAAATTGTTCCAAAAACTGCTTCTTGCTAACCGCCAATGCACCAACTTGAAAGTCGACACCAGCGGCACTACTATCCTGCGTCGATTTAGGCGGTAACCCTGCGAACGAGTCGTAAACGTGAAACGGTCGACTTTCGTGATGTTCGTTGAGTATGCGTCGAATAAACAGACTAGTTGTGCCAATGTAACAGCCGAGCTCGACAACAGCTCCTGGCGTTTTGCTGTCTAATGTCTTCTCAAGCTCACCTAAAACTACCTCGAGGGCCGGTTTGCTGATTTGATCAGAGATGATTGGGTATAGGTTGATATTCACTACATCAGATTATAGCCTATTCCAACAGATAGAAGGTGCTACAATAAATCGGTATGAGTATTATTTTTAAACGCACAAAGATATTAGCGACACTAGGTCCAGTAACTAGCAGTCCGGAATTAATTGAAAAACTTGCCAACGAGGGCGCCAATGGCTTTAGGTTGAACTTTAGCCATGGTACTTTTTCAGAGCGCGACGATCAGATTAAGTGGATTCGCGAAGTTAGTAAAAAGATTGATAAGCCAATCGCTATTTTACAGGACTTGCAGGGGCCAAAGATTCGCCTCGGTATGCTAAATGATAATACCGAAGTTAAAACTGGTGACGAGATTATCCTGGATTATGCCGCCGAGCATAATGGCCTGACTTTTCCAATTCAGTACAACTTGGCCGATAAGGTCAAGGTCGGCGAGCCGATCTATATATTCGACGGCAAAATTCGCACGACTGTCATTGAAATCGTATCTGACACAGCTATTAAATTGCGAGTTGAAAACGACGGTATATTGATGAGCAAAAAGGGTATAAATTTGCCAGATACCGACTTTGGAGGTGATATTCTGACGCCCAAGGACTTAAAAGACATCGAATATGGCCTGACGAAGGATATCGATTATGTGGCGATTAGCTTTATCCAAAGTGCTGACGATATTAATAATCTGCGTCAGATTTTGGTTGCCGGTGGATCATCAGCGCAAATCATCGCCAAGGTCGAGACAAAAGCCGCTATTAAAGACGACGTCTTAGAGGAAATCGTCCGCGCTAGCGACGGCGTGATGGTGGCCCGCGGTGACTTAGCAGTTGAAGCTGGCGCCGAAGTTGTGCCGATTGTACAACGTCGAATTATTGGTTTGTGTCGTAAATATGGCAAACTTAGCATAGTCGCCACGCAAATGATGGCTAGTATGGTTGATGCGCCAGAGCCAACCCGCGCCGAGGTGAGCGATGTTGCTAGCGCCGTGATTCAGGGCGCCGATGCGGTCATGTTGAGTGACGAGACGGCTAATGGCCATTATCCGTTAGAAACTGTCGCGGCTATGAAGCGAGTAATTTTGTACACTCAGGATCACGCGCCAGTCGAACCAATCGAGGAGCGAGCCGCTAGTGCCAAGCGTCGACAGGAGGCGATTAGTGCCGCGGCTGTATCGCTAGCAGAACAGTTAAAAGTGCCGGCAATTATTGCCGAGACAAAGTCTGGCGCCACAGCGGCCAACATCGCGTCACATCGTCCTAACCTGCCGATTATTAGCGTGACCAGTGAAGCGCGTTCAGCGCAACAACTGGCGCTAAGCTATGCTAACAGGTGTTACGTACGCCCTGACTCGGCTGAGGCTGGTTTTGAACTTGCTACAGAATTGAAGGCCCAGGGATACTTTGGCGAAGGTAAGACGTCGGTTATTATCGTTAGCGGTCAACAACCCGGCATTATTGGCGCAACTGACACAATTAAAGTTCGTGTTTTAGAGTAACGATTACGTTTTGTCGGACCACGTGGTAAAATATTAGCAGATAAAAGGGGTGGGATATAAGCTTTTTCAAACTAACAATTCGTGACGTGCCGCTCGACCATCAGACTGTCCTGGTGCGAGCCGACTATAATGTGCCGCTTGCAAGTGACGGCTCGATTAGCGATGATCTGCGGATTAAAGCTAACCTGCCGACGCTTCAATATTTGCTAGAACGCGGCTGCAAACTGGTAATTATTAGTCACCTCGGACGTCCGGAAGGCAAAGACAAAAGTTTGAGCCTCGAGCCGGTTGCTCAACGCTTGGCGGAACTGCTAAAAAGAGATATCCGCTTCGTCGATGATACGATCGGAGACAAAGTCTACCAGGCGATTAAACGGGCGCCCAAATCTAGTATTACGGTGCTCGAAAACTTACGTTTTTATCCCGAGGAAGAAGTCGACGATCACGAATTTGCTCAAAAGATTGCTAAATCTACTGGTGCGAACTACTTTGTTCAGGATGGTTTTGGTGTTGTGCACCGTGCACATGCCAGTACGCATGCTATTACGCTATTTATTCCAAGTGTGGCGGGGCTACTATTAGAACGTGAATATGATACTATCACCTCTGCTATGGAGGCGCCAAAACGCCCACTCGTGGCAGTGATGGGCGGCGCGAAGGTTAGTGACAAAATAGCCGTAATTGAGCGTTTCGTCAAAATAGCCGACAAAATCATCATTGGTGGTGCAATGGCAAACACGTTTTTGGACTATAAGGGTGTGTCGGTTGGGGCTAGCAAGATCGAATCTGACCAGCATGAAGTATTGCAGCGTATTTATGGGGCCGCCAGTAAAAAAGCTGGTAATAAAGTAGATGATTTTATAATTTTACCGACTGACGTGGCAGTAGCGCCAAGCTTATCACCAGACATCAGTCGTCACGTCGTAGCCCTCAGCAATATTAAAAGTGATGATATTGCGCTAGATATTGGCGATGAGTCAATCGAACGTATGGTACGTGAAGTTAAATCGGCGGGTACTGTAATTTGGAATGGACCGCTTGGCTATTCCGAGCTACCGGCATACGCTCATGGCTCTGCTCGTTTAGCGCTTGCTCTCGCCGAACAACCCGAGACAACGTCGATTATCGGTGGTGGTGATACGGCCGACTTCGTGTTGAAGTGGGATAGTAATGGCGGTAAAAGTTTTACACATGTCTCGACCGGTGGTGGTGCGAGCCTAGAATTGATGGCCGGGGATAAGTTGCCAGGGGTCGAAAGTTTGCTAGACGCTCGCCGACAAATAGAGTACACTAACAGTAATAAACATAAGTAATTTGTAGAATATGGCACGAGACAAGACATTAATCGTTGGAAACTGGAAAATGAACCTCAATATGCACGAGGCGAGTTTGTATGTTCACCAGTTATCAAAACTAGTCAAAACGCACCGTGATGTCGAAGTTGTTCTGGCGCCGACTGCTCTGACTCTGCAGTCACTTAGTCTGCAGGTTAACTTCCGTCAGTTTAAATTAGCCGCTCAGAACTTTTACTGGCGCGATGCAGGTGCCTATACTGGCGAGATTTCAGCCACGCAGTTACGTGGTATTGTTCAGTACGCGTTAGTTGGTCATTCAGAGCGTCGACACGTTTTTCATGAATCTGACAAGGACATTCGCGCCAAAGTTCAAGCCGCAATCCGTAACCACTTGATGCCTATTCTGTGTGTTGGTGAAACTGCCTTTGAGCGTTCCGAAGACGAAACGCAGGCTGTTCTACACGATCAGCTTATTGGGGGTCTAGCTAATGTTACTAGTGATGAGCTAGAGCATATCGTCATTGCCTATGAGCCAGTTTGGGCAATCGGTACTGGTCAGAATGCTTTACCTGTCGATGTGAGCCACGCGATACGGGCAATTCGCAGTCAAATCAAGCATCTATACGGACAAAAAGCCGCCGATAACATCCAAGTTCTATATGGTGGCAGTGTGACTGCTGACAGCGCGGCTGATTACCTGGCTCTGCCGGATGTTGATGGTTTGCTGGTTGGTGGCGCTAGCTTGGATGCACACGAATTTAATGAAATTGTAAAAAAAGCGCATAAAGGCTCATCGTTAGCCAAACAGTAAAGGTGGGAATATGAAAGATCTTGATTTTGATGAATTAGACCGCGCCGTCAACTCACTCATCGGCAGCCCGGCGGCTGCGCCCGTTGCAAGTAATGATGCGTCAGCTACGACGCCTGTTGTTGCCGGTGCGCCTGCAGCTCCTGCGACAGTAGTGACACCAGAGCCTACAGTACCGGCCGGAGCCGCTTCGGAGCCACAGCCGCTGGCAGCAAGGCGTAGTTCGGGGCGGTTTATGGATGTTGTACATCCGTCGTCCGACATGCGCGTGCCAATTGTCCCGCCAAGGCCTAGCCATGAGGCTGCGACTATCCAGCCGACGACAGAATCTATGCCAACACCAGAACCAGTAGCTGAACCACAGGAATCGACTACCGCAACGCCATCAGCCCCAGCCTGGCCGGACCCGCTCGATTTTCATGGTTTTAACGATGATACAAGCAAGCAGGACGAGACGCCGGCGGCCATGCCAGAAAGCGCTCGTATGCAAACAGATAGCACAGATGGTACGCTTGCCGATGATCAGTTGGCGCCATTAGAATCGCCTTTTTTGACAGACGCCAAGGTCGAAAAGCGCCCTCTGGGAGCATTTGCTGGTGCGCCAATCGAAGCCCCTCAGTTATCGATCAACACGCCGCCAGCAGGTGAAGCGGCATCTGTTAACACAGATCGTCCTATAGAGACCGATACGCCTCTGCCGGAAGAATTACAAGATAATTTGTTGTCAATTGAATCGAACGAAGACACTGCTAGTGTTGCTACCGAAACAGCACCACTTACTCCAGCATTTACACCCGTTGCTCCATCTCCAGCGCCAGATGTTCAGGTCTCGATACCTCAACAATACATTGAACAGCCGAGTACAGGGGACAAGCCGGCTGGTTCAATTTTTGACGTTGATTCTTATCACAAACCAATTGCCCATCCTAAGAAGCATAAATCCGGCTGGATGGTCGCTTTATGGATAACATTATTGTTAATACTCGGTGTTGGGGCCGGTGCAGGGTTCTATTTCTACATTCTTCCGATGTTATAGCCTATAATGGATAGTAATGGATTTACTTGATGGGTTAAATGCGGCTCAAGCCGACGCTGTACAGACGACTTCTGGTCCTTTATTGATTTTGGCCGGGGCGGGTAGTGGCAAGACAAAAACTTTGACACACCGCATCGCCTATTTGATCGCTCATGAACAGATATGGCCCAATCAAATACTCGCGGTTACTTTTACCAACAAAGCCGCTAAAGAGATGCGCGAACGCCTGGGGTTACTACTGGGTCAGGATAGCTCAAGTCGTAGTTTTATGCCCTGGATGGGAACCTTCCATGGAATTTGTGTTAGATTATTACGCTCCGAAGGCGATGTGATTGGTATTGCGCGTAACTTTGTAATTTATGACGAAGATGATCGCCGCGGTTTAATTAAACAGGCCATGAAGCAACTTTCGATTAGCGACAAAGAGATTAAGGCACAGTCCGCTAGTAGCGCTATCTCGACTGCCAAAAATGAAATGACCAATCCGGACGAATATAGCGCCAGCGCTCAGGCGCCTTATCAAAAGAACGTGGCCAAGATTTATAAAAAATATGAGGCTATGCGCCAAGAGGCTGGTGCGCTAGACTTTGACGACTTACTTCTAGAGGTTGTGCGGTTATTCAGGGAAGTGCCTGAAGCGCGTAAAAAGTGGCAAGAGAATTTCAAACATATTTTGATTGACGAATACCAGGATACCAATGCCGCGCAGTACGCTATAGTGAAATCATTAGTTAACGATTTGCGCAATATCTGTGTTGTTGGTGATGATTGGCAGTCGATCTATAGCTGGCGCGGAGCCGACTTTACGAATATCCTGAATTTTGAACGGGACTTTAAGGGCGCGAAGGTGATTAAACTCGAGCAAAATTATCGCAGTACCGGTAATATTCTGGATGCGGCTAGCAACGTGATCACCAAGAACGTTCAGCGTACCGATAAAAAACTTTGGACCGCCGAAGGGCCAGGCGACCCCGTGCAAGTGCACGCGGTTTATGATGAAGCCGAAGAGGCTGGTCTAGTGGCGGAGCGTATATCGACGCACGTTATGATGAAGGCGCGGCAGTTTGGTGACTTTGCGGTTTTGTATCGTACTAATGCTCAGAGCTATACGCTGGAGCGCGCTTTTTTGCGTTTCCGTGTACCATACCAAATCGTTGGTGGTGTCAGGTTCTATGACCGCAAAGAGATAAAGGATATTATTGCCTATCTGCGCTTAATTTACCAACCCAATGATCGCATGAGTTTTAGCCGTATTGTTAATGTACCGACTAGGGGGATTGGCGAAACTAGTCTGGAACGATTCTTGGCCTGGCAATCGATCAGCGGTATGGATATATTATCAGCACTAATCAATGTCGACCAAACCAGCACAATTACGGCGCGTGCCAAAGTCGCGTTAGTTAATCTGGGCGAACAATTACGCATCGCCCAAACTATGCTCGAAACAGCTAGTCCAACTGAAATTATTGAAAAAATCTTAGGTTTAACAGCTTATCGTGATTACATATCCGACGGTACGCCACAAGCCGAAGAGCGCGAAGCCAACATTGGATCCCTGCTCTCCGACGCCCAGAACTTTGCCAGTTTACCGGATTTCCTAGAGGAAGTTGCATTGATGTCGAGCGCTGATACTGACGCCGATGGTCAGAAAGTAACGCTTATGACTTTGCACGCCGCCAAAGGTCTAGAGTTTCCAGTAGTCTTTATCGTCGGTATGGAGGAGGGTATTTTGCCTCATGCCAGGGTTTATGAAGCTGGACCGGCTGAGTTAGAAGAAGAGCGGCGATTGGCGTACGTTGGTATGACTCGCGCTCGGGAGGAACTACATTTAAGCTATGCACAAAGTCGCTTGCAGTTTGGTCAACGCGGCTATAATCCGCCATCACGTTTTATTACCGATATGGGCGCACAGGTTGCGATGATGGCAAGCGAACCACACGTCGAACCCGAACATGACTTTTACAGCGACGAGCCATTTAGCGTTGGTGATATTGTTAAGTCGGCAGCATTTGGCAATGGCGAGGTGGTGGATGTTGACGGTTTGGCTTTGACGGTATCATTTGATAGTGGCCAAACTAAAAAGCTAAATGCAGAGTACGCACGTCTCGAAAAAATCTAGGTGTTAGATTCGGTTTTTTGACGTGTTTTTGCTATAATTATAGGAACACGCTCGAGGTGTGTCTTATCTCATGAAAAGCTTAATCCACAGATCTACTACACCCCTGGGTGTTATCATTACGGCCTCTTTGGTTCTAGTCGGGGTGGCTATTTTTATGATTACCAGTCGCGCCTCGGCACTTAGCCCATCGGCGCAAGACGGTCGTTTGGTGACGATCTATGACAGGGGCACGCAGAGCACAATTCTGACGAAAGCAGCGACCGTCGGTGATGCCCTAAAACAGGCTGGTGTGACAGTTGACAAGAACGACGCTGTTGAGCCAGGCGTAAGTGAGAAGTTAGTCGCCAGTAGTTATGACATTAATATTTATCGTGCGCGGCCAGTTATAGTCGTTGACGGCAATACCAGGCAAAAGATTATTACACCTTATCAAACCGCTGATCAGATTGCCAAAAGCGCCGGTATTACCTTGTACAATGAAGACAAGACAACCCTAGCCCGCACTGATGATATTGTAGCCGAAGGTGCTGGTTTGGTTATGACAATTACGCGCGCCACGCCATTCACTTTTACGCTATACGGTGCGACCACAGAAGCTCGCACGCAGGCTAAAACAGTTGGTGACATGCTCAAAGAAAAGGGCATCACACTGGGCAAGGACGATCGTGTTTCTGTCGACCTGACTACGCCGGTTACGGCTGGTATGTCGGTACGAGTCTGGCGCGAAGGTAAGCAAACAATTACCGTCAGTGAACCAGTTGACTTCACGGTTGATACGATTCGCGACGGTGACCAATACGTGGGTTATCACGCCGTTCAAACTCCCGGAGTAAAAGGTGCGCGAAACGTTACGTATGAAATTATAATCCAGGACGGCAAGGAAGTTAGTCGCAGTGAAATCGCAAGCATTACAACTGTGCAGCCACAGAAACAAGTTGAGGTCATTGGGGTTAAATATCGCGGCGCCTACACAACGCCTAGCCAGAACGAAATCAAAACTTGGAATCTGTTGATATCTAGCGGGTTTACTCGCGAGCAAACTGCTGGCATCATGGGTAACTTGATGCAAGAGCACGGCTTTAATACAACCGGTGATGGGTTGGCGCAGTGGACTGGTGCGCGCAAGCAAGCCCTAATGCGCTTGCCCGATCCTTATAGTATTGATACACAACTGTCGTTTTTGATGAGTGAGCTCAACGGTAGTTATGTGAGTGTCAAGAACTCTATTCTGGCATCTAGTACAGTCGATGCGGCCACTGTAGCATTTCAAAACGGCTACGAAAAGTGTGGTATATGTATCGAGTCGCAGCGCATACAGTTTGCGTATAACATTTTGGCGAGTCATTAAGCCAGATGGTTAACAACAAATCCCTCGGTCAACACTGGCTCAAAGACCGTACTGTACTCGCACATATTGCTGATTGTGCTAACATCCAGCCAGTCGATACGATACTCGAGATTGGGCCGGGGCTAGGGACTTTAACGAGCGAGCTGCTGCGTCGTAGTGCAAGGGTTGTTGCGGTCGAATTTGACAGCGAACTGGCGCGCAAATTACCGGCGCAGTTTCCTGGTAAAAACTTGGAAGTAGTGACAAGCGATATTCTGTCATTTGATTTATCTGTCATGCCGCCAAGCTATGTCGTAGTTGCAAATATACCGTATTACATTACTAGCAAAATTGTGCAAATGCTTATGACTGCAGCCAATAAACCTCGCGTAGCGGTCTTGTTAGTTCAAAAGGAAGTTGCCCAGCGTCTGGCGGCAAAGCCCGGCGAAATGAGTATCTTGGGAATTAGTGCTCAGCTTTTTGCTGATGTGACGCTAGGCGACATCGTGCCGGCATCATTTTTTACACCTCCGCCAAAGGTTGATAGTCAGGTTGTTATATTGAAGATGCGCGAAACACCTTTCCTAACAGATGTATCAGAGAAGGACTTCTTTAGAGTAGTCAAAGCTGGCTTCTCTGAAAAACGCAAAAAACTCCGCAGCAGCCTAGCTGGTGGCCTAAAAATTTCGAAATCAGAGGCCGAGGATTTGCTAGAACGAGCGCAAATCAATTTAGATAATCGGGCCGAGGCGTTAAGCCTGGACGACTGGGTTAATTTAACTCGCATTGTCGCTCCTTAGCGCTCATGCTAAGATTGTCTATAGAAAGATATGGGCGTCTAGTATGAATACAAAAAAACATTTTCAAAAAGCTTTTACTATCATTGAGCTACTGGTTGTAATTACTGTCATAGGTATTTTGGCTTCTCTGACAATCATCGCTTATAACAATGTGCAGCAGAGTGCGCGCGATAAAAGCGTGCTATCTGATCTGGACGCGCTGGACGGTTTGGAAACTGAGTATGGCCAGAGAAGCGGGGGCGGTGGCGAACCATGGTATTCAGCTTCTGGACCTGATGCAAACCTAGATAACTTTAATCCGTCGGCTGGCAATGTGATTGATATTGTATTAAACAACGCGACACCTTCGCTAGCGACCGAATATTGTATTCGCGGCTATAACCCCAACTCTGCCACGTACACATCGTTAGCTAAAGCAGCTGTGAAAGAGTCAACACCGGGAGTGTGTAGCACGATTAGCCCATCAACCGCCGCGCAGACCGATAGCCCGTTGCCGCCGCCTATTACAAACCTTGCAGCCAATCCTAGCGTCGAGACTAATACGACAGGGCTGAGCGGTCCAAATAGCACGGTCGTTGCGCGTGATACGTCAAGGGCAAAGATCGGTGTCGCGTCGCTGGTTGCGACAATGCCAGTCGCCAATGCTTCGCAAGTTGGTGCCACGATCATATACAACCTTGCGGTACCTACTACCTTGGCCCTGGGCACACAGTTTACGGTGTCGGCCTATGTTTATGTCCCAACCGGCACCGTCGACATCAGGTTGAGTATTCAAGGATCTGGTAAGCAGACGGTTAGTTATGGCCCCAGTTCTTATACGTCCGTAAAGGATAATTGGACTAGAATTAGTCAGTCTTTTACAACGATCACTAGTGGAAGTGGCACGGTGACGGTGTACGTTCTAAATAACACCGCTACGACCGTCGCCGGTACGCAGTTTTGGGTGGATGGCGTCATGCTCACTGCCGGGCCATCTCTTTATAACTATGCCGACGGTTCGTACACGATGGCTGGCTGGTCGTGGACAGGCACGGCTAACAACTCTACGTCTACCGGTACTCCTTTGTAGCTATATAATAACGGTAGTTTGATACAATAGAACCAGATGGAAAAAAAGCTATACATTACGACTGCCATTCCGTATGTCAACGGAACCCCTCATATTGGACATGCCCTCGACTACTTGCTGGCTGATATCTGGACTCGTTATCAAAAGCAAAACGGCCGCGAGGTGCGTTTTCAGGTTGGTACAGATGAACACGGCAATAAAATAGCTGCCAAAGCCGCTGAAGCTGGAATCGAGCCGAAGCTCTATGCCGACAAAATGTATGTCAATTTTGAGGTTTTGATGCAAAAGATCAACGCTAGCTATACAGATTTTGTCAGGACAACTGACGAACATCACATTGGCGCCGTGCAATATATTTGGCAAAAGTTACAACCTTATCTCTACAGAGGTACTTATGAAGGTTGGTATTGTATTGGTTGCGAGGCGTTTGTTACAGATAAAGAAGCAACGGACAATAACGGCGTTTGCCCAGATCACAACCAGCCTTATCAACGACTCAGCGAAGATAACTATTACTTTAAAACTAGCGCTTTTACCGATCGTATTCGCGAAGCTATCGAAACCGGTACGATGCAGATTGTACCCGAGTTCCGCAAAAAGGAGTTTTTGGAATTAATCAAAGATGGCCTGCAGGACGTTAGCGTATCGCGTCCTCGCAAGAATTTAAGCTGGGGCATACCAGTACCGGGCGATCCCGATCAAGTTATGTATGTTTGGCTGGACGCGCTAGCGAATTATATAACCGTACTGGGCTATCCAGATCGGGCTGACTGGCAGGAATACTGGCCGGCTGACGTTCAGGTTATTGGCAAGGATATCCTTCGTTTCCATGCTGGTATTTGGCCTGCAATGCTGCTTGGGCTTGAGCTCGACTTACCGAAAAAACTATTAGTGCATGGATTCATTAATGTTGGCGGTGTCAAACAGAGTAAAACGCTTGGCAATGGGGTTAATCCGACTGACGTAATTGACAACTATGGACTAGATGCCTTCCGTTATTTCTTTGCGCGGCATATTCCAACGCTGGATGATGGCGATTTTACCTGGGAAAAGTTCGAGACAGCCTACAACACCGAGCTAGGCAATGACTTGGGCAACGCGATTCAACGTATAGCCGGTATGTTAACTCGTTACCAGGCCGGTGTTATTGGACAGGCGCCACAGGGCGAGCACGATATGGGTACGTATCATGAGTCGATGGAAAAGCTTGAATTTAATAAAGCGCTTGACGAAGTTTGGTTAATGGTTCGAAGTCTCAATCAGTACATTGAGAACGTTAAGCCGTGGGAGATTGCTAAGTTGGTCGGCAAAGATGCCGAGGCCGAGGCGCATTTATCTGAAGTATTAGCATATGCCGTTGGTGCTCTTTTGCAGATTGGTGATCTGCTAGTGCCGTTTCTGCCAGCGACGGCTGCTCGCATCCATCAGACATTTGAATCCGGCGTTGTTGTGCCTTCTGAGGGTGTCTTGTTTCCGAAGATCTACCTCCATACGCCTGATCCGCACGCGCCAAAGGCATAGTTATGTTAATAGACACGCATTGTCACATTCACGAAACTGCGTATCCGCTTGATACGACTGTTACTATTAAAAACGCACATGATAACGGCGTGGATAAACTAATCTGTATCGGTACGAACGAAGCAAGTTCGCGCCAGGCTGTTGAATTTGCCGGCGCCCACCGAGAAGCCTTTGCTGCTATAGGTGTTCATCCGCACGATACCAAGGACGGATATGTGGGCATTAAGGATTTAATTGGATCTGACAAACTTGTTGCAGTTGGTGAAATAGGTCTTGATTATTATTACGACCATAGCCCACGCGCGACGCAGATTGAGGCGCTTAGGTGGCAAATCGAACTAGCACTTGATAATAATCTGCCAATTATTTTTCACGTACGCGAGGCGTTTGATGATTTCTGGCCAATTTTTGATAGCTATAGTGGTATTCGGGGAGTCCTGCACAGTTTTACCGATAACCAGGCTAACTTAGAGGCAGGTTTAAGCCGCGGACTGTCTATTGGTGTCAATGGAATTAGTACTTTTACGCGTGATGAGGTACAAAAGTCGGTATTTCAATCAATCCCACTCGATCGTTTGTTGTTCGAAACAGACGCCCCTTTCTTGACGCCAACCCCTTTACGTGGTAAAGTAAATGAGCCAGCATTTGTAAGTCATATTGCCGAGCACCATGCGA
>JAJYAA010000047.1 GCA_021779755.1 bacterium | reverse complement strand
TTTTTTGATAGCTGTTTATTTTTGGCTTCTGTATAAGTTTTTTATTCAGAAGCTACCCCTATAATATGACGCCATGCCGCTTGTGTCAATGATATTTATGAATATTCTTTAGTAAAAAATACTACGTACATATAACCATCAATACGTCCCCTTGAGCCACGTTACTGAGCGTATATATCGAATAGTAGGTTGAGCGTTTTAGGTATCGTGCAACGGTCACTAACTGCCCACAAGCACAATGTCATTTTTATTCGTCGCGTTAACGCGCCTAGTCCAGTCGGGTGGGGATTTTGTTAGCACCTGCCACAGCAAAGCCGTAGGATTTTGTATGGGTTTATGAATATCTAGGCCGGTCTGAAGGTAGCCGGTGACATATTGTGGCATTCAGTAAATAAACAGCCTGTAAAATACCGAGTAAGCAGAACGAATAGGATACGGAGATTTTGTTTTGCGGCAATACATTAATTAGTGGCTTGCAGACTTGCGCAGAGTGCGATTGCACGCCGGTACGTGACCTGCAGTGATTATGAGTCGATTATTTATGTTTTTAAACTATGAATAGATGTTCGGGTTAATAAATAGAGCCGTAATAACTCGTATCTACGATAGTAAAAGTAAAAATAACATCGTTGTGAGAAAAAAATATTGTTAATTTATAATCTGTTAAGTAAATTAAGCGTTAACATATAAGTTAAAAATACAACGTATAATTAGATAATCTAGCCTTGACCAATAGACCTGCTTATGCTAATGTAAAAACAAGCTTTTACAAAAACAAACAAAAAGCCAAACATCACCTTAACAATCTGGCATCGATATATCTAACGTCTTTGTTGACGGATACTCGGTAACGACACGTAGCTAAAAAATGACTTGCACATGCAGGACACGCACCTTCGGCTGCTTGCTGGCGTTACCGATGTTCCGCCAAGCGGCGTAACGCCTAGTATTTAGTACCGATGTATTTAATACATCGCGGAAAAGTACAGATGTACAGACCGTATGCTCCTTTCATAGGAGCGGTCAGTACAACAGCCTGCAGCGGCAGGTGGTTCGTGATTCACGGCTCAAATTTTTACATAGGAGCGTCAGTTGCAATCCGGACATTTACGCTTGTCGCTCGGGCTTGTTTCAACACACTGGTTATTGGTGTTATAGTAATCATAAGAATGTTGAAAAAAGTAGTATTATCTATCACTGTTGCGAGCCTCTGCTTGCTAATTATTTTACTTAACGCCGTAACGCCTACTAGTATTGGTCCATTTGGCGTCTTGGCGGTCTTTGCATTTGCGTATTTGTCATTACTGGGAGTAATGACTTTTTTTGTTTTTTATATTAGTCGTATTGTTACTCATTTATCGGCAGCTTTTACTGTCAAAAAACCTATCCAAGCACTTTCGTTTAAGAAATCGTATTACTACTCAACGATCATAGCAGCTGCACCTATCATGTTAATTGGACTACAATCGGTCGGATCAATTGGTTTTTATGAACTACTACTTGTGGCCATCTTTGTTATTATCGGCTGTGTATATATTACAAAACGAACTCATTAAATTAACTTACATAAGCTTAATATCATTATGCTATAATTACAGATATGGAACCAGAGACCTCGATACCCAAGATTGGACCCGAGACGGCACCTGTCCAATATGGACAGAATGTTGAGTTTTTGCCTCGTCCAGCAACACCAGAAGCGGGTATTGAGGCCGGTGTTGAGCATCGCAAACTAGCTTCCGAGGCGGCCGCTAGTGCTGCAGACGCGAGTGGTGCTTTGCCCACTATGCTACCGACGCCAGTTAGCGACGACAGTCTGACAACTGTTGATCCTGCATCGCAGGGTGATTCGACGACTCTGACGGCTAATGACGATGACTTAATCGAGAAGGAGTGGGTTGATCGGGCTAAGAAGATTATCATCGATACGAAGGAAGATCCGTACAAGAGAGAAGAGGCGGTGAGTCAGCTACAAAAAGAGTATCAAGAAAAACGTTACGGGAGAGAGCTGGGTGAGGCTTAATATGCAACCCCTAGCGGTGATATAGTCTTATGTTGACCTTTATCATTACAACCATTGTCATCATTATTCTAATAGGCTCAGTCCTGGCCTTTGTATTTTCTCAGTACAAGAAGACTTTGCGTGAAGCTAAGAACTACGAACGTGGCCTCAAGATGGTGCCTCTCTATATTCACATCCCACCTTCTAGCGACGATCTGGAGGGCGGTGGACGTGATGAGCGTGACGTTACCGAGGAAGTCTTGTCTCAGGCACAGGTTATGTATAACATCTTGGCTAGTACGGCTACCAAAGGATTTAAAAGTAAAGTCTACGGTCAACGTCATATATCGCTCGAGATTGTGGCGCATGAAGGTTTGGTGCATTATTATGCAATTGTTCCGACTGTATTATTAGATGTAGTGCGTCAGGCCGTCGCAGCAGCCTATCCGTCAGCTCGACTCGAGGAAGTAGAAGAGAGGAATATATTTAATCAGGCAGGTAAATTGAGCGGTACTATCGGTGGAGAGTTTACTCTCAAGAAAGATTTTGTTTATCCAATTGCAACCTACCAAGAGTCAAAACGTGATGCTGCGCGTGCGCTTCTGAACGCCTTGTCGGCCGCTGGACGAGAGGATGGTGTAGCCGTACAACTTTTAATGAGGCCGGCAGCTGACGGGTGGACGAAAAGCTCAATTGACGCGGCTAATCGAATTAAAAAAGACAAAGGGGTCAAGAAGCCTAGCCTAATTGATCTACGCGGGTTGATGGAAGCGCTTTGGAAACCGCCAGAGACTAGCGATGTTAAGCCGGAAGATAGACAGCTGACTTCACTTGAACAGTCTCTAGTTGAATCAATTGAAGAAAAAACTAGATATCCTGGGTATGAAACATTAATTAGGGTAGTAGTCTCATCTAATACCGCCGCAAAGTCGCAAGCTCTACTGAAGAATGTCGTGGCGGCTTTTTCGCTCTTTGATTCAACGACCAACAATGGTTACAAATTTACAGTTGCAAAGGATATTGAAGAGCTGGTAACGGCTTATATTTTCCGATTCTTCCCACAGACAGTAAACCAAAACATATTGAACAGTGTCGAGCTAGCAACACTTTTTCACCTACCCGATCAAAACAGTATTCCGACGTCGCAGGTTCAACGCCAGATGGCCAAGCAAGTCGATGGTCCTACTCAGGTTATGGATGAAGGTTTTTTGTTGGGCTATAACGAATTTCGGGGTGTTAAAAAGCAGATTAGGTTAAGTACGAACGATCGTCGCCGACACACCTATATGATTGGGCAGACAGGTACTGGTAAGTCAAAGCTACTCGAAAATCTAGCCTTCCAGGACATGATGGACGGTAGGGGATTTGCCTTTATTGATCCGCACGGTGATTCCGTAGAGGAGCTGCTCGGCATGATTCCTAAAGAGCGTGTTGAAGATGTAATCTACTTTAGCCCTGGTGATATGGATATGCCGGTCGGTTTAAACTTATTCGAATTTGAGAGTCAGGATCAACAAGATTTTTTGATTCAAGAGTCGATTGCGATGCTTTATAAACTGTATGATCCGGGACATACCGGTATTGTTGGTCCTCGGTTTGAATCTTGGTTTAGGAATGCGGCCCTGACCGTGATGAGCGATCCGGCCGGGTCATCTTTTCTGGATGTTCAGCAGGTGTTTATTGACCAAGCATTTGCTGACGAAAAATTAAAACACGTCACCAATAGAACTGTCTTGGACTTCTGGAACAAGGAAATGGCGCAGACGAGTGATTCGGCAAAGGGTGAGATGTTAGGGTGGTTTGCTAGCAAGTTTGGGGCCTTTTTGGGTAACGATATGATGCGTAATATTATTGGCCAGACAAAGAGTGGTTTTGACCTGCGCGAGATTATGGACAAGAAGAAAATATTGCTTGTCAATCTATCAAAAGGACGAACGGGCGAGTTGAATTCACAATTACTTGGTATGGTCTTTGTCATGAAGTTTCAAGCAGCAGCAATGGGTCGTGCAAACATGCCCGAGAGCGAGCGTGTTGACTTTGCTTTGTATGTTGACGAGTTCCAGAACTTCGCGACCGATAGTTTCGAGTCGATTTTGTCTGAGGCACGAAAGTATCGCCTTAACTTAGTGCTAGCTAACCAATTCATGACTCAGCTGACAGACAAGATTAGAGAAGCTATTATTGGCAATATTGGGACAGTTATCAGTGGACGTATCGGTATTACGGATGCTGAATTGTTACAGAAGAAATTCGCGCCTACTTTTGATGCCGAGGATTTGACCAAGCTTCCAAACTTCCAAACAATCACGTCCGTTATGATCAATAACGTACCTTCGGCTGCGTTTAGCATGTCACTTTTGCCGCCTATGGGTACGTCAAACCCCCAGTTGCGCGATGCATTAAAGAAGTTATCGTCGGCAAAATATGGTCGACCTCGGGCACAGGTCGAGAGGGAAATCTTTGCGCGCCTCGGAGCGGGTGATGCGGCGCGCAAATCTAAGCTAGATGCCATGAAAAAGGCGCAACAAGAACGTCTTGGTGCGTTGAAGCCAGCCGGTCCGGCAACGACAGGTAGCGGATCTTCATTCCTGGA
>JAJYAA010000009.1 GCA_021779755.1 bacterium | reverse complement strand
GGTGCGGGCGGAGAGACTGCGGTCGACTAAAGTCTTCCTATATCCGCTTGTTTGTAAAAATTTGTAAACACACTTTTGCTGCTCGGCGCTACACGACCTCTCATCCGCTCATTTCATTCGCCCGATGAGAGTTCGATCCGCTTCAACACATACCAAATAAATAACCGTGCCAGCATGACACGGTTATTTATTTGGTGCGCCGTTTTAGACGAAGTCCGAACTTCACTGCTTATTTAATAAATCGTGAGTAGATAATTTTTAAAGAAACTCGCTTGTGATGGAATCGTGTTTTCTGGAACTTGCTTGAAACATTGCACGGGTTCTCCATAATCACTTTCGGAAAGAAGTCCTGAGTCGATTGTTGCCTCAAAAACCATTCCTATAGGCCATCCACGCTCTCCTGCTGCGAGGAGTTCAGGATATTCAATATAGCCAAGGTTCTCTCCGATTTTAACATCTACCCCCAATTCAGCTTGTGCTACTCGTTTGGCAGCTTCTACTAATTTTTCTCCGAAACGCACAGTTCCGCCCGGAACATTCCATTGACCCTTTTGGAATCTTCGTCATGACAATACCGTCATGAGTCCGAATGACTACTTCTACAGTGAGACGTGGGACTTTACCATAAATTGAATTGAATTCTTCTTGAGTAAGTGGGTGCTTTTGCATAGTGTTACTATAACAAACAAAAGAAGCCGACAAGTTCCAGCATCTCGAATAGTTGTTTTAGTGATGGCGGCGGAGAGAATCAAACATATCAATTTGTCTAATATAAAATCGTACTTACATGATTAGTCTGTTATAATAGTACTATGAGAGCGGATAGACAAAAGGCTGCAACTATGCGTCAAGAAGGCTGGTCATACAGTGACATATCTCACCAACTTAATATTCCTAAAAGTACACTTAGCGGGTGGTTTAGGGCTACTCCCTATACGCCTAATAAAAAGGTTCAGGCAAGAATTAAAACAGGACAAGGTACATACGGCGTGAGGCGTCATGCTGAGCGCCTAGAAGAAGTTGAAGCGCTCAAGGATCAAGGGTTAAAAGAAGTCGGCGAGATATCCAAAAGAGATTTATGGATGATAGGCATTGGATTGTGGTTGGGTGAGGGCTCGAAAACAATTGAACAGATTCGCCTTGTTAATTCAGATCCGAATATCATTCGGCTTTTCATTAGATGGCTAAGAGAAATCTGCAATCTTGAAGACATTAACATCACAATAGCAATGCACCTATACCCAGATTCCAACGAACAAGAATGTCGGCAATATTGGATGAGCGTCACCCGACTACCCTTAACTCAATTTAGAAAGACGCAGATCGACCTCCGCCTCGACAAGAAGACCTCCAAAATAGGCAAAAGTTCCTATGGGACACTACATGTTACCGTTGCTAGCCGCGGAAACCCCGAGCACGGAGTAAGACTCCATCGCAAAATGATGGGATGGGTAAAAGCGGTGACACATATACCGTCCGCATAGAATTATAGTATACTTTTCATCAGAGGTAATTTTTGCTATAATAACCCGTGTTGCGGGTGTCGTATAGTGGCTAATATGCCTGACTTCCAATCAAGCGACGAGAGTTCGATTCTCTCCACCCGCACCATGGATACTATGTATGGCGAATGTAGCTCATCTGGTTAGAGCGACGGGTTGTGGTTCCGTAGGTAGTGGGTTCGATCCCCATCATTCGCCCCAAATAAATAGAAGTCATGCTGGCTTCTATTTATTTTGAGAGTTAGCCCAAATTATGAAAAATATTATTAGCTTATCTGAATCATCGCAACTACTTTCGACCGGTGCTGTCGGTATTATTCCGACAGATACAATTTATGGCATTGTTTGCCAGGCTCTAAACCGGGAATCGGTTGCTAGACTTTATCAACTCAAACGTCGCAGCCCAACTAAGCCTTTTATTATTTTGATCAGTCAAATCGACGATTTAAAATTATTTAATGCGTCGGTTACTGATAACGTCCGAGCAATCGTTAATAGCCATTGGCCTGGGCCCGTTAGCATCATTATTGGCTGCGACGATCACAAATATGAATACCTTCACCGAAGCACCAAGTCGTTGGCTTTTAGATTGCCAAATAACCCCGAGCTACTAAAACTCATATCTCAGACCGGACCACTAGTCGCCCCGAGCGCCAATCCCGAGGGTCAAACACCATCACACACTATCGAACAAGCCTGGGATTACTTCGGCGAGTTGGCAGATTTCTATGTCGAAGGACCAGTTAATACCAAGCCATCGACTATTCTACGCATCACCAAAAGTGGTGATATCACGACAATTCGAGAATAAAAAGGCTAGTTATCGCCAGCTGCAATTGCATCAGCCTGCTGTTTGGCTGTAATGATTGCACTGACTTGATCGAGGCTAATTTCGACAACACCACCTGCTTCGACTTCACCAGATAATACCTTCTTGGCAACCGTGTTCTCGACTGCGCGTTGCACGACACGACGCATTGGCCGAGCACCGAGCTTTGGATCATAGCCCTGCTCAACCAAATACTCCTTTGCCTCTTGACTGACGACAACCGATACTTTTTGTAGCGACAATGTCTTGTTTACATCTTTTAATATCAGATCGACAACCTGCAACAGCTCACTCTTATCTAGCGGCCTAAACATGACGATTTCATCAAAACGGTTCAGGAATTCTGGACGGAACTGGTTAGAGCTAATTAGTTCGTCGACAAACTGGCTTTCAAACTTTTCGATATCTATACCACGTTCGATGTGTTCGCGAATGCGATCAGCCCCGGCGTTACTAGTTGCAATAACAATCGCATCCCGAAAGCTGACTTCGCGGTTTTTGACATCTCGCAAGACACCCTCATCAAGTAGCTGCAAAAACGTCATCAGGACGTTCGGGTGCGCCTTCTCGATTTCGTCTAGTAATATAACGCTAAATGGCTGCTTCATAACTCGCGCAGTCAGGCTGCCGCTATCATCAGCACCGTCGGCAATTAAACGATCAACATCATGATTGCTGACATATTCATTCATATCCAGACGAATAATCCGATCTTCGCCGCCAAAATAGACGCTGGCTAGTGCTTTAGCAAGCTCAGTCTTGCCGACACCAGTTGGGCCGAGGAACAAGAACGTACCAATTGGTCGATTCTGGTTGCGTACGCCAGCTCGCGCCCGACGCAGCGCATCACTAACTACTGTAACTGCCCGCGACTGATTAATCATCCGCTCATGAATCAGCGACTCTAGATTTAATAATTTGTCGCGGTCCTCCGCCCCACTCGCGATACTAACCTTTATATCCTGGGTTTTCTCGATCGCTTGCTGTACCGACACAGCCGTCACTAGTCCGTTTTCGGCATAGCCAGCGGCCGACTCCAATAGTTTTACGGCCCGGCCCGGCATCGCAAGGTCGTGGATATAACGTTCACTTAATCGATACGATTCCTGAATAGCCTGATACATATAAGTTACACTCTGGCGAAACTCGGTAATAATTAGCTGGTCCTGCATAACGGCAATCGTCTCGTCGCGCGTCGGCGCCGCGACGCTAATACGATTAAGGGCGTTGGCCAGCTGTGCGTTGCGCTGGCTAATTTTTAGATAGCGCTGTTCATCCATCGCAAAAATAATACGCAGCCGACCAGCTTCAACGATAGGCAGTAAAACGTTCGACAAATCAACTGAACCAATTCCCTCTTCAAAAAACAGTTGAGCATTATCTAAACAGATTATGATATTTTTAGCTGTATAAGCCTCGCCCAGGATGCGCGTTACTAATGCCTCTAACTCACCACGACCCGGTGCAGCCGATATTAATGACGAGGCATCGAGGATAAAGATCTGTCGAAACTTTAAACTATCTGGCAAATCCGAGTCAGCGTGGAGCAACTTGTCCGCCAAGGCATAAACAATCGTGGTTTTACCGACACCATCGGGCCCGACTAAAGCAGCGCTGCCTTTGCCTTTTGATCCTAGGATAGCAATCAAACGATCGAGGGCATCCTGATGAGACTCAAGCTTAACCGCCAACAGTCCACTAGCACTAACTTGTTGAGAGATATTCTGACCAAAGCGCGACAATGTCGGAATCCAACCAAATGACCAGTCACGTCCAATGCCGCCAGTTTTCTTAGGATTTTTACTAGACGCTATCAGCTCGTCAATATGCTGTTGCCACTTAACGCCCTTGATCAGGTCGTCGACCCCAAGCTGCAGATGTGCAAGCAACGCTTCATGATCAATGTGGCTTTTTATAATTGCAACCGCCAGCATGCCAGCCGTAACTACTTTGCTGTCAGTTTGTTGTTGCAGCTTAACGGCTTCTTGCCACAATGAGTCCAGGTCGCCAGCCTCCTTTGAGGCAAGCTCCTGTAAAAAACCTATGCCTATGCCGAAGCGCGCAGCAAAAAACTGCCCTCCATAAACTCGCCCAACCGCCGTCGCAACATCATAAGGTGTTGGTTTGTGTGGCAGAATACCTAATATGTCAGCCTCTAGCAAGCCATCAATCGACACACTACCTTTTTGAGGAAGCAGATTAGACAATTCGCCATTTTTCCACTCCACAATCATTGCGGGCACGGCTGATAACCCCACTAACGCCCAACCAATTGCCTCACCGATTATCAAAAAAGCCACACCAGCCAGTAGCAGTATGATCGTACTGGCTAGTAGCAATGTTACGATAAGTTTCGTTAGTCCGACGTTAATACGAGCTTTTTCGGCCCGGTAACTATTATATTGAAAGATCCCTAGCGCCATAACGGAACCCATCCGATTGCAAAAATCATTAATCCAATAATCGGCATAGCGGGTACGAACATCCAGCCAAGCAGAACAACCGCACCAATCGCTGCCTGCAGACAAATTGACAATACGCCGGCGATAATAACAAACAAACGAACAAACATACCAACAACCCTCGATATCAAACGATCAATTGCCGCCCGTATCTGTACGCCGATAGGGCCGCTGACGTTGCCCGCTGATATTTGGCGATATGGTGAGAATAATGTCTTGATTAGAATACTAATTGAAAAGTAGTCGCTGGTGTGCGATAGGCGGTCTTTAATCATCAAAAAGCGCTGCTTCCAGCCATCACCATACCACCACGACAGAATACCCACCAAAAACATGTCTTCATTATACCTGCTTAAGCTATAATAGACCATATGCCCAAACCCTATGTTACAATTCTCGGCAAAGCAGTGCGCGTTGCTAGTCGCCTACGCGGTGGCGGCTCGGCTCTACCTGGACTTGTCGTTGAGCGCATTGATCCAGGCTTTATCAAGGCCACACTTGCAACTCTCCCTCGCGGAGTTGTTGTGATCAGCGGCACTAATGGCAAGACCACGACCACTAAAATGGTCGTTGAGTTACTAGAAAGCCAGGGCCTCAAAGTGTTCACCAACCGTACAGGTAGCAACTTTACGCGCGGCGTTGCCGCCGCACTACTGGGTGAGATCAACCTCAAAGGCGAGCTTAAGGCCGACATAGCCGTTCTAGAACTAGATGAAGCACACGCCGTCAAATTCGTTAAAGCCATCCCCCCTCGTTACAGTTTGCTGCTAAATGTCATGCGCGACCAGTTGGACCGCTTTGGTGAAATCGACACCACGGCCAAGATGCTACAAATAATCGGCATGTCAACAACCGAATCAGTGGTCCTAAACCGCGAGGATCGACGGATTGCTAAACTACAGGCCTATTTGCCAACCCAAAAAGTTAGTTTTTTTGGACTCAGTCCCAAATTAGTCACATTATTCCCTAGCGACGATGACCTACATGGCAGCGTCGTAGCAGCCAATAACTTAGTTGCTGACGTTGAATTACTGAATTTTGATGATGACAAAGCAGCTTTTCGGCTCGGTAAGAAAAAAGTGATAACACCGCTCAAACTCAACGGTGTCTATAATATTTTTAACGCCGCTGCTGCATTAGCGTTGGTACGGGCCATTATAGGCGACACAATTGATGAGGAGAAGTTGGTTGCTTCACTAGCTGATGTCACGCCAGCCTTTGGGCGCGGTGAGACATTAACCGTGCACGGTCAACCCATTGAACTAGTATTGGTCAAAAATCCGTCCGGTTTTCGGCTTGGCCTCAAATCATTTAAGCCTAGCGGCTATGCGACGATGATCGCCATAAATGACAATTACGCCGATGGTCGCGACATGTCTTGGTTGTGGGATGTTGACTTTGAATCATTGCAGGCAACTGGAGTTGACGAGGTTTCTGGAATCAGAGCTTATGACATGGCTCTGCGTTTACGCTATGACGAGGTGCCGGTCATAGCTGTTAATACCGACATCACAAAAGCTCTCAAACACTTCCTGGCGACGAACAAGACAAAGCCAAAGCGTATTTATTGTACCTACACAGCCATGCTAGACATTAGGCGCCAATTAGCAAAGATTACCAACGTGGAGTCGATCGCATGACCGGACGATCAATCACCATATTAC
Organism: bacterium; assembly: GCA_021779755.1. Lineage (GTDB taxonomy): Bacteria > Patescibacteriota > Saccharimonadia > Saccharimonadales > Saccharimonadaceae > UBA1547. The sequence continues at coordinate 13,771 of JAJYAA010000009.1, read as the reverse complement.
AGCTTTACCCATTAGATATGAATATTTATGGCGACTACGGTAATGTCCTAGTTTTGAAGCGACGCCTACAGTGGTATGGCTATGAAGTTAATGTGCTTGCCTATAACGTCGGCGACAGCTTTCCGGATGATGTTGATATAATCATCGGTGGCGGCGGACAGGACAGCGGCCAAGTCAAGATTCAGGCCGACTTGATGTCAATTGGGCCACGACTCAAGCAACTAGCCGACCAAAATGTTCCGATGCTGGTGATTTGCGGTTTGTATCAACTATTTGGCAAATTCTTTAAAACTGCTGATGGCGAAGTAATTCAAGGTATCGGACTGTTAGATATTGAAACTTATGGTAAATCCGAACGGCTGATTGGAAATGTCATCGTGACGAGTGAACAATTTGGCGATATTATCGGCTACGAAAACCACAGTGGCCAGACCTACCTGGGAGACGATGTCAAACCATTAGGCGAAATTCAGCTGGGCGCTGGCAACAATACCGAATCCAACACAGAAGGTGCCAGATATAATAATGTCATTGGTAGCTATTTGCACGGCTCTATTCTGCCCAAGAACCCTAAGTTAGCCGACTTTCTGATCGACCGAGCCGTCACTAATAAGTATGGCGTGTTTTACAGTGAACCGATCGGTGATAACTTCGTCAATGAAGCGCGCAAAATCGCCAGCAAGCGTCCGCGCTAAGATTGCTGTAATTGACGCAGGTCTGACAGAACCTGTTGACCATGACCAAGTGGCGTCACGCGACCATACACCTTTATGACATCACCAGCTGGGTTAATAATAAACGTTTTACGCAAAATACCTTCACGACCATACATCTTTTTACCCCAGGCACCGTACGCTATAATAACTTTCGCTTCACTATCGCTTAGCAATGTAAAGTTCAGAGAATGCTTGGCTTTGAATTTTTCGTGCGATGAGGCCTCGTCCTTGCTAATACCAATAACCTCTGCGCCAAGCTTAGCCAAATCATCCCGCGCATCACGCAGGCTGCACGCTTCGACGGTACATCCTGGCGTGTCGTCTTTGGGATAGAAGTATAATACGACCCATTTGCCGGCATAGTCCGCCAGCGAATGAGCCACTCCATCGGCATCATTGAGTGTAAATTCTGGTGCTCTATAGGGTATGTTTGTCATAATTTTATTATACCCGTTTAAGCCGCAGTCAAGCCATAGACCTGTATAATTATATAGATGTCCGTACCGCAAATATCTAAACGCTTGCTAGCGCTCGACTACCTCAGGGGCTATTTCATCGTAATTATCATAATCGACCACTTGTCGCGCTGGCCAAGCACTTTTGGTGCTTTGAGCGGACATGCACTTTTATGGGTAACGGCAGCCGAAGGTTTTGTAATCATATCTGGCCTACTGGTTGGTTATATCAGAGGCTACAAAAACAGGCATAGCACAATGCAACAGATAGCCGGCAAACTACTGCGACGAGCAGGACTTTTATATTTGTGGGTCATCATCGGTACGATTATTTATGCTGCAATAGTTTGGAATGTTCATCTGCGAGGTGGTTCACCGGGCCTGCCGTTTGACCACATTAACGACTGGAGAGAGCTGGTTATCCAAACTATTACGCTTAAATACGCCTTTGTGTGGGTACACTTCTTGAAGTTATACGCAATCTTTCTAGCTGCCTCACCTGTCGCCGTCTGGTTGATGAGGCGCGATAAGTCCTGGCTAGTTGCCGTCTTGAGCCTGCTAGTTTTGGTGATTGGCTGGCAAACCCATAGTGAAGCTATGCAATGGCAAGCCTTATTCTTTGTCCCGAGTGCAATTGGTTATTACTTAGAGGACATCCGCGCCTGGTGGCTCGGGTTATCAGCGAGACGGCGCCAATTACTCACAGGCTCAACCTGGACGGCAACCATACTCACTATTTGGCTATCTGTCGTCTGTACTTTTTACCCCGAGCACATCCAAAGTTTAGCCAACAGCTTAAATAATCTATATGCCAAAGATACAATTAGTATTTACCGCATGCTGACAGCCTTTTTGTGGTTCACCGGATTCGTACTATTATTTGCACGCTTTGAAGCGTGGATTAAGCGTTGGCTAGGCTGGTTGCTAGGTGTCATAGGGTCACATTCCTTAACTGCTTATATCCTACACGGCCTAGTCCTGTGTCTAGTGAGCTATTTAACGCTAAGCAGCGACAACCTATTAATTAACAGCGTATTAGGAGCACTGAGTGTCCTGTTGGTTTGGGTACTACTAAAAGTACCATTTGTCCATAAAGTTATTCCTAGCTAGTTGATCGAGAATTCACTAGCTCTATAATTCGGCTTGTGATCAACTGGATCATAGATTGCAAAGTTTTGAATCTCTTTCCAGCTTGAGTCCGGCGGACTGAGTGGCTTATCGGCCGAAAAGCCGATATACCAAACTTTTGGATGGGCTTTTGTGAAAGCTTTTAGGTCCATAATTTTAAATTGAGCATTGTCTTTTAACATGTCTAGCGAACCATACTTATAGTCCGTCTGGGCATTAATAAAGTAGATTGGGTTTCTGGCTGAGTTATAGAATATCGCTTCGTAAAATATCCACGGCGTGGCCGCAATAATCGGCTCGCCCGGCTTTGCCTGCGCCTGAATTGCCCGAACAACTTCACGAGTCATAACTTTCGTGCCGCTGTTTTTGTTGTAATTACCATAATGATACACGTTCATAATACCTAGCAACATACTGACCACAACTAGTCCAATCATCAGTACGCGCCAACCGGCCTTTAATTTCTTGGCGCCTAACGCTAACGTGATACCGGCAAACATCGCAAAAGCAGCCGACGACGGGATTAAATAGCGCTCGACAAACGATGATTGTAGCGGTGGCGTTGAAGCGATAAATAGCAATACAACTGGTGTAAATGCAACTGACATTACTAGTAAATAGTCCTTGCGCTTTTCCCTACCCAGCGACTTATATAGCTTGATCGCAAAGTATACTAAGGCAGTTATAACGACGACAAAAAGCGTACCATAACCAAGCGCCGCCTGATCGTGCTCCAGATAGAACAAAACATTCGTCAAATAATTTGTAAATGAGTTGACACTGACAGGACCAATCCAAAAACCGTCACTCTGGACAATCGTCAGCTGGCGAACCATAAACGGCAGCCACGGCAGAAACAACCCAACAGCAACGATATGTGCCATTACCCAGTTTTTGGTAAAGAAAGCTAGTCTAAACTTCTTGCCTCTTGCGCCCGTCTGACGGACGACAATCGCACGCCATACCCAATGTGACAACCAAACCAGCGCCGTAAAGTAATGAACCCACATGCCCAGGCTAACGAGTATACCGTATATAATCCAAGGCTTACGGGCTTTCGATTTGATGGCAAATGTCAGAACATAAGTCACTGCCAGTGTGATTGTCGCCGACAAGGTGTACATGCGCGCTTCCTGACCATAACGAATCAACATTGGTGATAGTGACAGAAATAACAAACTAACCCAAGCAGCTCGTCGACCAAATAGGCGCTTAACTATCAAAAAGCCAAAGACGATTGCCGTCACACCGAACAATGTGCTAAGTGATCTAAAGGCAACTTCACTGGTACCGAACAGTTCGGTCCATAATTTTAGTATCCAATAATAAACCGGCGGATGAACGTCAGTCGATGTATAACGAGCAATATCTAGGAAGTTAAACCGCGTTAAGTAGGCACTAAATGCCTCATCAAACCAAATTGATGATCCGGTAATAGTCGCCAATGTAAGCCCGCTGTACGTAATAACACCTGCGCTCAGTGCTATCCAGTCGAGTCCCGGCAGGTTACGTAGTTTTTGTGCAAAATGTGAGAATGCTTTTTTAGTCATCGTAATTGTATTAATCATAGCGCGATTTCGACGTCCGGGCAACTCACTTGTCAAATAAATAATTTCGCTGACCACTGGAAATATCGTTCAATATGGTCTATAATCGCTCAAGTACACATCATCGGGGTGTGGCGCAGTTGATAGCGCGCTCGGTTTGGGACCGAGAGGTCGAAGGTTTGAGTCCTTTCACCCCGACCACATAGTATTTTCGCTAAAATCCACCATCATATCGTATGGTGGATTTAGCTTTATAACAGAGATAGAATTGTCACGAGCACGTAGGTTCGACACGACCTCACGATACACTGCGTCTTCTTCAATCAAATCTGACGTTTCAAGTATTGTTTTAAGATACGAGTGAACGAGTTCGACAAACTCTTCACGGGTCGGCAGTGCTCTCTGCAAATCTTCGAGTTCTTTCTGTGAAGTGAATATCGTAGCATTGACGGCGTTAATCTGGGCTTGGTGAAACTCCAGCTTGCCAGCGTGATGCTTCTTGTAAGTATCAGGGTCTTCAACTTGGAAAGTTTGATACTTTGAGTACATATCCTTTTGACGTTTAAGTTCTGCTTTCGCCTCTGAAAGTTTACGTTTTGCAATATCCTTGTCAATGGCTACTTGCTTTTCAATGCGGTCAATATACTGCTTGTGAGCTTCTAGGACGTTGGCGGTCATATGACGCATCGTCCACTCGATATGAGCCGTGACAAACCTAGCACTGATGCTTTTTGGAAGCTTCTTGCCGTAAACTCTCATAGCTTCTTCATCGTTATGACGTATGCACTCTTTGTTTCGACAATAGTACGATATTTGCCAACTGCCTGCGTTTTTGCCTCGCTTGATTTGAGTACGTTGAAAGCCCATACCGCCATTGCAGTAGTCGCAAATAACTTTCTCACGGAGTAACCCGAAGTCTAGTCGTTTAGCCACGTTACTACGTCCTACGAACTCTTTGTTAAAGCTATCCGACATATTCTTGCTTAGTGCTATAAACTCGTCTGGTGTCATCAGGGGCAAGAAGTTATATGTGTCGTTTAGATTAGCTATGTTATCGCCGTACTTATAAGCACCCGTGTAAAACGGGTCGGCAAACATCGTCGCAACTGTCTTCTTGTCCATCTTTGCTTTTTTGTACGGGTCATCTTGGTTCTTGCGAAAGCTAAAGTTTGAAGCGTTTAAGAAGTCGGCTATCTCTTGGTTGGTCTTGCGGTCTTTGAGCCTCATAACGACGGCTTGGCGTAATAGTTGCCAGTGAACGCCGTCGGGCATAAAACGACCCGTGTCAGTGTCGGCGTAGTAGCCCTTTTTGACTAGTCCAACGTACTTGCCCTCGTGAATAGCACCTGTGATACCACGTGCTACATCTACTGCCAGTTTATCGCTGTATTGCTTGGATGTAGCAAACAAAATACCAAGCATCATCTTACCGTTTGGCGTGTTGTCGAAAGCGTACGTACAAAATAGTAAATCCTGTATCTTCTCGTAGTCTACGTGCTCGATAATCTGCCCACCCTCTAGCATATTGCGTGACAGACGGTCTGGTGACCACGAGATTAAACCGTGATATTTACCTCTCTCAAAGCCCTCCATAATGTCGTTGAAGATGACACGTTTACCTGAGATTTTTGCCGATTGTCGCTCTTCGAAAATATCCTCTGGACGGACGTGGATACCAAGCCTTTTAGCCAAATCGAGGCACTCTTTTCGCTGGTCGTCTATCGACCTCACCTGCTTGCGTTCATCATCCGTTGACTTGCGTAGGTAGATTACGTAGCGTCTTTTCTCTTTGGGTAGTATCTTTCGGCTACCCTCCATCGACTGCACAAAGAAGTCTACGAGACCATCTACTGTGTATCGGCTCTCTGGTAGGTTAAATAGCTCTGGGTTATCCTTAAGGCTTTCGGCTACCACTTTCTCGGCTTGCTTCAACTGCTTATCACTAAGCGGTACAAACTCTTGCTTCTTATGTGTTCTGGTTTTCTTATCTCCCGTTGCCATACTGCCTATCATTATAGCTTGTAATCTAGGTTCGACGTTTTTCTGGTATATAATAAAATCACAATGAACTTCACCTGCCCATACTGTAACCACGTTACGACAATAACCGACCCAAACAAGTACAACCTCTGGGAAAAGGTGGCGATTAAACAGGATAATACAAACTACGACCACGACATCGGCGTAGGCTTTTTGGTTATTGCTTGCCCCAACCAAGACTGTAAAGAGCTCACAATAACCTCAAGACTTACTGGCTCAAAGGCTGTCTATAATCCAGTGGGCAAAGATTACATTGTTCAAGATGCAAGTACACTCTTCAGGGAATGGAGACTTGTACCAGACACGGATGCTAAACCTCAACCCAGCTACATACCAACGCAACTCGTACAGGATTATACCGAAGCTTGCAAGATTAGAGACTTGAGCCCTAAAGCGTCCGCTACTCTTGCTAGACGTTGCCTGCAGGGTATGATACGAGACTTTCACGGTATAAAAGACAAGAAGTCCCTATACGATGAAATTGACGCCCTGAAAGGAGTTATCCCGACGAGCGAGTGGGATGCTCTAGACAGTCTACGTTCTATTGGTAACATCGGTGCTCATATGGAAAAGGACGTTGACCTTATCATAGACGTCACATCCGAAGAGGCTAATACTCTAATTGCTTTCATCGAGTATCTTTTTAAGCAGTGGTATGTAAAGCGTCACGACGACGAAGAGAACTTACGTGCCGTTAAGGCGATTGCTGGCATTAAAAAGGCTCAAAAGAAGCCTGCCCCTGAAAAAGCCGAGTAACCTGCATCTACCAACACCCAAGGATAGTTGCTATAATCAGTTTGTCTAGCTTGTTTAATACGCAATAATTTACCACTCGGCTTTTGCCGTAATGGTTTTTAGCTTTAGAAAGGGGCATCGCCCGAAACAGTAAGCTAAAACTTATTGCGGAACAAACAGGCTAGACACCCGTTGGCGGTGTCCCTTTTTATTTAAGGCACTTCTACGGTTACAACAACTAAACAGGAGTGTCTAAAGTGAAAGACCGCAAAACATACAAAATACTAACCGCTTGTAGTTTTATACTACCGATAAACCGCTGGTATCTTGGCAATGGCAAGGGTGCTATAGGGCGAAGTATCAGTGCCAACTATCTGCTAATGGGTTGGCTCGGTGACCTATTTTATATGGACAAAACTTTTGACGAAGCAATGGCTAAACGAGGTTTTGCAAACACGAACATCCGCAACGAACAAGGTCGCTAGAGCACGAGCTGGTTAAAGCGTTCTCTCAATAGGTCAAGACGCTCTCCAACAGGCTTGTTTTTGACGGCGTCTACAAGAGCTATAAGGTCGTTATCATCTAGGGCTATGATGTAGCCTCTACCTTGCTGTGCCGTATCTCTACAACTGGCGTCAATTCTATCTCTGTCGTTTATTTGCCTCGATACCGATATACCGACTTGTCCTTTACTTGTACCAAACCTACCCGATAGCTGGTCTAGCTCGACGTTACCTATATCGGTGGTGTAGTTTTTGCACTCTACGAAAATGTAGGGTGCGGTATAGTGGCTTTTGACCCACCCAAAGAAATCATCAGTTGCCACATTGTAATAAGTTATATCAACTCTTTTTCTGCCGTTATTCTGTTTGGTCTGGGGCATTGGATGGGCGAGCCAAGGATAGAACAGGGCGGTAAATAGTGCCTGTACAGCCTTTTCAAATCTGCTAGCGTCATTGCGTCCAACTGGTATGTCAAGCAAGTTCTTTAGTAGATTGTCCCAATCTGGGGTTGGAGTGTCTGCTTCGTCAGCAATCTCTGAGTGATTGAGTACAGGCTTAGGATTTTCGCCTATCTCTTGTTTAAACTTTTCTAGGACGTCACGACGGTCGGGGGTTAGTGTACGGTTTTGCTCTTTTTGGTTTATCTTACCATCGGCGTCAAGATGGTTTTCTTTAATAGACTTCTTTGTTGGTGGCTTGTGTTCACCAGTCGATTTTATTATCCTGACAAAACCTCTGTCCATCTCCTCTTCTTGCAGTTTCTCGACTAGGTACTGATTGTAATAGACGCCTGCGTCATAGCTAATAGACTTTCTCACGATAGCTTTGGGTACGAGTAGGAGTCGTTCTTCACGATTATCTACAGTCGTTATCGCCTGTGGCAAATCTTTCGTCACCCACTTCTTCGATTGCGTGTTCCACAATTTGCGTGTTTTGCGGGTCTGCAATGGGATGCCGTATTGTTCCGCCATTTCGGCTGTGTATTCAAGCAGTGGCTCTCGAATAAGGTTAGTTACGATATCGGAAATAACGTCTGATGCGATGCCGTCAATAAGTAGTGCCGTGTCTTCCAAATCCGTAATAATACCCGTACGCACTGCTGTACTTTCGTTCAAAGCCTCCCACATTTTACCCGCTAGAATTTCACCCATACCGTGACCACGTGAACGCTTTTTAGATAAGCCGAGGTGGGTTTCGTTTGGCTCTCCTAACTGCCCCAACAAGGACTTTGCTTTATCGTGCTCACCATCGGTAATGTACTCTAGTACAAGGCTAAAATAATCGTGGATAAGACTACGACATCTCATACCCCACTCAGTATCAAGTAAGTTTAAGGCAGTCGGGTCGATAAACAGAGGCACATCGGTATCAAGCCTCACATCGACAAAGTCGAGTGAGGGTTGCGTTAGTCCCAAAGTGTAATACTCTGATACCCTCATAGCCCGATTTTAACCCGTTAGCTAAGCAATAGCAAGTTATACAATAATTTTTATATAACGCTAATGCTTACTCCCAACAGATTTTATGATTAGCTAACAGCTCACCTCTGTTAGTGTGCTTCGGGCTTGTTGGGCGGTTTTTTAACAACGACCCCTGTTCGTGATTGTTGGGTGAAATGGCAAAACAAATCATTTTTTGACACTGACGTTTTTTGAGCCTACAAGTGCGTTTACAACCTTTTGTAAAATGATGTGCCTTAGGTGTAGGGGGGCTATATAATTTCAGCTTGTTGCAATGAGGCAAGCAACTCCCACGCTATCTGTCGCACAGAAACATCTGCTGGGCTGTTAATAAAACCGTCTACGCCATTTGAAGATACTGTCATTCCCATACCCGTAGTTCGTAATTCAGCGTAGCCCTTGTTTATCTCGGGGTCTACGTGAACACCGCCCTCTTTATTCGCCATTTGCTTTATGAGCCACTCTCGAGAGTGTCGGGCATTGTTCTCACCTGGTATGCAACCTACCGTCCACCAGTCTTCGAAGCTAACAGAGCCCTTTGCATTGGGCTTCAAACTCAGTGGTGCAACTAGCGTCGTGCCGTTCATAGTTGGACGGATAGCAAATAATCCTGGCATCCCCGACATAACAAAAATAGTCCTGCCATTGTGCTGTCTATCGGTTGGAGTAGGGTCAATTGGGTCTGCTGAGTCGATAAACTGAATTTTATCTTTTACACCCAGTTGTCCTAGAAGTGATTTTGAGTTATCTGTATCGTGTAACAATGTCCGTAAGACCCCTGCAATTCGTAAGGCTTCGCTTTCATTACCGCTATCAAAAGCTTGACAGGAAGTATTGAGAAACCCTATCTGTTGAGATAGTGCTTCTTCTAGTTGGTCTTGAGTTCGCTTCACGCAGAACCTACTCTTCGTCTTCTGCTCGTATATACTTCTCGCCACTAGGGTCAGTCGAGACTTTATTATCCCAGTTGCTTGTGTCGGCGGCTGATTGTTGCGGTGGCAACTCTACAACTTCACTCTCTTGAAGCATAGAGTTTTCTTTGCTGTCGTCTGTATCGCTCATATTACCTACATTATACGCTACACAAACTTGATAAGCTCCAAGCCCTCTGGCTTTACGGCGTTATCGACTATACGTTGTAGCTTCTCAACTTTATCCCTAAGTTGCTGATGGTTTCGTAAAATCGCATAAAGGCTGTCTTGTAGATAGGTTCGTTGAGTGTCGTTCTGAGCCGACCATAGAAAAAATCCGGCATTCATGTCGGATTTTTTCTATGGCCAGGCGTCAGGACCCAAACCTTCGACCTGAATTTTGCTATAGCAAAATTTGTAGGTCGAGGTTTGGCGTAGCGCCGCGCAGCGAAAATGTGTTTACATAGTTTCGCCAGCAAGCGGAGGAGGCTTTAGCCGATGTCTTTTCACCCCGAATCACCATACCGACAACAAGCTCATGGTGATATAATAATCACTATATTAAAACAATAAATAAACATTTCATGAAACAGCAAAAAATCTTCGCCGCCGTCATTATAGGTCTCGTTGTCATAACCTCGGCTGTTTTTGCTTGGAATCGCTATGTTCAACTTGGGCCAGTCGCGGTCCAAGCGCCGGTCAGTGCGCCAGTCACCGGCAGTCAGCTAGCCGACAAAGCTAAGACTCAAACACCTGCTGTAACCAGCAATGACGTCAAGCCATCCGTGGACGTACCGCGTTCGGCAGCACCCGCACCGACATTGCAACCAACACCTAACGCACCCAAGCAAAACGCCGTTCGCGAAACTGTTACCCAAGAGCACACTTATTACCCATTGATGGCGCCAAACGATCCAGGCTATCCATCCGACTGGGCTATTCAAACAGTCAACGCCCTACCCGCCTGGAATATATCGACAGGTAACGGTCAAACGGTCGTCGCCGTTATTGATACTGGCTTTGCGTTGAATCACGAAGACCTGGCTAGTAGTTGGTATCTGAATCCAGGTGAAACTGGTATGACAAAGGCTGGCGATCGCTGCTGGACCGGTACGCCGCAGGATAAAAGCACAAACAACTGCGACGACGACGGCAATGGCTATGTTGACGACTGGCGCGGCTGGAATTTCTCGCTTGGCGACAACAACCCGATGGCCGGACGGACGAACCCGAACGGTGCTGCCGTGTCGCACGGTACCGAAACTGCCGGACTTGTCGGAGCAGCGGGCAACAACGGCTTAGGTATTGCAACTATCAACTGGAACACCAAGATTATGCCCTTGCAGGCACTGAGCGATGATGGCCCAGGCTATACCAGTAACATTGCAGCAGCAATTTACTATGCAGTAGACAACGGTGCAACTGTTATTAGCATGAGCCTGGGTGGCACAACTTATGATGCCGCCCTACAGGCCGCAACCGACTATGCATACGCACACAATGTTGTCGTAGTCGCCGCCGCAGGCAACTGTGGAACCGGTACTGAACAAGGTTGCACGACACTACCCGCCGGCACAATGAGCTATCCCGCCCTAGACCCACACGTCATAGCTGTCGGTGCAACAACCAACACCGACCAACGCGCTAGCTTTAGTAGTTACGGCCCCGGACTAGACGTCGTCGCACCGGGAGCGGGCGCAATTAACTCCCCCACCTGGACACCAACCAACGCTACATCACTTTACGCTAGCTCATTATATGGTACCTCGTTCGCCGCGCCACAAGTTGCAAGTTTGGCTTCGTTGATTAAGTCTATTCGGCCCAATTCATCAGTCAATGACATTACCGCCATCATACTTGGAACCGCCACTAAACCAGCAGCGATGAATGGTGCGCCATACACGAACGAGATGGGCGAAGGTATTATTAACGTTGGCCAGGCATTGACTGTCGCTAGCTCGCTCAATACCACAGCCGCTTTGCCAAAATTACTTCAAGCTGGCGGCGCAGCAAATGAACATAGCTATACCAGTAGCGATACATTAGGTAGCGGCTGCAGTGTTGCCGCCGGCAGTTATTGTACCGTTTGGCTGCATGATAACAACACCGGCTTCGATCGCTTCCTACCATATACGGCAGCCAATACTCAAGGACAAACCGGTTGGTCGTGGAGCGGCACAATCATCCCGACCGGCGACTGGCAGATTGAAGCTATGCAGGGTGATTATCTGTCCAGCCCTTACACTTTGAGTGGTAAGTAGCTATCGCTGCCATATAAACAGACCTTGGCAATCAAGGCATAGACCGCCAACTGACGCACCAAGCGAGCCGTTACGCCAACACATACGCCGCTTGTTGAGTCGGTTCCGCCTCTTTCTGGGTCTAGCTCGTCCCTACCATCCAATAGCGCCTCCATATCGACTGCCAAGGACTGCTTAGCGATCACATCGTCTACGACACGTGCGCGTTTGATAACATGCTCACTATCCGTGTTCGGGATTAGATAATCGACCAACTGGCCTCCACTATCATCCTGACTATCATCAACTACCAATTCATGGATCATTAATGTTTCGACAATTTCAGTAGGCAACTCGTCTCCAGCCATAATCTCCTCGCTAGCCGCCAACATTGGTTGTCTAGCAATACTGGATGTTGCAATATATTCATCATCTACAGTTAGAGCAGGGGAGTCGAGGTCCATATCGTGCCGTACCGAGTAGACAACAGTTTCCATTGGCGGGTCATCGTGTTTCGAGTTGCTACGCGGCGGATTGACCACTGTAGTAGTGGCTCGAGTATCGCTAGCGTCAACAATTGGCGGACTAGTAATCTCTTGCTCGCGCACCTCCGTGGCTGATGATACTACGATTGGCTCAATTTCAATATTAACGTCGTAAAATATGTCCTGCGTAGCTGTCGGTAGCGCAATCTCTGTCGCACTATTGTCATAATCTATCGATATAATCTCTGGTATTATGTCAGATTTTGCGACATTACTAGCTGTTTGCTCGTCTACGACACGATCGTCTATTAGAATAACCACCTCACTTCGCATAACGTCACCTGCCACCTGTTCGAACTCAATATCTGGACGTGAGTCGTCCAGTGACGAATCAGTAATTTCAGGTTTAGATGAGCGCTCAGGCTCGATCAAGCTATCTGCGACGACCGCTGCGATACTGTCATCCATTAGTCTCTCTAAGTATGTTGGTGTTGTGTTTTTGACTTCAACCGGCAGGGGAGTGGTAATTTTTTTCTGACTGTCTATCAAATCACGACCGTCAACGACCGCTGGGCCCTCTGGGTCAGCAACAGGCAAGTAGTCGTTCAAGTCAAGCAAATCACTTACGGGTTCTGCTACCCGGTCTGGTTTAATTTGGATATCAGCCTCATCAATCATCGTTTGTAGCCTGACCAGTGGACAATCAGCGCATAGGATGGCCGCACAACCAAGCGCCGCACAGCGCGAGCTTAAAAAGGGTCGCTCAGCCGCCACTTCGATGGTTTCAACTGGAGCTTCAATAACAGGCGCTTCTAATTCCATGACTCAAAAAATGTTTCTGTTGATATTAAATCTTCATTAATGCCAGCCTCAACCAGCTGATGCCAAATTGACCTGACGAAGTCCTGAGAACCGCAAACGTAATAGCCGTTACTGCCAGATTGATCAACAATATCTTTTGACACAACAATGCGACGCTTGGTATATGGCGACTCGGACTGATGCGTCGTAAAATATTGAGCTGTAATATTATCGTGGTCCACGACTAACCCGTCTATCGCTTTCTTAAATACAATATCGTCGGCTGTTTTGTTGGTATAGAGTAGCTTAATTGGTTGATCAGCCTTGTTGGTAATTGCTTCATGGCCGATAATGCTCCAAATCGGAGCGATGCCGACACCGGCAGCAATTGCGATAATCGGTTTATTACGATGGGCGTAAAAAAATCCATAGGGTTGGCTAATCGTGAAGCTATCCCCCACTTTTAGACTGTGTAGCTTGTCCGAGAATAAGCCGATTTTTTTAACCGTAATACTAGAACTGTCGCCGCCGGGCGTGCTGGTCCATTCATAGCCGATGAAGGCGGTGAACTTGCCCGGCTCGTTGAAGTGGTCGGCGGTCTTGATGTAAGGCTCCCACACCGAGCGAACGAAGGCCGGATCGGTCATCGCCTCGCCGCGCCTGGCGATCTCGGTTTCCAGTTCCTCGATGCGCCTGGGCAACTGCTCCAGCTCGCGCTGGTCCTTGAAGCTGAGCTTGCGCTTCGGCGCC
>JAJYAA010000046.1 GCA_021779755.1 bacterium | reverse complement strand
GGCACGTATCTCGACAGTAAGGGCGTCTGGGACGAGGCGAAGAAGGTGTTCGAACCGCTGGGGATCACTCGAATAGTGATCGTCGCCCAGCCGTTCCTTCATCTGCCGAGTCTCAAGCTCATGGTCGAGAAGGACGGCTACGATGTCCTCGGCTTCAAGGTGCCAGACATCCCGTTCGACAGCTCGCCCAGGAACACTCAACCGTGGACACGATCCAAGCTTCGTCTTCTGGCCTACGCGGTCAAGGTCAAGCTGGGTATGAGTCACGGTTATAAGGGTCGACAGAACGTCGCCTGAACCCGCGCACGCCGGCTGTCGTGCAACCCTACTACGCCCTCGGGTACTTCCTCCTCGCGGAGTCGAAGTGCCTCGAGGGCACTTTCGTTTTTTAGGGGCACTCCTCGGATAATATTCCACAGTATAATGCCCTACATACACATGCAATCGGACATTATTTTGTTATAGTGAATGTATGAAAACAGTGCTATTTGTTCCTGGATTCCAAGAGAGTTTGGAGTCGCGAGATTATAAGTCGACGATTGATGCCATTAAGTCGCGTGGCTACAACGTTGAATTTGTGCCAATTCAATGGAAGCGAACAACAGTCAAGAATTGGCAGCAGGAGCTAGAAAAAGTCTATTCGAAATATGACGTTAATCAGACAATTTTGGCGGGTTTTTCATTTGGTGCCGTAACTGCGTTTATGGCTGCGACCAAGCGTAACCCATCTGCACTGTGGTTATTTTCGTTTTCGCCCTACTTTGCCGAAGACCAGGATAGTAAATATATGAAACAGGTCTGGATCGACGAGATAGGCAAGCGTAGGATAGCGGCTTTTTCTAAATTAAACTTTGCCGATCTGGCCCAGCTGATAAAATGTCCAACCAAGATCTTTATTGGCGACAAAGAAATCGAGAATTATCCTATCATGGGCGAGAGGTTTGATGCGGCTATTAAATATATTGCTAATATTAAAAAAGTAATAGTAGTTGGCGCAGAACATGACGTCGCTGATCCTAGATATGTTAAAGCTATAGCCAAAAACGTATAAAAACACCGCCTATGTAGACGGTGTTTTTATATTGCCGCATACCCTAAAGTTTGATTGCAAACTTTAGAATTGCAAAAGCTACTGCCAGCAGGACAACAAATAGTCCCAGTCCGACTGGTGAACCCCAGCTGAACCAAGAACCCCAAGCGCGCCAGTGACTCCAGTGCGCTTTTGACAGCTCTTGCCATTGTTGGTACTCGGCTTTGGCCTTTTCTTCTCGATCAACCATAGTGACCTCCATGTTAATTATCGACCAGCCTACGTTCGATAGATACCGCAAGTCTGTTGATGTCGCAGGCTAGGCGACCAGACCGCTTGGCGGATTTATTCAAGTTGATTATACAGCATAAGAATACTACTAAACAGACATATTGTTAGCTTTTTGTTTTATACAAAAAGTAAAGTGGCACGCTAATTAGTGGCACGGTCAAGATAATGCCTGGCCACAACAGAGTAGGTAACAAATCATTGGGTTGATAGTTGCCGGTCATCAGAATGTTGAGCGTCTGGACGGTCGCATACAGCAAACAAACCGCAATGATGACGTGCATTAATGCAAATAGTGCGTCCAGCCCGGGCGTTGGTCTGTTGGTGCTTTTTATATAAAACAAGTATATGTATAGGATTGAGCGAGCGATAAAAGCCAGTCCAAATACTAGTAGTGGCAAGAAAACTGCGTGTCCAACGGCCACGATAGCCGAACTATATAACCACATAAAGTAGTTAACGCTTAGTATTAGGAAAGTATGTGTCGATTCCCACGTGGCGTGCAAGTATGCACCGCCTTTGTCGCGTGGTTTGCCGATACGTCGAAAGGCGATATAGGTTTCATATCCAAACATCGGCACATAAGCGATTAGTGGAATAACGACGAATAAAATCGGTGCCATTACAGCAGGTCCTTAGAAGGTCGAACCTTGCCCTGGCGTTTAAATAACAGCCATAAAGCAATACCGGTTGCTGCGAACAAAACTACGTAAGACAGCGGGAACAAATAACCCCAGTTAGTAACTGCCTGGCTGGCACTAAAAGCGTCGGACGTGCGCAAATATCCATTGACGGCGAACGGTTGGCGACCGAACTCGGCAATCATCCAGCCCAGCTCAACGATAACTACAGTTAACGGTCCGACTACCATTAGGCCCATAAGGAGCGGCTTGCTGTATCGCAGGCGACGGATTCGCTCTTTGATCCTCTTGAGATGTAATAGGCCAAAAACTATCGTTATTGCCGCGACCAGACCAACGAATGCCATCTTGATTTCGAACAATAAGTTAATAAATAGCATCGGCCAATCACTTTTCGGGAAGCTATCGAGTCCGGTGACTTTTGTGTTGGTATTCCAATCGGTCAGGATACTTAGTAGTCCAGGAATCCTAATGCCACCCTCAACTTTGCCATCCGCCGTGAAGTGTCCGCCGATAACGTATGGTGCATCCCGGGTAGTAGTCTGGACGGTTTCGAGCGCGGCAAATTTGCGTGGTTGCGACACGGCCAAGTATTGTGTCTGGAAGTGTCCAAGCGTCGCTTCGACCGCTATAAATACAAACGAAGCGATAACTAGGCGAAGCATAATTGTATGAGTGGCGGTCTGATCTTTGCCGCTAGGATGGTAACGCCAGACGTAAAAAGCATAGACGCCTAGAACACACAGAATTGTTGCCAAATAATAACCAACCACGGAGTGGCTAGTCATAAAAAAGGCCGTCTCGGTCAATAGCGCACCTAGCGGGTTACTGCTGACCACTTTGCCGCCAACGACGTCGAGCATGCCTGGGTTTTGCATCCAAGCATTGCCGAGTGTGATAGCTAGGGCAGAGCCCAGTGCGCCAATCGCCACAGGTAGCCCAATTAACCAGTGTTTCCAGCCCCTAACCTTGCCCCAGGTAGTCACGTAAAAGGCGAGGAAGACGGACTCGATAATAAAGGCATAGCCTTCCCAGCCAAAAGCTAGTCCCATGATCGACCCACCGAACTTAATCAGGTTACCCCAAACAAGTGCCATTTGTAGCGAAATTACCGTTCCTGAAGCAACGCCTGCGACGACTAGAATAATTGTGGCAATCGATAGCCGCCTGGCATGTTCCAAAATAATCGGGTCCTTACGTCGCAAACCGAGGTGTTCGATTAACAGAATAACGAGCGGTAAGCCGACACCAAGCATGGCAAAAATAATATGGAACCCAAGGCTGTCGGCCATGAGCGTCCTGGCAATAGTGACGCTATCGTGCATATGCTTACATTATATATGGCTTCGATTGTATGCGCCATGCTTTCGGTATTTTTATAAAGCATTAGCATAGTTTGCTATTATTAAATTATGGAAACTGCAATAAAAATAAAAAATCTATCAGTTACTCTGGACGGCACAGTACACGCTCTCAAAAACATTACTGTCGATTTGCCGGTCGGTAAAGCTATCGGCTTTATTGGACCATCAGGGGCTGGTAAGACAACTTTGATTCGTAGTATTGTCGGACGACAACGATTAACCGAAGGCAGTATCGATATATTTGGCCTGCCAGCTGGTTCGGTCAAGTTACGCGACCAGATGAGTTATATGACCCAGGGCTTGTCGGTCTATCCTGATCTGACAGTCAAAGAAAATCTGAAATACTTTGCTACTATGATGGGCCATCCAAAAGGTCGCATTCGTGAGGTAGTGGATGAAGTTTTGGAATCGGTTGACATGACCGACAAAGCGGATGCCCTAGTTAGTAACTTGTCGGGCGGCCAAAAACAACGAGTTTCATTATCGGTGGCGCTAATTGGTTCACCGAAATTAATGGTATTAGACGAGCCAACGATTGGGCTGGACCCAGTACTACGCGATAGTTTATGGAAATTGTTTAACAAGCTAACCGCTAGGGGAACGACATTGCTGGTATCGAGTCACTCGATGGATGAAGCCGAACGCTGTGACGACTTGGTACTAATCCGCGATGGCAAATTGATTGCTCACAGTACGCCAGCAGAACTGAAGACGAAGACTAATACAAAGTCGATTGAGGAGAGCTTTCTAAAACTAGTTGGAGAGGAAAAATAATGAGCCTAGCTAAAACTTTTGCAACATCTGGCCGTGTCCTGCGTCAATTAGCGCACGATCCGCGTACAATCGCCCTGCTATTCATCGTTCCGCCGGTACTACTGACGATTATGAAGTATGTGTTTGATGGTGTGCCGAAGGTCTTTGACGGTATCGCGCCCATGCTACTGGGGACATTTCCGATGATAATGATGTTCCTAATTACATCGATTGGCACTCTGCGCGAACGTACGAGCGGCACGCTGGATAGGTTAATGACAATGCCAATATCCAAGCTGGACTTTATGCTAGGCTACGCAATTGCCTTTTCGCTAATTGGATTCTTGCAGGCCTTGGTGTCTAGCTTTGTGATGATTCATTTGCTGGGTGTTGATGTGGCCGGTGGCGAACTGGCGACGATCATCGGCGCAGTGTGCGCGGCGTTCCTGGGTACGACGCTCGGATTATTTACCAGTGCATTTGCGCGCAGTGAATTCCAGGCGGTGCAGTTCATGCCGGCCTTTATCTTTCCTCAACTGCTGATTTGCGGACTGTTCATTGCTCGCGATCAAATGTCGCAGGTCTTGCAGTGGTTTGCTAATATTATGCCGCTGACCTATAGCGTGGATGCCATGAAACAAATTACCGAACATTCGGCATGGACCAGCGACCTAACAAATGACCTAATGATCGTTGTCGCTTTCGGCTTGGCTGTGCTAATCTTGGGCTCGGTTACAATTCGTCGCCAAGAGAAGTAATCGCTATTTCTTCTTGGTTTTGATTGAAATCTTTTTTGGTTCAGGCAGTGGGGCGAGTGGAACGCCAACTTTTAGGACGCCATCGTCGAGGTGTGCTGTAATTTTATCGGCGCTAGCTCGCTCTGGTAGTGTGATACGCCTATAGAAGCTGCTTGAACTTTCGCGGACGACATATTTCTTGCTCTTGTCTTCTTCTTTTTCGTGTCGTTCGGCACTAATAATCAAG
>JAJYAA010000045.1 GCA_021779755.1 bacterium | reverse complement strand
ACTGACGATAATACGAACTTCACGACCGGCGCTAATTGCGTAAGCCTTTTCAATACCGTTAAAGCTCAAGGCAATGTTTTCGAGGTCACGCATACGTTCTACAAAGTTCTCGGCGCTAATATTACGAGCACCTGGTCGAGCCGCTGACAGCGCATCGCAGACACGGACAATCAGGGCTTCCGGTGTCGTTGCCTCGATGTCATCATGATGCGCCTCGATGGCATGAACAATATCATCAGACATGCCATACTTGCGCGCAAATTCAGCACCAATATGGTGATGCTTGCCCTCAATTTTGTGCGTCACGGCCTTGCCGATATCGTGCAGTAACGTGGCAATCTTGGTAACGCGTACATCGGCGCCAATCTCTTCAGCAATTAGACCAGACAAGTGGGCCATTTCGGTGCTATGCATCAAAACATTCTGGCCATAACTGGTACGGAACTTTAATTCACCCAGCAGGTGTAACATTTCTTTTGGAATACCGACAACACCGACATCACGCGCAGCGTCCTCACCTGCCCTGATAACTTCTTTGTCAATTTCCTTCTCGGCCTTGGCGACGACTTCTTCGATGCGTCCTGGGTGAATACGGCCATCCTTCATAAGCATCTCGAGCGTCATGCGAGCAACCTGTCGCCTGAGTGGATCAAAGCTGCTCAATATAATCATGCCCGGCGTGTCATCGACGAGGATATCGACACCAGTAGCACGCTGCAGCGCCTGGATATTGCGGCCTTCTTTGCCGATAATACGACCCTTCATTTCTTCATCAGATAACTTGATGGCGGTCACAGTACGTTCAGCCGTAACTTCTGATGACATACGCTCCATAGCCGTAACGAGGATTGTCTGAGCCCGCTCGTCGGCATCCTCTTTGGCATCATTTTGGAGTTTATTAACCAGGCCAATCAAGTCCTGTTTGATGTCTTTTTCGGTCATTTGCATCAGTTTTTCGGCTGCATCGGCTTTTTTGAGACCGGCAATCTTTTCCAGTTTCTCTTGTTGTTTGATGCGAATGTCACGAATTTCGTTTTTGAGAGTTTCAACTTCGTCTTCTTGTGCACGCAAAGCGTCTGAGCGTTTATCAAGCTCATCCAGTTTACGATCCAGATTAGCCTCACGATCAGCCAAACGGTTCTCGGTTTTTTGCCATTCACGGCGGCGATCAGCTTCTTCTTTCTTGGCATCGTTTACCATCTGCAAAGCCTCGTCCTTGGCTTTTAAGATGATGTCGCTAGATTTAGTTTTGGCTTCAGATATGAGCTTTTCGGCCTTGTGTTTGCCACCAGTGCTACGACTCTTGTCGTAGGCGTAGGTGCCACCGGCACCAACAAAAATGCCAATTAAAGCGGCTATTATACCTTCTATCATAGTTTTCCTTTCCTCGCGGCGACCTCTGGATATGATGCAGGGTTACAGAAAGTAGATGTATCAAATTTTCAGTTGGCCTAAAGCGGGTTGTGTCAAAATTTATTCAGGAGTCCTGTTGGACTTATATATAGTGTAGTTTCTTTGGGCTGGTTGCACAAGCTATTTTCTAGGGCTTGTAATGTGCGCTTCACTGCCGTAAAAGGGCATTACGATCCCATCATTTTGGCCATTCTTTAGTCTATCGAGCGCTTCATCTTGCCATGTATCACCCATACTGCCTACGATCGGAATAGACTGGCTGTCGGCAATTGTATTAACAATCGTGAGTCCAATCCTAAGACCCGTAAAACTACCCGGGCCCCGAAAAACACCTATACCATCGATATCTGACCAGATCTTGGAATGATTCTCCAAATTGTGATTAATATAGTCAAGTAGACCTTTGGCGAGCGCGCGATCGGCCTGCCATTCGTCGTCAAATCGTTCATTGTCATTAATGAACGACAACTTGCATAGCGGTGTACTGGTATCAAGTAGTAAAATCATAAACCAACCTCAACCTTTCTGCTTTTTTCGCCACCAGCGACCACAGACAAAGACCGCTCAGATTCAGATGTTGCTTGAATAGTGACCGTTAGGCGATCGATCGGCAAGACGCCTTCAACTACCCCACCCCATTCAACCACAGTCACGGTCATCTCATCACCAGCCGTCTCGCCCAGGTCATCGGCCATAATACCGGCATCCCCTAGCCGATAAAAGTCATAGTGCGCCAATGTTAAGCCGTCTCTAGCTTGATAGACGCGACTAATCGTAAAGCTAGGGCTCTGAACGTCGTCATCAACTGCCAACCCAGCCGCAATACCCTTGGTAAGGGTCGTTTTGCCGGCCCCAACATCACCAACTAGCTCAATCACCTCTCCACCTACCAGCCGAGCGCCTAAAGTAGCCCCAAAGGCCTTCATCTCGTCTTCGCTATTCACATTAATAATCATTAATATGATTATATCATCTGGCGCTTTTTAAATCCGTCAATTACAATAGAGCGTAAGCAGTATGCGTATTTCTGATGCAATCATCGAGAAGTTGCTCACGCGCAGTGGTGTGGCTACTCCAGAGCAAATCAAAGCCCTCAAAGAAGAAGGCGCTCGTTCAAGACGACCTTTGCAAGACCTGGCGCTCGAAGGCGAAATCATCGACAACAAAAAGCTCATCCAAGCCTTTGCAGATTATGCTCAAATTCCTTTTGTCGAACTTGATCCCGGCAGCATCCCATCCGATGTACTAAATCGCATCCCAGAACGAATCGCTCGTCAATACAATGCCGTATTATTCAAAGTTGGTGACGATGGCGTGCAACAACTAGCCATGGAAGACCCTGATGACATTCAGGCCGTTAATTTTATTCAAAAAGAAATCGGCGTTAATACGCGTATTTACATTGCGACCAGCGAGAACATCCTTTCAGCCCTAGAGAATTATCGTGGTGACGTTAACCAAGAACTCAATGAAGTTATCGACATTCAACGTGACGAAGTCGCAACCGAGCAAGCCGTCAACGAGCAAGATATTGCCGAGGATTCGCCAATCGCACAAACCGTAAATCTGCTGCTCGAATACGCAATTCGTAGCCACGCCAGCGACATCCATATTGAACCACGTGAAGATTATGTCCAAGTACGCTATCGCATAGACGGCGTCCTCAAAGAGGTTAACCGACTACCGCGCAGTGTACTTGGCGCGTTAGTCAGTCGTATCAAAATCATGAGCAACCTCAAAATTGACGAACGACGCGTTCCGCAAGACGGCCGCTTCAAAATAAAGGTTGCCGGCAAACAATACGCCCTACGTGTAAGTTCTCTTCCTGTTGCCGATGGCGAAAAGATCGCCATGCGTATCCTTGACGAGTCTGACCAGGCTGTCACACTTGAGTCTCTGGGCTATTGGGGTCGGTCGCTGGAGATTATGAAGCTTGCTATTACTGAGCCAAACGGCATGGTGCTTGTCACAGGACCGACCGGTAGTGGTAAGTCAACAAGCCTCTTTAGTATTCTCTCGATCTTGAATACACCAACAGTCAATATATCGACCATCGAAGACCCAGTTGAATACCGTATACCAGGCGTCAACCAGACACAAACCAACGAAAAGGCCGGTATGACTTTTGCCAACGGTCTGCGCGCCCTACTACGTCAAGATCCAAATATTATTATGATCGGTGAGATCCGCGATGGCGAAACGGCTGACCTTGGCGTCCAATCCGCCCTAACAGGTCACCTAGTATTTAGTACCCTGCACACCAACAATGCCGCAACTTGTTTGCCGCGTTTACTGGACATGGGCATTGAGCCGTTCCTGATTGCCAGTACCGTACGAGCAGTCGTTGGTCAACGCCTAGTTAGACAGCTACACAAAACAACCAGAAAAAGCTACACGCCGACCGAAGAAGAAAAACAGGCTGTCATGCGCATGTTCAACCTGGGCACCGGCCAAAACTTTAGTATTATCCATGAACTTGAAAAACGTGCTCTAGCCGAAGGTGTTGGTGCAGATGTGCCGCTTAGCACGGATGCCAACGGCATACTCACCCTCTGGCGCGCGGATCCAGATGATAACGACGACGACGCTCATAATGGATACAAAGGACGAACCGGTATTTATGAGGTTCTCGCTAATACGCAAAATATTCAAAAACTAATCATGAGCAACGCTACCAGTAGCCAGATTCAAGCACAAGCAATCGCTGACGGTATGATGTCAATGCAAACTGATGGTTTAATTAAAGCGCTACGTGGCGAAACGACAATCGAAGAAGTCATGCGTGTGAGTAAAGATTAATTATGACTAAATTTTCCTACATAGCAGTCGATGCCTCGCGCAAGTCAGTCACAGGCAGCCTAGAACAGCCCGACCGAGCCAGTGCAATCACAGCCCTCAGAAAGCAAGGCCTACGGCCGGTCAGCGTCAGACAAACTTCCAGCCGTCAAGCAGGTTTCTCTCTGGATAAACTATTTAAACCTACTAGGGTGAAGCCCGACCATCTGGTGATGATGACGCGACAGCTCAGCGCCATGGTTGGTGCTGGTGTCCCGCTAGTCCGTGCCCTGACTTCACTATCTGACCACTCCGAAAGTCCCGTCTTAAAACAAATCCTAGCAGGCGTCATCAAAGACGTCGAAGCTGGCACAACCCTGGGTGACGCCCTCGCGAAATACCCCGATACGTTTAATGACGTCTACGTTAACATGGTGCGCGCTGGTGAAACAGCCGGTATCTTGGACGAGATTCTGAAACGGTTAGCACTCCAACAAGAAAAAAGCACTACGATTCTCAAAAAAATCAAAAGCGCCATGGCCTATCCGACAGTCCTGATCAGTATCACGATACTAGCGTTCTTTGGGCTAATGTTATTTGTTATCCCACAAATTGGCAAAATCTTGACCGACCTGGGTGGTCCAGACGCCAAGCTGCCGGGCATTACTCTGTTTATGCTCGGCATTAGCGGTTTTATAACTCATTTCTGGTTTCTGCTCTTTCCTGCAATCGGTAGCGGTATTTATGCCGTCCTGCGCTATATCAAGACTCCAAAGGGCAAAGAACAGTTTCATACTTTTATCCTGAAAGTTCCTGGCGTTAGGAATATTATCAAAAAAGTGGCAATTGCCCGCTTCGCTCGTACGTTTTCGGCGCTAATGGGCGCCGGCGTAGCTGTCCTAGAGTGCCTACGC
>JAJYAA010000044.1 GCA_021779755.1 bacterium | reverse complement strand
CACGAAGCACCTTACTTCTGGATCAACTGTTGTTTTACGCCAGCAGATATTTGCCCGCCACCATAAACGTTCCAAGGGGGCTCCTAAGTTTTCGACAATTGCAGTCTATGTCAGTGTTTTTGCAGTCATTATCGCGGTCGTGGCCGTTGGTTATCGCGCACCCCAACAGTCGACGACCGTTGCCAATGCAGCTTCGCTGACCACTACGACACAATCTCAACAGACATCAGTTGATAATGTCGTGGCGACAAACCTAGCAGCTAACCTAGCTGAAACAACTAATTTATCGGTTGCGCCGAACGTCGCCAGCTTGGCTGTATCTGCCAAAATTAGCAGTGAACTGGCTCAGACCAGTGATACATCACTTTCAAAGCCGCAGATTATACAGCCGACAGCCGATAGCCGTGCTATCAAGAGCTATACTGCCCAAGTGGGTGATACTACCGATAGCTTGGCCGCTAAATTTGGTGTTTCAAACGATACCATTAAATGGGCTAACGGCTTAATTGGTGATACTCTAACGGTCGGTAAAGTGCTCCAGATTTTGCCTACAGATGGCGTGCTTTATACCGTCAAAGCTGGTGATACGGCGCAGTCGATAGGTGACAAATACAAGGTTGACCCAACGCGAATTATTCTATACAACGACCTTGAGGAGGGTGGACTAAAGGCTGGTATTAAAATTATTCTGCCAGGTGCTATTTTGCCAAACAACGAACGTCCTGGTTATGTAGCGCCTGTCGTTAATTCCTATAGTTATAGTAGTGGGTCGTATTTTGCGTCAGGTTCGGTTGGTAACCGTTATGCCTTTGGTAACTGTACTTGGTATGCTTATGAGCGACGCGCTCAAATGGGTCATCCGGTTGGAAGTTTCTGGGGTAATGCTTCGACTTGGGCGATTGCTGCTCGAGCTAATGGATATCTAGTCGATAAACACCCGTCGGCCGGAGCTGTTCTGCAGATTGATGGTTTTGGTGATCGTTGGACTGGCTATGCTGGACACGTTGCTATCGTTGAGCGGGTTGACCCGAATGGTGACGTTTTTGTCAGCGAGATGAACTATGGCGGTAACTTTAACCGTGTGACGTATCGTACGATTAGCGCCGGTCAAGCCGCCCTATATAACTATATTCACTAGAATATGTCATGAATGTCAAATCGCCTCTGTTAATTCAGGGGCGATTTTGCTATAATAAGCCTAATATGTTTGTCGACACCGCTAAAGTATTTATTCAAGCAGGCAAGGGCGGCGACGGAGCCGTTAGTTTTCGGCATGAGATTTATGTCGACAAAGGTGGCCCTGACGGCGGTGCCGGTGGTCGGGGCGGCGATGTTATATTTGTCGCCTCCGAAGACCTAAATACCCTTCTAGACTTTCGTTATAAACCAGAGCTCAAGGCAACTGATGGCCAAAATGGTGCTAAGCGTGACCGACATGGGCGGGCGGGCGAACCGCTGCGCGTCAAGGTCCCAATGGGCACGATTGTACGTCGTGACGGTCAGGTTATTGCTGATTTAACCGATAATGGACAGGAAGTCGTTATTGCCAAGGGTGGTGATGGTGGTTTTGGTAACGCCCACTTTAAGAGCTCGGTTCGACAAACGCCGCGTATTGCCGAAAAGGGCGAGGTTGGCGATACCTTTGAGGCCGAATTAGAGCTTAAACTATTGGCTGATGTTGGATTAGTCGGCTTTCCAAACGCAGGTAAATCGACTTTCCTGAGTGTTGTTAGCAACGCGCGTCCCGAGATTGCCGATTATGCCTTTACGACTTTGACTCCTAATTTAGGTGTAGCTGATATTGATGACGGTAGTCTGTTGATTGCCGATATTCCAGGGTTGATTGAGGGTGCAAGCGAAGGCAAGGGGCTCGGTGACGACTTCTTGCGCCACGTTGAGCGAACGGCCGTACTGCTACATTTAATTGATGTTTATACCGACGATATCGCCACGGCCTACAAAACAATCCGCACAGAACTTGCAAATTATAATGTTGAGCTGACAAACCGCCCAGAGGTAATTGCCCTAACCAAGATCGACGGTCTGGACGACGATATTATTCAAATGCAAATCGACGAAGTCAAGGTTGTGGCTGGCAAAGACGCCGAAGTCTTCACGATATCGTCGAGCGCGCACAAGGGCCTAAAGGAAGTTCTAAGGGCTCTACGACGCAAGGTTATCGAGGCGCGTCAAGTTGTCCTAGAGGATGACATAGAAGCTGATGATGAATACGAGACGATCAGCCTCGGCAAAAGCCAAATTGCCGAAGGTTGGACGGTCGAAAAGTCTACCGAGGATGATGGTCGGGTCTACTTCATGGTTGCCGGCGAAAAGATCGAGAAGTTTGCCAGGCGAACGGACTTCGATAACTTCGAGGGCCTTAATCGTCTACGCGATATTATGAAGAAGCTCGGCATAAATCACGAGTTGCGCCGTCAAGGTGTTGAAGGTGATAGTGTCATCAAAATCGGTGATAGTGAATTTACTTATCTAGAACAATAGATTTTCTCCAATAACTCTATGAACGCGCCAAATGGCGTGTTTTTTGTTATGCTGATATATATGCCTAAAACATTCTTCTTTTATGACCTCGAAACAAGCGGCCTCAGCCCTCAAGAGGCGCGAGTGATGCAATTTGCTGGCATCAGGACTGATATGGACCTAAAGCAGGTTGGTGAGCCTGTAAACATCCTTGTAAAGCTAAATGACGATGTTTTACCTAGCCCAGAAGCTATTATGGTGACCGGTATCACACCACAGCAGACGCAATCAGATGGCTACAGTGAAGCGGAATTTGCCAAAATGCTTAACGAAGAGATCTTTACGCCAGATACGACAGTCGTTGGTTTTAATAATATTCGCTTTGATGATGAATTTATTCGCCATTTGTTTTGGCGTAATTTCTATGATCCATATGAGTGGAGTTGGAAAGATGGTCGTTCACGTTGGGATTTGCTCGACGTTGTGCGAATGACGCGCGCGCTTAGACCTAATGGTATTAACTGGCCCGTTGATGACAAAGGTCAGCCGACTAATCGGCTAGAATTGCTCAGTAGTGTTAATAACCTTGACCATGTGAAGGCACATGACGCTCTAAGTGATGTCGAGGCCTTAATTAGCGTGACGGGCCTAATTAAAAGTAAACAGCCTCAGCTGTATGACTATTTATTAAAGCTGCGAGACAAAAATGAGGTCAAGAAGCTAGTTAATTTGGACGATAAACAACCGTTTGTCTACGTCAGTGGGCGACTAGATAATGAATACAACAAAGCAACCGTCGCTTTTCCGCTAACAGCCGGCAAAAATGGTAATGTTGTTGTTTATGATCTGCGCTATGATCCAACGCCGTTTTTGCAAATGAGCCAGCAGGATCTAGCCAAGAAGTTGTATGCCACCTGGGAGGAGCGTTCGGCCGATGACTTTTTGAAACTACCGGTCAAAGAATTGCAATATAACCGTGCTCCAGCCGTGGCGCCACTTGGTGTTTTGGCACAGGCCGATGGTTGGAAGAGTATTGATCTAAGCGAAGTGATTATCGCTAAACATCGTAATATATTGTTGTCAGCGCCGGGCTTTGCTGAAAATATTCGTAGTGTTTTCGAAAATAAGCAGGAATATAAAAAGTCGACTGATCCTGAAGCACAGTTGTACGACGGCTTCGTGCCAGATATCGATAAGTTGAGGATTGAGTCGGTCAGGAATGCCAGTGTACGTGATCTAGCCGATTTTAACCCGAGTTTTAGCGATGAACGACTGTCGCCGCTATTATTGCACTATAAGGCACGTAATTATCCCAGTACTTTGACCGAAAGTGAGTCTGTCGCTTGGGAAAAGTGGCGCTCTGACAAGATAAATGCCAGTTTGCCAAGTTTTCTGAAGTCGCTCAAGAGCTTGTCGGCAACCATTAAGGATGATAATAAGCAGTTTATCCTACAGGAATTACAATTATGGGCCGAAAGTGTCTTGCCAGCTGACGTTGACGTCTAGCTATACGGTGCGATGGGCTGAATCTTTTGCTTTTGGTTGATCAAATACGGCTTTAATTTGAGGCCAGGCGGCTAGGCGTAAAATAACAACTACAATCGCTGTAGCTGTGGCGGCCATCATATCGACAGGCGATACTACGATGTTAGTACCAGGTATAACGCCTGCGAATAGGAATAGCGCTAAGCTGCGCTCAACATCTATGGCACTCATAAAGACTAGCAGTGATCCGGTAAGGCAGATATAGGTTATAAATTTTTTCATAATTCAACCTCTCACTTTAGGTTAATAATACGTTTAAAACAATATAACACCAGTATAGTCAAGTTGCAACGATAAGCATTATGCGAACTAATAGACTGGAAGATTAAGCTGTTTTAGAGTACAATAGTCGGGTTATGTCAGAGGTAATTAGAGTTGTTGGTGCGCGTGAGCACAACCTTAAAAACGTCAACGTGGAAATACCGCGTGATAAATTAGTTGTTATTACTGGACTCTCGGGCTCTGGCAAGTCATCACTGGCTTTTGATACTATTTATGCCGAAGGCCAACGTCGCTATGTTGAGAGTCTGTCTAGTTATGCTCGCCAATTCTTGGGTATGATGGAAAAGCCAGATGTCGATCAGATTGATGGGCTGAGCCCAGCGATTAGTATTGACCAGAAGTCAACCAGCCGTAATCCGCGCAGTACGGTTGCGACGGTCACTGAAATCTATGACTACTTGCGTTTGCTGTACGCACGAATTGGTGTGCCGCATTGTCCTGTTTGTGGTAAGCCTGTTTCGCGGCGTACGTCAGAGACAATTATTGATGAAATTATGAAACTGCCAGCAGATTCGCGCTTAATGATACTGGCGCCAATTGTACAGAGCAAAAAAGGTGAGTTTGCGCACATTCCAGAACAGTATCGTCGACTTGGGTTTGCTAGGGCGCGTGTTGACGGCGTGGTTTATGATCTAGATGAGTTTCCGTCACTCGACAAGAAGTACAAGCACAGTATAGAGGTTGTCGTTGATCTTATTCATACTCCACCAGCATCTCGATCTCGACCGCGATGTTGCCCGGGCAGGAATTGGTGCCCATGGCGGTGCGGGCGGGCAGACCCTTCTCCTCGCCGAACAG
>JAJYAA010000008.1 GCA_021779755.1 bacterium | reverse complement strand
AATGTTCGGCAAAAAAGCTTTTTCCCGATCCCGGAATTCCTACCATCACAACGATGTGTGGTTTGCTAAGTTGGAGCGGTTTCATATATGACAGTATAGCAAAAGTATGACGAAATACATATAAATAAGAGATGCCACGCCTAATATCTAGGCGTGGCATCATACGGCTTTATGGGGTAACTTTAGGCTTCTTTTTGAGCCGGCTTCATGAACAGGGCGACTAATCCCCACAAGGCAGCTAGTCCAACGACTGCATAGACTAACCTAGCCAGGAATGAGCCTGCCCCAAATAGTCCATCGACCAGATTGTAGTCAAAGAATCCAACCAACCCCCAGTTGAGCCCTCCAACGATTAAAAGTACTAATTTCGTGGTGTTCAATGCTTGCATATCAACTCCTCACATTAGTTTGTAATTTCAGTATACGCTTAAGCTTTGCCAAATCAAAGTTAAATAAAATATACCCTGCCGTTGACAGCAGGGTATATTAATTTTCTATACATAAGGTACGAGGCATCATCATGACAATGTCCATGCGTCTAATCGGCCTATATAGTGGCTCGACCAAACGTTTTTCGGTGTTTATATTATAACTCTATCTGTTACGATTCGTGTGCCTGGGCTAAATGTGCCTTATATGGGACGGACGAACGCTTACTGGTAACCAGCAAGTAAAGGTAAAACTTCTCAAATTTAATTGTAAGAAAAACGTTTGTTGCTATTCAGTATAGCACAGATTTATGAATTTGTCAATAGTGGCCTTCGCTTCCCTCTTTTGACTGATGCCGTATACTGATAGGATGACTATGCGATATGCCTTGTATGAAATAGATAAGATTAGCCGCCGCTTTGCTGATGGTAATGATATGCCAAAGGGTGTCAAACCACACTACAATATTAGCCCAACACAGAACGTCCCGGTGATTGTTGACCGCGACGGTGTTAGGCAGATTGAAGTTATGAAATGGGGTTTTATTCCAGCCGGCGCCAAAGACACTACGGCTGTCTTTCGTTACAGGACTTATAACGCTCGTTCGGAGGGTATATTCGACAAGCCATCCTGGTCACAGGTCATTCGCAACCAGCGCTGCTTGATACCGGCCAATGGTTTCTATGAATGGAAGGCTGCTGCGACCGGCAAGAATCCTTTTTATATACATCCGACCGACGTGTCACTATTCGCCTTTGCAGGTGTTTATAGCAGCTGGACGGACCCCGAAGGTAAAGTATGGGGCATGTGCTCGATTGTAACGACTAACTCTGGTAGCGAGTCTGACATGATGCCGAGCCGCCTGCCAGTCATTGTTCATCCCGATGATGAGGCCGATTGGTTAAACCTAGCAGTTGGCGATATTAACTCACTTTATCGGATTATGCGGCCACTTGATGCTGACATGTTGACGATTATTCGCGTGAGTGACGATATCAATTCTGTCAAAATCGACAAACCTCACTTGATAGAGCGCCTCGAACGATAATTAAATAGGTATAAATAAAGGCCCCTGTGAAGAGGCCTTTATTGTAAGTAGCCAGGTTAACTAGCTATTGTCGCGGTGCATACCGTTGCCATTACCGGCACGCAGTTGTGCACCATCACCATCACCGTCGCAGTTTGCTTGACGGTCTTTCATGGTTTGCAAACGGCTGTCAATCTCGGCCTGAGTTAGGCCGCGCTCTTGCCATCGTTCCTGTGCAGCGGTCTGTAAATCGGTTTGCCACTGCTCTGCAGTCAAACCGTTCTCTTCGGCGACTTGCAGCATCGTCTTTGTTTCTAGCTGAGTGCGAAGTTGCTCGGTGGTCATATTAAGAATCTTTGCCTTAGACTCTAGGGTTTGTTCATACCCGTAACCATTACCGTTGCTATTTCCACTTTGAGCATTTGCAAAGCTTGGTGCTACCATTAGGCCCGCAGTTGCGAGTCCTAAGATTACTGAACCTGTTAATAAAAGTTTTTTCATAATGCCTCCTTTCGGCATATGTAGTACAAAACAGGAGGACTAATTATTTCACTTATTGGCCGCGACGGTAGCCGCCCGCCGGTGAATCTGAGTTTGATTTCGAGTTTGAATTTGAAGCTGGACCTTGTTGACCGTTTTGCGTCGTAGTCGAACCTTGACGATTAAACATATCTGGTATCGGACTGTAGGATAAGGCTAGGCCGATTATTGCAAATAGTAAGATTATTGCGGGTATTAGATACAGCAGGCGAACTTTGTACAAATTACCAACTTTTCTAATCATGCATATCAGTAATCCAAGGGACAGCAGTCCTAGAATTAGTGACCACCACGGATAAGCTTCAATCATTGATGCCAGGTTCCGCTTGGCGCCATAAGCTTCGCCAGTAGCGGCGTCAATCCTTAACCAAAGCGTGGCAATACTCATAAAGTACGATGACGCAAACGCCAGTAGCGCAGCTACGACACTGCCGAGCGCTGCCAGTGCAATATAATAAGTTCGTTGGTGCATATGAACTCGGCCACTCTGGATTTGATCCATGACGCCCTGTTCAATAGCACTAGTTGTTGGTTGGTTGGCTTTACTCATATTTAACTCCCTCATCCTGGCATACTTTTTTGAGAGCTGCCTTGCCGCGACCAATCCTTACCCCAATTGTAGAGGCTGGTACGTGCAAAATTTCGCTTATTTCATCGTACTTTAGGTGATCAAAGAAATACAGCGCCAAGACCTCTTGGTATTTCAGGCTAATTTTTGCCAGACAAGCTCGAACGTTGGCACTTAACATGCTTTTATCGACGGCTTTATCGGTCGTAAATCCCACCGAAAAGTTATTACTAGCATCGCCCATGTCGCTAAAAGTTAAGGTTTTCTTGCTGCGCTTGATGACGTTCATGGCTTCGTTATGCAGAATACGATAAATCCAGGGTGAAAAAGCTTTACCGGGTTTAAAACTACGCAAATTAACGTAGGCCTTGATAAACGTGTCCTGGGTTACATCCGAAGCGACGTCAGGATCTTTGACCAAATAGGTGGCATACCGAAGTAACTTAGCCTCGTAGCGTTCGACTATCAATGCATACATACTGTTATCACCTTTCATCACTAACGCGACTATTTGTGAATCTGACAGATTGTCGTGATTTGTATTCATCGTCACAGCTATTATACAGCCGATGGAGCGATATTATTTCATCAGATAGCGATGCATACTATTTGTCATCAAGCGAGGTTAGTTGGCTAACCTCTACAACTTTATGTCTGGACGCATGTCCGCGCAGGATTGTTATGTTGGTTTTTGGTACTTTGTAGTGCTTGGCGAGTAGTTTGATAAGCGCCTCGTTGGCCTTGCCGTCGGCCGCAATCTCGCGAACATACACTACGAGAGATCCGTCGTCCTGCATTTCAATTAGCGGGCCTTTGGTGCTGTTGGGTTTGATAGTTATATTAAGTTTCATTAACTAACTAAACAGATTAACAGTATCAATCATTCCCGCCAGGTACCTGTCGGGGTTTGTTGATATATCATTAATCAGATTATCTTTACTAATCCACGCAACTTGAGCGACCTCTTCGGCTTGAAGTTTCAAGTCACTTGCTGGGATGTCGCACGAGGCAGTAAACCATTGACTAAAATAATGACGAGGACTTGTGGTTAGTACTTTTGGGCCGACGCTTAACTCAATATCAGACAATCCAATTTCCTCCAGAATCTCTTTGCGGATATTGGTTTCGTATGTATCACCTTCTTCTAGTGTCCCGGCGACAGCTGGGCCCCATTTGCCGGGGTCGTTTTTCTTAGTTAGTACCCTTTGCGCAATTAATATGTCACCTGATAAATTTGTTAGCCAAAGTGCAGATACTCGGTAGTAATCGTGTTCGGCGTCAATATTACCCCGCATTTTGTGCCCAATTAAATTGTCGTTGGCATCAACTATTTGGCACGGTGGCTTAATAGTGTCCATTGTATTACTACTCATATACCCACTATATCAAACTGCTATTATTCGTTAGCGTGAGTACGAGTTATAAATCTATTCGCGTTTGCGTTTGTGGCCGGGTAACCAGCCGCGGTGGGCGTGATGACGACCGGGTTCTTTGCGTAAGGTCGTGCCAAGTTTGGCCATAAAGTCAGTGCCCAGGTGTGTATGAAGTTGTGATAAGTTAATCATGTCTTGGCGCTGCCCTGGACCTAATTGGTCGAGCATAATTACTCCGCTAGCGATGGCTTTTACTTGCTGTTTGATTTGTGGCAAAGGTATAGCCGGAATGCGTTTGGTGTGAAGTTTGCGCAGACCACGGCGTTCGCGTTCTAGCTGCTCATACGCCCAGTTGGCAAAAGCATCCTGAAAAGCTCGTTGGTTGGGCTTGGTGTTGTCGGTAATCGCGACACCCGAACCCTCTAGTACTTTGCCGCGATAACGCACTTGTCGGCGCTCAACTAACATACCGGTACGCGGGTCGTATACGGTTCGTCCGCGCTTAATAGCGAATGACTCAGGTGCTAGTTCGGCTAGCCAGCTAGCATTGACCGCCGTTACTGATTGCACTAGGTGGAGGGTTTGCAAAATGCCGCCATAGATTGGAACCTGCAGGTCAAACGGTGTTCCGGCGACGAGTTTAGGGTTACGTACTACAGTGCCGGTTGATAGTTCACGAGCGACGTTAGTGGCAATGTGTGTGGCATTGCCGCCGTCATCAACTATCCATAATTGATCAATTTGACCAGGCACGATACAACGTAGCAGCTGGTCTTGTTCGTCGTTCGTAATTGGCGTTAGGGCCGTATCGTCCAGTTCTATATCGCTCAGGTCGTGGTTAAGTCGTTGCATAACTTCACGGGCTTTACTGACATTCTTGCCAATAATACCCAGATCATCATAGTTGTCGGTCGATATACTTGGCAGTGCTAAAAAAACGTCGTACTGTGCCAATAAATCGGATTTGGATTGTTTGGTAAACTTGCGCCAGCCAGTATAGCGCGGGCCACTTTTGACTATGCCGCCGACTTCTTGAATGCCAATAATAGCGGCGAGTTTGGACTGAACAGCTGGGCTATATGAGTGCGACTCGATTAACATACGAGCGTAGCTGGATTCAACTGGGTATTGCTCCATCTGGCGACCAATTTTAGTGACGTGGCCCTGTTGAGTTAGGGCGCCGAGGGCAATTAAGGTGCGCTTGGCCCGTTGGATAGCCTTGTCGCTCGGGTCGTGATAGAAGTCGAGCTGCTCGACGTCGATACCGACGCTCGCCAGGCGGAGAGTTAGACGGTCGATGTGTTTGCGCATGATTTCGGGCGTGGCGTATTCGGGGCGGTCGTTAAAATCGAGGCATTCCATCGAACCGTATGGGGCCAGTATATACTCCCCTGCTTTGGTGCGGCCGGCTCGACCAGCACGCTGCAGACTGTCGGCCTGGGATATTTGAGCGATAAACAGACCCTCAACACCATTTCTGACCTCGCTGCGGCGTTCTAGGCCGCTGTCAATCACAACGTCGATGTCATCGATTGTGATGCTGGTTTGAGCGATATTCGTCGCCAGGATAACTTTGCCGTTAGGGTAACTATCAAAGGCTTGCTGTTGTGCGGTTGCCTCGAGCTGTGAGTGCAAAGGAATAATCGGCACGCCAGCTTCGCGGGTTTTGAGTGCAATTGCCTCGGTGACCTCTTGGATTTCAGATTTGCCAGGCAGGAAGACTAACATATTACTAATCTGAGTGTTGAGTTTTTTTAGGATCTCTTGGACTACATCGGTGCCGCGACGCTTTTTGACCTCAAAGCTACGTCCTGGAATATTAATAACGGCTGTAGTGCCAAAGAAAGCCGCTAGCGGGCCGGTTTCGATAGTAGCGCTCATAATGACTACTTTAAAGCCAGGTTCGTCCTGACAGCGCTTCTTTGCCCAAGCGACCAAGACTTCCATGTTTTCGTTCCATTCATGAACTTCATCAAGCACTAATATCTGTTTGCTTTTGATGCCGGCGCCTGTGATTTCGCGCACTAATTGCAAACCGTCGGTACAATACAGGAGTTGCGTGTCGGGATTATCATCACGTTCATGAGCTGTGCGGTAGCCAATGATCGGCTCACTATTGCTGCCTGTTCGCAGGGTCCATTCTTCGCGGACGCGTCGCGATAGGTTGCGTGCTGCCATAATACGCGGCTGCGTAACGACCACTTTGTCATAACCGTGGGCGGCCAGGTATTGCGGTACCTGGGTGCTCTTGCCGGCCCCTGTTTCGGCAGTAATAATCGTGACTTGATTAGCATCAACCGCATCAGTAATAGCCGCTTGATAGTCAAATATAGGCAGATCGCTATTAAAGCCGCTTTGGGTTGTGGTCATTGTTTATATTGTAACTTACTTGCAGCTAGTCTTCGTCGTAATCGTCTTTGCTTTCTAGCGAAGTAGCTCCACTAAAAGCCCGGATTGGAATATAATACAAACCCCCTGTTTCATAATTCGATAATATTATTGACGGGTATGATCTGATTGGTTTACTTAGGTCGCTTGCCGTGGGTTGTTGAATAAGGTCAATAAAATCACAGCCCACAACTTCGCCAACTGGTATATTCCAGTGATTGGTTGGTTTGTGAGTTTGATCTACAAAACTGACACCCGATTCATTAACTATGAAAAATTCACTAGTTTCAATTTCGATCGTATCGTTGCAATAGGTCTTGATAACGTCTTGTTCGGCTGCCTGTGCACTTAAGCGCAACATTATGCTTCGTTTTGCATCTGATGCATTTTGATATTCGGGACTATCAATCACAGCCTCGGCATTATCGGCGTGGCGCATCAACACTTGTTTTAGTTGGTCGCTTTCATACGAATGTTCATAGGCCTCAAGGTCGCCATCATCTGTTGTGATTGACTCACTTTCGCTGATGTCTAATATATCACACGGTGATATAAAATATGTGTCTTGGTGCAGCGTACCGTCACCTTGGTTGGTTGTTTTGTGAAATTGGCACATTACCTTATATACCAAGGCTTCACTTGATCTATAAGGTAAGCGCAACACCAAAGCACCGTCATAATCTAACCCGTCAATATCAGCTAAGCCTTGAACTGCTCTACCGTTGTTGTCGAGATATAAAGTACCATCGTTATCGGCGCAGTACATGTAACCTGATACTGTGAAGGGTGCTTCCTCGCACACGTTTTGGAAATGCCAATTAATTAATGTTTCGGCACGATTTTTGTATGCAGCGAGATACCTGTTTGCATGCGGGCTGCGTGAGATACTCTCAATACCCGCTTCCATTATTTCAATAGATGTCGCTAGCGCTGGATTGCGTAATATAGATAATAAGTCACCAACTTCGCGACTGGTTGGTTGAGGTTCGTTGTCCATTGAGGTATTATTTTATATTCAGCTAACGAATGCAAGCACTAGCGAGGTTTGATTATCGTAGTCGTTGTAGGTCTAATGTTTCGTATAGGGGCACCAGAACGTCGCCCTTTATGGGATAAACATTCATACCATCAAGTGTCTTAGCGTCTCGGAGTCGGAGCGTTGGAAAGTGCGGGTCTCTTGGTAACATTTGTTCGAGCGCCGGGTCGATTCCCATCGGTTGTTCGGTGAAATAATGCAAATTATCATCAGATGGCATTGCTTCGGGACTAATAGATACCAAGTCTCCTCCAATTGCAAAACCAGACTTCAACTGTAGATGAGTTAACCCACCGTCGTCTCTCTCGACATAAAAAACTGTTTGGCCACTAGCCTTTATGTAGTCGCCAATTCTGAGGCCGCTACTTAATTGGTTGAACATACTCATAGTTTGTTCTTGTAATAGCGTAGCCTGTCTAACCAGATCATGGATACTATAGACACTTTGCTGGCTGTACATATGTTTACGATAGTTGTTGTATAGCGATCTGATTAGTACGACGTCGGCCAGTGCCGAGATATATTTTGGCTCGACGTCAGGCGCATACTCTAGGCCATTAACGATGCCGTCAAAAAGCCGATGTAGCTCGGGATTACGGTCCGGTGATTCTGGGCCAGTAGGCATCTATATATAATAGCATAAACTTCAATAATTAGCAAGTTGAGATGACTGCAATCAATATGTTCGGAACACCAACGTTAGGTAGTTTTGTTTACGTGTCTGAACAGTTTTAGCTGCGGATAATTAAGTGGTAACATGACAATCAGCTCATCTGGAATTGCTTCTTCGTCGTTATCACGCGTACTGATCGTCGGGTTGTCAATGCGGATAACTAAGCCAAAAGGATTTAACCGTATCGGGTCATTACCGGAGCTATCGAATTCTGGTCGACAAATACGGACTAATTCTTCGGTGCGCGGAATCTCGAGAACGCCAATTTCTGATACTATGCCGCGCAGGCGCACGTCATCACCTAGTGCACTAAAGTCACAGCCCATATCATCGTCAATCATTAGGGCTATCGTATCGCCATAGGCGACTATTGAATCTCCGATTGACAGGCCGGCGCAGCGTTCAAATTCTGCAGATATAAGTTCGGTTAGAACATTAATTGTCGTCACCATTGTTTCAATGTCCTTCGTGTCTATGTCGTCAAAGGTAACTAGATGTTCGGTCAAGCTATCGAGTAACCTTGTGACTGTTGTTTCGACAGACTCAAGCTCCTTTAGGCCTGTAACTTCCAGGTCGAGGTGTGAGGTTAGATCTCTGAACGCTTGATCGATTGAGGGTATGTCCATGAGTTAATTATTGTAATAACGTCAATTGTTCTGTGCAAGCATAGGCGCAACAAAGTATTAGACTATAAACTTCTTGTCGGTGTGCGCTCGGAGGGCATTAAAGATTACGACAACATCGACTACTTCTTGGATTAGGGCGCCGGAGACTGGCGAGAACTTACCAGTGGCATATATTAGCATTAGTCCCACGCTCAACCCTATGCCGATAAATATACTATGGCGAGCAATTGCAAATGTCTCTTTGGCAATGTTGATGGCTTTTGCAACATAACTAAGGTCGTCATTCATAATAACCAGATCAGCAGATTCGCTAGCGGCCGTGCTGCCCTTGGCACCTAGCGCAATACCTACATCAGCGGCTGTTAATACCGGTGCATCGTTGACGCCATCGCCGACAAAGGCAACAGGTTGGTTAGGGAGAGTTTTAATAATGCGCAACTTATCCTCGGGCAGCAAGTGAGCTTTGAATTCATCTATACCTAGTTGGTCAGCGATTGACTTAGCGGCAGCCTCGTTGTCGCCCGATAACATCAAGACATGTTTAATGCCTAGGCGCCCTAGGGCGTTTAACGTTACCTTTGACTCGCTACGTAATTTGTCAGTAAAGCTAATAACACCGGCTAGCTTGTGATTGACTGCAACATAGGTCGCTGTTTGTTGGATGGTTTCTGGATCGAAGTTTTTTGGAATAGCGACTTTGCTGATTTCCATAAAGTTATAGTGACCGACAATAATATGTGCCTTGCCGACCTTGGCGGCCATGCCGTGACCTGTCGTCTCCTTGATGCCGACAGCATTGAGTAACTCAACTTTGCGGCGTTTGGCTTCGTTAACGATAGCGTCGGCTAAGATGTGGTTCGAACCTTTTTCGATAGTCGCCGCATATTGCAGAACTTCGGCTGCATCAAAACCCTGCATAGCTGATATCTGATCGACCGTTGGCGTGCCGTGCGTCAGGGTGCCGGTTTTATCAAAGGCTACGGTTTGGATGGCAGCAAGTTTCTCGAGGGCGGCGCCCGTTTTGACAATGATGCCGTAGCGGCTAGCACGGCTCATGCCCGAGATTAAAGCAATCGGCGCCGCGAGAAGTAGCGGACAGGGTGTAGCGACAACAATTACTTCCAAAAAGCGTATAGGGTCACCCGAAATCAACCAGACCGACAGAGCGATGGCGTATGCAATGACTGTAAAGGGGATACTATAGCGATCCGCCATACGCACGAATGGTGATTGAGTTTCGCTGGCTTGCTGGACTAACTTTATAATCTGTTGATATTGGCTATCGGCTGCAACGTGCAGGACTTGAACACGAATTAAACTGTCGATGACAATTGAGCCACTCAGGACTATGTCGCCTATCTTTTTAAATTGCGGTAAGCTTTCACCGGTTAGACTGGACTCGTCAACACTTGCCGACCCTTCTGTAATCTTTGCATCAACTGGTACGATATCGCCAGATCTGATTTCTAGAATATCGCCAACTTTGACGTCCTGGACTTTAGTCTCAATAATACTGTCACCGTGCACAACACGTGCCATAATCGGTGCCCTAGCTAGTAATGCTCGTAGTTCTGACTGGGCGCGTCGTCCAGCGTAATCTTCGAGTGCCTCGCCGCCAGCGAGCATGATAACAACAATAATTGCTGCCCACTCTTCTCCGAGCAGAACGGCTGAAATAATCGCTGTTGCCGCCAAGATATCGATACCGTAACGTCCGCTAAGGATATCTTGCCACATTCGGTACAGTAGAGGCAGTGTCAACACTAATGAAATAGCGCCCATCGTCCATCTGGCGGCACCGGCGAAGTCGGTCCATTGTAGCAATAAAACTGTTAGCAGGGTGAGTACGGCGATCGTAAATTGCCAATAATGTTTGGCAAACGATTGTAGTGATGAAAAAAATGCCTGAATTGATATAAAGCTCATGCTTTCAAGTATACAATATATCCAAGGTGTTGTGAGTGGCCTCAGATAATAAGCGAGGCCACATGGTGGCCCCGCTGGCTGTTGGCGTTAATCGCTGATTAGTCGTCTTTTGATACAGCAGCCTGAAGTTGGGTGTTCTGGGCTTTAACTTCAGCTGTAGTAGTGGAGTTGCTCTGGCTAGATGAAGAGTCGCCGTTTGTTGCGGTTGTCTTTGTCTCGGTTTCGGTTTCAGCTTCAAGTTCTGTTTTAGCTTTAGTAACCTCCTTGGCGATGTCGGCTTTTACCTCTTGCTTCTTGGCTGAGTCAGATATTTTATTAGCCTCGTCGAGAGCTGTCTGTAAATGATCCTGAGCTTGCTGAATAACCTGAACCGGAGTTGTCGGAGCGGTTGTTGTAGTCTGCTGCAGAGCCGTGATTCTGTTCTGGGCTATATTTAGATGAGTTTCGGCTTTTGCGACAGGACTAGGTGAAACAAACAAGGCGACACTTTCCCAGGCTTGTTTGAGCGGATACATTGGGCTACCAGGTAAGGCATTACTTTGAGCTGCGTAGGCTGCTGTTCCGCCGACAGCTAGCAGGACTACTCCTGAACTAGCCAATATAATAGTTGTTCGTTTCGATAATTTCTTAACAGATAGTTTCATAAACATTCCTTATTATTAGGTTGTGAGCCAATATTAGCATTACGCGCACATTAAACACAAGCAGTTTACAAGCAAGACATGATACCGCACGTAGAAACGGCATGTTCTTGTTATCATTTGGCGGGATGTATAGTATGCTATATTTACTAACCATAAGCATGTAGAATATGTAATATATGACTAAAAAACTTAGCAACTTTACCCGTGAATCACGCAAGGTGAATCGAGGTATCAATAAAACCCAACGCCGAGCGCGCAACATCGCCAAGCGCATGATACAGCGCAAGAGCTTTAGTCGGTTTATACGTATTCTGGGTCCGGGTGTTGTGACTGGTGCAGCCGATGATGATCCATCAGGTATCGCCACCTACTCTCAGGCAGGGGCGGTCTATGGCTATGGTTTCTTGTGGGCTTTCCCTTTTATGTATCCGATGCTCTTAGCTGTGCAGGAGTCGTGTTCTCGTATTGGAGCAGTGACAGGTAAGGGTCTGGCGGCGGTCATCAAAGCGCATTACAGCAAAAAATTATTATATATGTCGGTTGCGCTAGTCGTGCTCGCCAATACCGTCAACATTGGCGCTGACCTGGGTGCAATGGCCGCAACGACGCAACTGTTTGTCGATGTTCCGTTTGCGGTTTTGGCGATTTTGTATGCTATTATCGTAATCCTACTCGTTGTTTTCGTTAATTATAAAAAGTACGTCAAAATACTCAAATGGCTAGCCCTGACACTACTCGCCTATCCGGTCACTGCGCTATTAGTCGGTCAGGATTGGGGCGAGGTTTTTCGCAATACATTTAATGCTACCCCGCACATCAACGCTGATACGATCTATTTGCTAGTTGGTATTATTGGCACGACAGTTTCACCTTACTTGTTCTTTTGGGATACGTCAGAAGTTGTCGAGGAAGAGATTTCAAAGCACCGTTTAGTCGGCAACAATGATCCCAAAATTAGCAAAAGGTTCCTGCGCGGCGTACGGATGGATAACTTTGTCGGTATGTCACTTGCGACCGTTACAGCCTGGTTTATTGTAATCGCTTGTGCGGCAGTTTTGTTTAAAAACGGTATAACCGAGATTAACACGGCAGCCGACGCTGCTAAAGCCCTTGAGCCGCTGGTCAAAGGCTTTCCTGATGCAGGGCTAATCGCTAAGCTGATCTTTTCAATTGGAATTATCGGTGTTGGTCTACTGGCTGTCCCAGTGCTGGCTGGCTCGTCGTCGTACGCAATTAGCGAGACATTTGGTTGGAAGGAAGGTTTGTATCGCAAGTTTAAAAAAGCTTTTGGATTCTATATCGTTATTATTGCCGCGACTTTAGTCGGCTTGTTGATTAACTTTATGGGTATTGATCCGATTCAAGCACTGGTCTTTACAGCCGTGTTTAATGGTATCGCATCGGTTCCTCTGCTCTGGATGCTGGCACGTGTCGGTAGCAACTCGGACATCATGGGTCAGTACAAAAACAAAATGCTATCTAACCTGTTTGTCCGGATTACGGCCGTGGTGATGACTGTTGCTGTTTTTGTGCTATTTTACTTTATGATATTTAAGTAAAATCGCGACTGGTATTTATCGACGTGCAAGGTGCTTATGGTATGATAATTACATAGGCATAATCTGCCAGTTATTGTTTGGGCGCAGTTAGCTTAAACAGCAAAAACTAAATTATTTGTTAGAAAAGGGTGGTCCAAGATGGAACAAGTCGGCGCGCTGTTAGATAGTGATGCATTATACAAAATCAATGCGTACTGGCGGGCGGCGAACTATCTATCTGTAGGGCAAATCTATTTATGTGACAATCCCCTGTTAAGGGAGCCGCTTCAATTAAAGCATGTCAAAAAGTTATTGCTTGGTCACTGGGGTACGGCACCTGGTCAAAATTTCATATATGCACACTTAAATCGTGTTATCAAAAACAACAATCTGAACATGATTTACATTTCTGGTCCAGGTCACGGTGGGCCGTCGGTTGTCAGTAATGTTTACCTAGAGGGAACGTTTTCGAAATATTATCCAGAAGTCGGTCAGGATGAGGCTGGACTGAAAAAATTATTCAAAATGTCCTCATTTCCCGGTGGATTATCCAGTCATGTGTCGCCGCAAGTTCCAGGCTCAATTCACGAAGGCGGCGAGCTGGGCTACTCGCTTAGCCACGCTTTTGGTACCGTGTTCGATAACCCTAACCTAATTACGGCCTGTGTTGTGGGCGACGGTGAAGCCGAGACCGGCCCACTAGCTACGGCTTGGCATTCCAATAAGTTTTTAAACCCAAAGTCTGACGGTGCCGTCTTGCCTATTCTGCATCTAAATGGCTACAAGATTAGCAACCCGACGGTACTGGCACGTATTGAACGTGAAGAGCTCGATCAGCTGTTTCGGGGCTATGGCTGGGCGCCTTATTACGTCGAAGGTGATGATCCAGAGCAGATGCATCAACTAATGGCATCCAAGCTGGACGAGGCAATAGCCAGAATCAAGGAAATTCAGGCTAATGCGCGCGACAACGATGATACGACGCGTCCGCGTTGGCCGATGATTATACTACGTTCACCAAAAGGCTGGTCTGGCCCTAAATTTATTGATGGTAAAAAAATTGAGGGTAACTTTAGGGCACACCAAGTTCCGCTAGCCGTCGATGAAAACAATCCTCAAAACGTTCAGATCCTAGAAGACTGGCTGAAGAGCTACAAGCCCGAAGAATTATTTGATGATAGCGGTAAATTACTGCCTGAAATCGCCAGCATTATACCGCCTGCCGAACTGCGTATGGGCGAAAATAGCCATGCTAATGGCGGTAACCTGCTTCGTGACTTACGTATGCCAGACTTTCGAGAATATGCTACTGATATCACCTACCGTGGTGTCAATAACGTCGGTAATGTTCACGCCCTTGGTCCATTTATGCGCGATGTCATTAAACTGAACGAAGACCAGCATAATTTCAGATTATTCGGCCCAGACGAAACGGTTTCTAATCGTTTAGAAAACGTCTTTGAGGTTACAAATCGCCAATGGTCGGCGCGTACAGTCGAGTCGGATGAATTCTTGGCGACCCGTGGGGCTGTGCTGGATTCGATGCTGAGCGAGCATCAGTCACAGGGATGGCTAGAGGGTTACTTATTGACCGGTCGACACGGACTATTCAATAGCTACGAGGCTTTTATACGTATTATCGACTCGATGGTCAGTCAGCACGCTAAATGGATTAAGATGTCGTCGGAATTGCCGTGGCGCAAGGAAATTGCTTCGATGAATTATCTACTAACTTCTCACGTTTGGCGCCAGGATCACAACGGTTTTACGCACCAAGACCCAGGCTTCATTGACCACCTGATTAATAAAAAGTCAGAGGTTGCACGTATTTATTTGCCGCCAGATGCCAATACTCTCATGTCAGTCATGGACCATTGTTTGCGTAGTCGCAACTACATTAATCTGACAATTACTGGCAAACACGATAGCCCGCAGTGGTTAACTATGGAAGAGGCCGAAGATCACTGCACCAAAGGAATTGGCGTATGGGATTGGGCCAGTAACGACCAAGGAGGCGAACCGGATGTCGTGATGGCTTGTGCTGGTGATGTGCCAACGCTCGAGGTCCTCGGGGCTGTGTCGATTTTGCGCACTCACCTACCCGACCTCAAAATACGAGTTATTAACATAGTCGATCTGATGCGTTTGGAGCCGAACACTGAACATCCGCATGGCTTGAGTGATCCTGATTACGACGAGTTGTTTACGCGAGACAAGGAAATTATCTTTGCTTTTCACGGTTATCCATGGTTAATTCACCGCTTGACCTATCGTCGCGCCAACCGTAATTTACATGTTCGTGGCTACAAAGAAGAAGGTACAATCACGACCGCTTTTGATATGACAGTCCGCAACGAGATGGACAGGTTCCATTTGGTGATGGACGTTCTGGAGCGCACGCCCGTTGTTGGTGAGGCCGCTGATAAATTGCGTGAAAAAATGCAAATGAAGCTTATTGAGCATACTAACTATATCAATCAGAATGGTATAGATTTGCCCGAGATTCGCGATTGGCGTTGGAACTTTTAGGGTGTCAGCCTAAACACGCAAATCGAGATAGTATAATAGTATATAACACTTAACTATGGGAGGATATTTAATGTATTACTACAGAATGATGGACGTCAATGATGGCGGCTACGGACTAATTATGATGCTTCTGTGGGCATTGTTTATTGCTGTGATTATCTTTTTAGTGGTTCGATTAATTAAGAGCACACGACCCGA
Source organism: bacterium (assembly GCA_021779755.1). Classification (GTDB taxonomy): domain Bacteria; phylum Patescibacteriota; class Saccharimonadia; order Saccharimonadales; family Saccharimonadaceae; genus UBA1547. The sequence continues at coordinate 5,919 of JAJYAA010000008.1, read as the reverse complement.
GGTCGTGCACCGTCCAAAGCCTCTAGATATTGCTAAGGCACGCTATGCTAAAGGTGAAATTGATAAAAAAGAATTTGAGCAAATCAAAAAAGACATCAACGACTAGTCGGTACCAGGCAGTATACGGGCTGAATGTACTTAGGCTATGAATTAATCTATAATCAATCATAACCATAATGCATAAGTATATCGTTAAAAGCGCCCAACAAATAACAGACACGACTCTGTTGTTAGATCTTGAGCAAAAATCTGGACAGGGCGTGTTCGTGTATCGTCCAGGACAGTATGCAGCTATCAGTTTCTATCACAAGGGCCGCCCTACTCCTGCCCGTTGTTTTTCAATTGTCAGCTCGCCAACTGACCAGGGCAAATTACGGTTCAGTATGCGTACTAAGGGTCGCTTTACTAAGGCAGCGGCCGGTCTAAAACCAGGTGATTCTGTGAAAATTCGCGGACCGTATGGCGGTTTTGTGCTTGATATTGCCGGTAGCAGTGATGTTGTTTTTCTGGCGGGTGGTATTGGTGTGACGCCTTTTATGAGCATGGTGTCCTATGCTACTAGCGTTCAGTCGCAGACAAAAATAACAATGTTCTATAGTTGTCAGACCCAAGACGATGTGCCGTTTTTAGATGAACTAAAACATCTTGAGTTACAAAATCCTAATTTAAGGGTAGTTTTTGTAGTTGGTAGTGGCGAAACTAACAAGCTAGCTGGCCTATCTGTTGTCAGCGGTCGCTTGACGCCAGATGTGCTCGACGGTGTTCTCGATAATGAATATAACGGACGGACATTTTATACCTGTGGCCCGCCACCTTATATGAATGCAATGGTCAAGACCCTTAGGTCAAAGGGTGTGCAGAGAAGTCGTATTATTACCGAAGCATTCGCTCAAGGTTCACAACTACAAACTGGCCAGATACAGAGTTGGCCATATAATGTCTATGTACTCAGCGCAGCTAGCCTGATTCTGGGAAGTCTGGCGATTACTATTAGCGATATGTTAAAGACATTGCCTCCGCAGGCGCTACTTAACTCAGCCAATTTGGCGCCAACCTTGACTTCAGCTAATTCTAGACAGCATGACTTAGACACCTTAGTCAATAGCTTGCCGCCCCTGGCGACAACTGCGCCTGCGACATCGGCAGCGCAGGCATCTGCACAGGCGGCCCAGACTGATGCCACGGCCGCAGCCGCCGCTGCGTCAGCTGCGGCGTCGGTTAGTACAGCTGCGACTGCTGCCCCTGTAGTTGTTCAAGCTCCAGCGCCAGCTCCGGTGCAAAAAACCTGCACAACAACCCAGAGTGGCGTGACGACATGCGTTTAGCTAGTTATAGTCAAACTAACCTAGCGCTCGGCAGCGACGTGACGTTAACGTTGGTGAGTGATAAGTCGGTTGCTGAAGTTGATAAGATTTTTGGCGGCTTGTGGCATTATATATATGTTTTCGAAAGGTCATTCAGTCGCTTTATACCAGGAAGCGAATTATCACTTTTTAATCGTTCGGCGGGTCTGCGCGTTGAAATTTCGCCAGAATTTAGAGAATTGTTGGTCGCAGCGAAAGACATTAGCGAGGCAACTGGTAGTTTATATAATCCATTTATCTTGCCCGCCCTGCAGCGTGCTGGTTATAAAAAGTCCGCCGTGCCCGGTTATGAGCAGGATCCAGTCGACGACTATTCTAAGCGACGCGTCAGCTCCATAGACCAACTGCAGATTGGCGATACGTGGGCGTCTATACCCAGCGACACGGCAATTGATATGGGCGGTTGCGGTAAGGGCTATTTGGCAGACAAGCTAGGCGCTATCGCGTCAAGCCTCGGTATTGCCAGTTATCGGTTTGAGTTAGGTGGTGATATTGCAACAGCCGGTACGGATGAATTCAAACACAAATGGCTCATTGGTATCCAAGACGCCAATAATTTGTCTGGTGAAATCACAAGGATGATTGAATGCCCAACCCGACCACATGCGGTCGCAACTTCTGGGACGTTCAGGCGACGCGGGCATGTTTCTGCAAAAGATTGGCATCATATTATTGACCCATTAACTTTGCAACCCGCGGTAACCGACATTCGTTTAGTAACGGTCGGTACTGATAGTGCATTACAGGCCGACGTATTGGCCTCTTGTGTGGTAATTGTTGGATCTGATAAGTCAATTGACTTTCTTAGAAGCCATAATGTTAAGCAGGTATTGGTACAAAACGAAGGCCAAGGGGGTGCTTTTGAAAAACACCTTGGACGCTTTATAATGAAAGAATCAATAAGTAGGGGGCGTTTGTAGTGCGCAAATTAATTAGTTTAGTCGTGTTGGTCGGTGCTATCTTGACAACTACGATGATGGCGGGCGGAGCGGCTTACGCGCAAACGCCAGATAGCTCCGGAACGATTGTTGTTCAGACAATTCCAGGGCCAACTGTCATTCAAAAGATATCGGCACGCGCCGAAGGCTCGTGGCCGTGGTATGTTACCCGAGCCTCTGGTATTGTTGCTGCCGCTGCGCTGTTTATATTAATGCTTTCTGGGATCGGCCTTGTTAGCGGCGGTGCATTCAGGTTCCTAGAGCCGCTCACCGCCTGGGCGTCACATCGCGCTCTTGGAATTACGTTTGGCATATCGGTGCTGATACACATGTCAGCGCTACTGTTTGACCATTTCGTTCCTTTTAGTATGCTAGATCTGTTTGTGCCATGGCTATCAAATTATAAGCCGATCGATATCGCAGGCTTTCACCTGGGCTCACTGTTCGTAGCGCTTGGAGTGTTGGCTTTTTACGGTGTTGCTTTGATTATCATCACGTCGCTTGTTTGGATTGATAAAAAGCCACATACCTGGAAAATCATGCATTTGTTGTCGTATGTGGTTTTATTGTTTGTGTTTGTACATGCGCTATACCTGGGTACAGATTTGGCTGGCGGTGTTGTGCGCCTCGTATGGTTGGCTATCGGTTTACTTACGGCATTGGCAGTACTGTATAGGTTGTGGCGAGCGAAAACAATATGAGAGGTGAACTGCGATATGCGCACAGTAAACGCTTCAGCCGGGTTGCTTGGCTCTTGTTTTGGGCTGCTTTGCTAAGTTTTCTGGCATATGAGTTTTTTCAGTTTGTCGGCAATATCCAAATGAGAACGCTGCCTGCTGGTCAAATTCAGCTGAGCGTCCCCTACTCGAAATATTTAGTTGGCGAGACGGTAACCTTTACGATCAAAAATAACTACAATAGTTCTATTTATCTAGTAAACGATTGTCCAGCCGAACCGCTGAACGTCTATCGTCAAGAGAATGGTGTTTGGGTGCGTATTCATGATACGGCGTCGATTAAGGACTGTCCGACCGAGAATCGTCAAATTGAGGTAGCCGCTAACGGCTCCGTTAATGGTAGTTTTGCACCATGGCGCAATCTGTTTAATACACCCGGTAAATATCGAGTTGTAGCCTATGTTGAATACTATGATGCCTTGCCTTATCAAGACTTTGAGGTAGTAGCAAAGTATGTTCCGCCACCAAAGCCAGCTCCTGTTGTTTCATCACCTGTTTTGCCAGTTATATATACACAGCCCACGACGCGGACGACTACGTCAACACCGACAACAACCTATACTGAACCAGCTGACGACTAGTTATAAGTATTCGTGATAAATGTCACTTATGTTATGTTACGTGTGATATAATGAACATGCTTATTATTAATTTTAGCTTGGAAATTATCTTTTGCTTAGAATAAAAAAGACACATTTGTGGACTAAAAACCATGATAGCCCGCCAAAGAGCAAGAAGCGCAAAATCATAACAGGCAGCTTGGTCAGCCTTGCGACCGTGCTGCTCGTCGGTGCATCGGTAATTGCATTTTCGCCTGGCGTGGCAGCCAATATGGCAGACTCAGTTTTGCGGCCGACTATCGGCTCGAAGGCAACCGTAGCGCTTGAGGCGTTCTTCTTTTCAATTAGCGATTTTGTCAAACAAATCACTTATCAGTTTGGCGCAAAGCCAAATGCCGACATCTTTACTCAGACCACGACAACAGCACCTGCTCCACAGCCAGCACCGATTGCTGGAAAAGTTAAAGCAGTTGTTGATACTCACGTTCTGAATTTAACTACGATTGACTTTCATCCTGGTGCCTTTGCTAAATTACCTGGCGAAGGCCAATGGAGCTTGCTGCAGCTACCTCAATTTGGCTTATATCAGGACATGGCTCGAACGTTCGTTACACCTGATCCGAAGCGTTCATATGCGATTACTAGCGTCGTAAAGATGAATATGCAAGACTTGCGACTATCCGCCGTTGCTGGCACCGAACAGCCGGGTGGTCCAATTGGTAATGGAGGCACCGGTGTTATACCGTGGTCGGTTCAAACTTCAGGTAAGCTTGTCGCTGCTTTTAACGGTGGTTTTCAGTACAAGGATGGCCGTTTTGGAATGATAGTTGATCAAAAAACCTACGTGCCGCTACAACTAGGCTTGGGTACGTTGATCGTTCATAAGGACGGCAAGATTGGTATCGAGACCTACAACGGTAACCAGGCCGACATAGCAGATGCGGTTGTTGTACGTCAAAACGGACCTTCAATTGTTGAAAACGGCCAAGTTACCGATGCCACGGCCGGTGGCGGTATGGCGCGTTGGGGACTAACGGTCACCAATTCAATGTACACTTGGCGTTCTGGAATCGGTGTCACGAAGGACGGTAATTTATTATATGCTGTTGGACCTTCTCTAAACGTTGACACACTAGCTGCGGCCTTGCAAGCTGCTGGTGCGGTGAACGCTATCCAGCTAGACATTAATCCGTACTGGGTACGTTTCGTTACATTTCAACCCAAGGGCACAAATACATACACCTACCAGAGCTTATTAAAAGATATGCAAAACGGTGGTTATAGCTATTTGCACGGGTACAATAAGGATTTCTTCTATTTGACGATGAAATAAACGCTAGATCTAGCGTTTGGCGAGCCATTCAATATCACGAATCACTAGTGGTAGTAGTGCGGGTGCCGCCTGATAATATAGGTAATTCGGCTGCCAATCAGGCCGGAACTTGCCCTTGAACTGCTCTAGTCCTTTGAATGAATAATATCGATTACCCAGTAACTTGATGAGCAGTAGCAGTTTATCCTGGGCCGTGCGCTCAACTCGCCTATCAAGTCCAGACAATGGTGCGAGTCCTAAATTGACGACCTCTATGCCATCCTTTTCTAGCTTGACGATTAGTTCCATTAATAAATAATGCGTGGCAATCGATGATGTTTTGTTGAGTGAACGGATGTGATCGATCGACACGGTGTTGGCTATGTATGATGGCACGATATTAATATATGCAACTACCCGGTCATGTTGCTTCAGGACTATGATTTGGCTATCTTGCAAATAATGAGCGTCGAAATAGCCCATAAAAAAGCCGTATTCACGTCTGCCTGAGCGTCCGAGCCATGAATTTGATACAATGGCGAGCTGTTCAAATTGCTGTTTGCTGGGGTGGTGCCAAAACTCAGTCTGTAACCCATCTTTAAGCGCTCGGTTGGTAACATAGCGAAAGTGTTTTGACCTGGTTTCGGTTTTGATAAACTGCTTGGTCTGAATAATTGCATCGTTACCGATAAATAACTTATTGAAATTTAGCTCGTCGTAAACACTACCAGATAAAGTCGTACTGTTTATGCATGCAATCAACCAGCCATTTTTGTGTGCAAACTCTGCAAATTCATGGAGGGTTTGCCTAAACTGCTTGACGTCACCGCCTGGATCACCAAGTATAATAGCCGTTCTTTTGCTAAGTCCGTACGCTATAAAGGCAGTCTTGTCGTTTGAAAAAAAGTAGTGTTTGTCGTGCGGCCATAATTTAAAATAGTCGTCTGCCGATAGGCTATGTGTTTGTAATATTGTCTGGGCAACTGCGCGATCGCCGGCTTGATGGCC
>JAJYAA010000043.1 GCA_021779755.1 bacterium | reverse complement strand
GAGCATCCTGTATGATTTGTGCTGCTGGATTCAATAACATGATTTTTGCTATCAACGGAGATCTCGTTACAACCAGTGACATTGGGTACAATACCGGTGTTGCGTAAAAACCAGCCTGCAATACAAACTCCCATATATAATTTATATCCCTAAATTTCACATATAGGGCACTCAATAGGAAGGCGATCGAAAGAGCAAAAACAAACAACTCAATAATTAACGGTAATAGCCAAAGGGCATTCAATGTAAATGGAGTACCGCTCACTACCATGAAGAAGCTCACAACAACCAGGTTAATAGTTAGGTTAATGAGCGCAGAAAACGACCCAGATACAACGACGACGTAACGGGGGAAGTACAGCTTGCGAAGCAAGTCACCCTTACCAACAATAGCCGAAATGCCATTCATTGTTACTTCTGTAAAATAATTCCACAGCACTATCCCTAATAGTAAATAGACAGCATAATGCGGAATATCCGCACCAATTTTTAGGAAATAAACAAACACGACGTAAAGTATAGCGAAAAGTGCAAGCGGGCGAAGCAGTGTCCATATATAGCCCAAAAATGAGCCTTTATAGCGAAGTTTAAAATCTGTTATTACTAATTCCTTTAGAAGGATAAAGGAATAATGATAACGTATTTTAAGTTGTTGGAGGGTAACCATAATGTTGCCTATTATAGATATATCTTCTGTCTAAAGCAATGCTATACTGGGATAATGATAAAGCAAAAAGTGGTTATATCTGGCATCAACGGCTTCGTTGGGCACCATCTTGCACGGGAATTAGACAGTGTGGGAATTGCAGTCATTGGCATTGGTTTAGATGCGGCTGTCGACTCGGATATTACCGAGATTGTCAGTTCGTACTATCAAAGCGATTTGTCTGCAACCTGGCCTGATATTCCAAATGTTACGGCTGTTATTCACCTAGCTGGTCTTGCCGCCGTCGGGCCTTCATTTGACAATCCCCAGAAATACATTAATATCAACAGCGCTATGGTCACACATTTATGTGAATATTACTTAAAACAGACCATAAAGCCCCGTATTGTTGTTGTCAGTAGTGGCGCTATATATAGCCCAAATCAGTCAATGCCCATCAGCGAGACTGGCGAGGTTGGCTTTTCGTCACCCTATGCAGTCAGTAAAATTTTGAACGAAAATCAAGTTACCTATTATCGTAATCGTGGTCTCGACTGTGTTGTGGCGCGACCTTTTAACCATATCGGACCCGGTCAAAAACAAGGATTTATCCTGCCGGACTTCTACGGCCGTCTCTCTAGGATTGAATCAGATAACCAAACAATCCAAACAGGCAACATAGAGACGCGTCGTGATTATACCGACGTACGCGATATTGCACGAGCTTATAGCAAGCTTGCGCTTGCGCCAAAATTAGACCACATTATCTATAATATTTGTTCTGGCGTAAGTTTGTCTGGCAGAGAAATATTAGACGAACTAAAGGCCACAATAAAACTACCTAATATGAAATACGAGACAGATCCGTCGTTAATTCGGCCAACTGATGCTATGGAAATTATTGGCGACGCATCACGCCTAAAAAACGAGTTAGACTGGGTGCCGCTGATCGACATTCATCAAACGGTAATTGACTTCGTTCAGTCTCAGCCTTGAACCAGGCTACACACCTATTGCTTCAAATAAGCCGGTAGGGTCAAGGCTAGGGCCGTAATGTTATAGGTAGTATCAAACACCCCACCATAGTCCTTCATGTCGGCCGTAATTAGGTGCACAGGTCCAATCGTCTCAGTTGCCTCGTGCTGTACGTCGCGCGCCCGGTAGGCGCCGTTAGCGCGTACAATATGTATAACGTGATCGGCTTTCGAAGGATATTCGTAGACTGTTTGGACTAATACTAAGTCGTCGGCAATATATCCCGTCTCTTCTAATAGCTCGCGCGCCGCAACCTCAAGCACCGGCTCGTCGCCTTCCACACTCCCAGAAGGTAAATTCAAAATAGTCTTGTTGATAGCATATTTATACTCAAACTGCGTAATCAACCTGTCCTGCTGGTCCGTGGCAACAATAACAACTCCGCTAGGCATACTAACGACACTATAGTCATCAATTACGTGGCCCGTCGGCATCTGAACACGGTCATTATAGACCTTTAGAAATCGCGTATCGACCAAAATAGATCTGGATAATCGTTTCCAATGCGTGTCGTGAATGTCTGGGGCCACGGGGACGCTACTTCGATTCTAAATCAAGATCGTGCTGGACCATAAGTTTAACAAGTTCAGGAAAATCAACTTTTCGCTTCCATCCTAGCACTTTTTCGGCCTTCGCAGGATTACCCAACAATACATCAACCTCTGCGGGACGCATGAAACGAGGATCTTGCTTGACGTATGGATGCCAGTCTGCGATACCAATTTCTTTAAAAGCGAGATCAAGGAATTCTTCGATGGAATGAGTTTCACCTGTCGCGAGCAAGAAGTCATCTGGCGTATCTTGTTGTAGCATGCGCCACATACCCTCTACATAGTCGCCAGCATAGCCCCAGTCGCGCTTTGGCCATAAATCGCCAAGCGTAATAAACTCTTGTTTACCAAGTTTAATGCGCGCAACAGCATTAGTAATTTTGCGGGTTACAAACTCCAGGCCACGACGATCGCCTTCGTGGTTAAATAGAATTCCACACGAAATAAACATGCCGTAGCTTTCTCGATAATTACGAGATATCCAGTGAGCGTATAATTTGGCTACACCATACGGACTACGTGGATGAAAAGAGGATTCTTCAGTATAACCACCCTCTGGCTGGTTGTATTCCAGGCCACCAAACATTTCAGATGTCGAAGCTTGGTAGATACGAGCTGTCTTTTCGAAGCCCGCCATACGGACGGCTTCGAGTAGATTTAACACGCCCTTGCCAGTAACATCGGCGGTTAGCTGTGGGTTTTTAAAAGAATAACCAACGTGACTAATTGCGCCAAGATTATATATTTCATCTGGCTTCGAAACCTCAACAGCGCGAACAAGCGACGACGTGTCCGTTAAATCAGCTTCTATGAGATTTAGGTAAGGAAATTCTTGTTCAACACGAGCCTTATGTGGGTTATGCTGACCACGAATAATACCGTATATTTCGTATCCCTTTTCGTGCAGAAGCTCGACCAGATGACCACCATCTTGCCCGGTAATTCCAGTAATTAATGCTCGTTTTTTAACATCAGCCATAAATATATCCTTTTAAATTTTCAATTATGTACTTCTTAGGTATGTATTATTATACACCATGTTGCGTTGCCTAATTTCTGGCGTAGTCATCCTGAACGCGGACTATGTCGCTCTCAGTAGACGGCATATTACGATCGGTGTGCTGCCATATCTCGGCCACTAATGTATAGGCCGCGACGGCTCCAACCAAACGGTGACGCTCCTTTTTAGCAAATTGCACAACCTCACTGGGATTTGCACTACGCGATTCACCGGCAGTATCGGTCAAACTTCTATAATAAAAGCCAGGGGTTAAGAATGACCATCGTTCCGCTCTGTGATTATGATATTGCCAACTAAGCCTTTGGTCGGGTGAAGCCAACAGAATTTTTGGACTTAACTCAAGACTATCATCACCAAGGCGCGCTTCGGTCCCATCAAGACCAGGGAAAAACTCCTCGACAAACCGATCAGCCTCATCGCTATCAAACCTGAAATAGGCACCCCATGGTCTTTTATCATCTAACTCAACAATGTTGTAGTTATTCGCTAGAATCGCTTCTTGCACATCATGAACGAGTTGTTGTTTTTCTACGTTTGCGTGAATATCCAGGTTCGTTAATTGGTTCAGTAGCTCCGGCATGTCTCCTCCAGTCGGCTTATTATACGTGTAGACTATTGATTATATATTATAAAGCTAGTTGAGTGCGAGTCGAAAGTTGTAGTACCATTACGTTCGATGAACAGGCGTGCAATATACCGCCAATATAACCGAACTCATCCAACTTGTTCTACAATATAGACAGCCATCTAGTGGTTTATGTCATGATAAAGCATTTACACATCAAAAAAGCCCGCGAACACCCTCTAATAACAATCTTGTTGTTATTGGTTATTCTGGTCGCTTGGTCGCTGGCGGGATCACTCATCCACAGCGCAAAGACCAATCGCATAATGGCCAGTTACCTACTGCAAGACAAGGCAATTACCTCGCTGTTTTTCAATTCAACGATACCATATAGCCTAAAGAGTATACCAAACCCAACTTGCACCCAACCAACATCGGTGGACTTTATTGCGCACGAAGATGACGACCTGCTGTTCATGAGTCCAGACTTGCTGCACGACATTCAAGCTGGCAATTGCGTCCGAACTGTCTACTTTACCGCGGGTGACGACGGCCGCGATAACGTCTATTGGCTGAGCCGTCAAAAGGGCGCCGAAACAGCCTATGACAGTATGCTGGGCAAGCCTGGCGAATCATGGAACGAACAAATTATCAAACTACCCGGCGGCCAGTTAGCAACAATCGCTAACCCGAGCGGTAACCACAAAGTCACGCTCATATTCCTGCACATACCCGACGGTAACTTGCGGGGCAATGGTTTTAATAGTACCTCGCACCAAAGCCTGGAAAAGCTTTACTCTGGTAAAATTCAGACGATTGAGACTGTCGACAAGACATCGTCATACACCTCGGCACAGCTCGTGCAAACCCTAGTTAGCTTTATGCAGACCTTTCAGCCAACCCTGATCAGATCCCAAAGTAGCAACGCCGGCACCGCCAACCACGATCACAGTGACCATATTAACGTTGCTCGTTTCACAACACTTGCCTACAAAGCTTATATTAAGCAACATCCTCAAAAGTTGCCTTTAATTACATATTACCGTGGCTATCCTATTCGTGGCCTGCCTGCTAATATCACCAACAAGGACGATATCAGTGCTAAAACCAAAGCTTTTACGGCCTACGGGGCGTTTGACGGAGCCAGCTGCCGCAAGATTATGATCTGTTATACCCAGGCAATCTATGGCCTGTACCTCAGCCGTGAGTACACTAGCCCTTATTAGGTGGGTTCTAAATGTGAATCGTATCCAGATCAATCCCCGCCTTGTCGGCAAGTACCTGGATATATTTCTCTAATCGATTAATCTTGTGATCCATAAAGGCTATTTCTTGGGCGTAAGTATCGATTTTACTAGCATAGCTATCGATGAGATTTGTTAAATCATCAAAACGTTTGTCGACC
>JAJYAA010000042.1 GCA_021779755.1 bacterium | reverse complement strand
CAGACGACAAGTTTGGCCTGGGTTTGGGTGCTGATTACCGTGGCTGCGGTCGGTATTGTTGTATGGTTGACTATATCCAGTATGACAAGCTAGAATAAAGTTAACCATAAGGGAGATAAAACTATGGACCCATATCAGCAATCAGAATCACCAACACCAGTAACAGATGAGAATCAACAACTTGGTGGACAAGAGCCAACTGTTGAGCCGACGTACCAAACCCCCGACCTTGGTGCTACGCAGCCGACTATGGCGCCAACACCAGAGCCAGTTGCCGCAGCCGAATCAATCACAACAGCCCCCGTGGTAGGCGAGCAGCCGGCCGTACAACCAGTAATTCCTATGACTCCCCCATCACCCGTACAAACTGATGTTGTTTCGACAACGCCAACCGAAAATACAGCCACTGCTAGTGTAGCTGCGCCATCTAAAAAGTCGGTTCGTTTATGGCTATGGCTGAGTTTGGCGTTTGTTGTTTTGGCTCTCGCAGTTCTCGTAGTATTTTTGTACGTCGTAAAGTAGGCGAGGCAAAAATTATGCGACAATGGACACAATTGTGTCTAATCTTTTAGATAATTAACTGAGTAGTCGCTATTTTGACGTATAATATATAACAGTTATGCAAAGCATTGATGACATTAGCCAGGCTCTACTGGCAAAGGTGAATACCAGCGACGCTCCACGCGATGTTTTGAAGGCTCCTGAATTTAAGGAACTATACAATCAGATCACAAAGCTCGATCCATCCGAGAGAGGTGGGTACGGCAAGCAAGTGAACAATTTAAAACTTAATTTAGTGCAGGCGATAGAACTGCGCGAGGCTGAGCTTGAGAATGCTGCGGTTGAACCTATTGATGTCACTGCTCCGTGGGATGTCAATTCACATGCGCCAGGACTACTGCCTACTCAATATGGTACACAACATCCACTAACCAAAGAGTTGAGGGTGGTGATAGATATTTTTACGCGTATGGGGTTTGCGGCAATCGAGTCACGCCAAATTGACGATGACTTTCATATGTTTGGTGCACTAAACTTTCCGGAAAATCATCCAGCGCGTGATGGTTATGATACTTTTCGAACCGAAGAAAATTTTATACCACCGGCTCACACCAGCACTATGCAACATCGTATCCTAAAAGACGGCAAAGCAAAGCTTGAATCTGGTGGGCAAATTGCGGCGATTAGTTATGGACGCGTGTTTCGCAATGAGGATGTGGATGCCACGCATGAGCATACCTTTTATCAATGTGAGGGCGTTTTCGTCAGCGAGACGGCCACTCTCGGTGATATGCTCGGAACATTAAGGGCGTTCTTTGAAGTGTACTATGGTCAGGAATTAAAAATTAAAACCCAACCTGCCTACTTCCCTTTTGTTGAGCCTGGGCTTGAATTTGCTATTGAAAAACCGGCTACCCTCGGCGGCAAGCCTGGCGAGTGGTTAGAGATGTTGGGTTGTGGCATGATCCACCCTAACGTTTTAAGGGCTGCCGATATCGATCCTGAAAAGTATCAAGGCTTTGCCTGGGGTGGTGGCGTGGAGCGTTTGGTGATGTTGAAATACGGCATCGAAGATCTGCGTCATTTCGAAGCTGGTAAGCTAGCGTTTTTAAGAAAGTTTAAGTCATGATTATATCTGTAAATTGGTTAAAGAAATTCACCGATGTTGAGCTGTCGATCGACAAATTAACGACCCTGGTTGGTGCTCGCCTGGTCGAGATTGAGAATGTTGTCGATTTAAGTGAAAAGTACAAGGATGTTTTGGTAGTGCGAGTCATTGAATGCGCGTCACTTGAGGGCACAGACCATTTGAATTTAACCAAAATCGACGATGGCGGCGTCCGTTCTGACGTTGATCGCGATGAAAACGGTCTCGTTCAGGTCATTTGCGGTGCGCCTAATGTGAAAGCCGGTATGTTAGCTGCCTGGTTACCGCCCGCTTCGACTGTGCCAGAGAGTTTTGGCGACGATGAGCCGTTTATTCTGTCTGCCAAAAAGCTTCGAGGAGTTATTAGCAATGGTATGTTGGCGAGCGCCAAAGAGCTTGACCTATTCGATGATCATACTGGGATATTGGAAATTGATCGAGACGTCGCAGTCGGTACGGCATTTGCTGACGTGTACGACCTAAATGACTACCTGCTTGATATTGAAAATAAATCACTCACGCATCGACCGGATACCTTTGGTGTTATTGGCTTTGCTCGAGAAGTTGCGGCCATTCAGGGTAAGACGTTCGTGACCCCGGAATGGCTGGCTCAACTAGATCCTACCTATGATAATGTTGACGGTGCAAAAGAGGCTCCATGCGTTGTGATTGATGATCCGTCGCTGAGCGCTCGCTACCAGGCGGTTGTCTTGTCGGAAGCTGACGCTAATCGACAGTCGCCGCTTGAAGTGCAGACGTATTTATCTAGAGTTGGCGTTAGACCGATTAATGCCGTAGTTGACGTGACTAACTATTTGATGATGTTGACCGGCCAACCATTACATGCGTTTGACTACGACAAGCTCGTTGCGCTTGCTGGCGGAAAGGCTGACATTCATGTACGCGCCGGTAGGGACGGTGAAAAGCTAGAGCTACTTGACGGTAGGACTGTCGAGTTATCGTCGGACGATATCGTGATTGCAGCTGGTGATATTGCAGTTGGACTAGCTGGCGCTATGGGTGGTCTAAACACAGTTATTGATGATAGTACCAAGAATATCATTATTGAGAGCGCGACATTTAATTTATACAAATTACGTGCGACGCAAATGCGTCATGGCATTTTTAGCGAAGCCATTACGCGTTTTACAAAGGGTCAACCATCGGAATTAGCGGCTCCAGTTTTAGCTGAAGCGGTGCGGCTGATGGGCGAATGGGCGGGCACCAAACAGGTTAGTGAAATAGCCGAAGCTAGGGGCGAAGAGTATGCTAATAAGCCGATCACCCTAACGGCTAATCGTGTGAACGGAGTACTCGGCACGAGTCTGAGTCTGACCGAAATCGACACTATCCTTAGGTCGGTTGAATTTGCCTCTGTCGAGGTTGATGATGTAACGCTGGCTGTTGCTGCACCTTACTGGCGTGCCGATATCCATATTGTTGAGGATGTTATCGAGGAAGTCGGTCGTCTGCGTGGCTTTGATGCAATTATGCCCACCTTGCCGCTGCGAGACTTTAGCGCCATTAGGCCTGCGCCGTTTGATGATTTGCGCGAAAATATACGCCACCTATTGGTGCGATCTGGTGCGAACGAGGTTCTGACATATAGCTTTGTGCACGGTGATGTGATTACAAAAGTTGGCCAAAAAGTTGATGATTCGTATCGAATTATCAATTCAATTAGCCCCGACCTGCAGTATTATCGCCAATCATTGACGCCCAGCTTACTCGGGCTAATCCATCCAAATATTAAACAGGGTTTTGATAATTTTGCGATTTTTGAAATCAACAAAGTTCATCCAAAAAGTGCTGGTTTGACAGATGAGGGTGTGCCGGTTGAGCGTGATGTGATAGCCTTGACGCTTGCAGACAATAAACAGCAATCAGGCGCCGCGTTTTATCATGCAAAAGCGGTTCTAGAGTATCTGGCCTCGAACCTTGGATTCACACTGTCCTTCGAGGCTATAACTAGTGATACAAACCAGCCACAAACGGCACCGTTTGAAGTACGACGTAGCGCCTGGGTCATGGACGCACAGGGTAATAATTTGGGAATCGTGGGAGAATACAAAAAAAGCGTTGGCCGTGGTTTCAAATTACCAGGCTTTGTCGCTGGATTCGAAATTGACGCCGGCAGTTTGTTTGCGGCCGTCTGTGAGCTCAAGCCTAGTTATGTGCCACTAAGCCGTTATCCTAGTACCGAGCGCGACATTTGCTTTCAGGTTGACTCACAAATAACATACCGTCAAATTATCGTTGCGGTTGAGCATGCGTTAATAAATGCTAGTCCTGGAGTTGAGGTGTCGCCAGTTGATCTTTACCAGCCTGAGGATGCTGCGACAAAAAACATCACAATTAGGCTTAAGTTGACTGCGCATGACCATACACTAACGGGCGACGAGGCGAATGGAGTCGTCAAGGTTGTGACAGATAGCGTAATGGCTGACACTGGCGCTACGGTTATATAGCTCAGCTTACTTAATTTGCTATAATGATAAATAAGTATTAGAGACAATAAGGGGATAAATTAGATATGGCGTCAAAAGACAGAGCGCAGAGAATTGGAATATGGATTATTGCTATCGTAATGACGATTGGTACTATTGGGTCGTTTGTGGTGGTGATTTTGGCGAATGACAATGCCAAGATCGATCAGGCCCAACAAGCCAAAGACCAGGCTGCTCAACTTGCGGCCTATAAACAGCAGCAACAGGTCGCTGCGCAGACTAACGCTGATAATTCCGAGGCATTGCCTGGTTACAGCGCCGTAGCATTTGATCCAGCATCAGTCACAGCACTAAAAAGTGAAGTGTTAGTCCAAGGCACCGGTGATGTCGTGAAGTCATCAGATTCGATTAATGCTAGTTACTTCGGATGGACGTCGGACGGCAAGATATTCGATAGTAGTAAAAAGAAGTCGGCAGATGATGCCCCTGTAACGTTTGCGTTAAACGGTGTTATTCAAGGTTGGTCTGATGGACTGACTGGCGTGAAGGTCGGCAGCGTTGTGCGCTTAATAATACCTGCCGACAAAGCTTACGGTGAGACTGGTTCGGGTGTTATCCCGGCTAATGCTCCGCTTGAATTTATTGTCGAGATTCACAAGATCGATAACACCAAGACGAGCGCATAATAATACAACATATAGCGTCTTGCTAAATAACCATAACACTATATATAATATAGTAAGTATGTAAAAAGAAAGGTCAGGGTATGGCAGATAATGCAATTCGAGACGTAGTAATGATTGGGGCCGGTCCTAGTTCACTAGCCGCCGCTGTCTATACTACCAGAGAAAATATTGACACGGTTTTATTTGAAAAAGGCGCAATTGGCGGTTTGGCTGCGATTACAGATATGGTCGATAATTATCCAGGCTTTCCTGATGGCATTGAAGGCATGACACTAGCTAGTCAACTCGAGAAACAAGCCGAGCGGTTTGGTGCTCATATCGAATTTGGTGATGTATCAGCAGTGTGTGATGAGGGTGATTATAAAGTTGTTGTTGTTGATGGCAAGGAAGTTAAAGCTAAGGCTGTTTTGATCGCTACAGGTAGTGACTATAACAAAATTGGCGTACCAGGTGAAGCTGAATATTATGGGCGTGGTGTTCATTATTGTGCTACGTGCGATGGCGCTTTTTATCGCGACAAGAGATTGGCTGTGGTGGGTGGCGGTAATTCAGCCGTACAAGAAGCAATCTTTTTGACGCGCTTCACGTCACATATTGACCTACTAGTTCGCAGTCACATCAAAGCTAGTGAAGTGCTGCAAGAGGACCTTCAGAAATATGTCGATGATGGCAAAATCACCGTTCATACTGACACGACGACCGACGAAATTGTCGCAACCGATAGTAAG